>NZ_JBJGZF010000026.1:0-40350 GCF_054050375.1 Geodermatophilus sp. SYSU D00879
CCACCAGCACCCACGCGCCCCCCCACCCCCCCCACCACACCCCCCCCCCCCCCCCCCCCGCCCCCCCCCCCCCCCCCCCCCCCCCCCCCCCCCCCCCCCCCCCCCCCCCCCCCCCCCCCACCGTCCCGACGAGGGCCGGCGGCACCCGCCGCCGGCCCTCGTCGGCGTCACAGCGCCTTCCCGGCGCGTGCGGCGGACAGACGGCGGGGACGCTTGCGAGAGTGGGGGCGTGGTCTCCCTGCTGGCGCGCCTGCCCCTGCCGGGACAGCGCGGCCCCGGTGCCGGGCGGCCCTGGTACCCGGCCGCGCTGACCGCCGCCGCCACCGCCGCGGTCACGCTGCTCGGGCTGCTCGGGCTGGGCCTCGCGGTCGTCGTCGTCGAGACGCTGGACCCGGCCGGCGGGCTGTCGGTCCCGAGCGCGGCCCGCGTCGGCGGCCGGCTGTGGCTGCTCGCCAACGGCGGCGGGCTGGACCTGCCGTCGGGGCCGCTGGTCCTCGCGCCGCTGCTGCTCACCCTCGCCGTCGCCTGGGGGCTCGACCGCGCCGGGCGGGGCGTGGTGCGCGTCGCCGAGCCCGCCGGTGCCCGCGCCGCGGCCGGTGTCGTGGCGACCGCGGTCGCGGTGCACGCACTGCTCGCCGTCCTGCTCGGGCTCGCCGTCGACGGGCCCGGCGCCCGCACCGACCTGCCGCGCTGCGCCGTCGGCGCCGCCGTCCTCGCCGCGGTCGCCGCCGGCTGGGGCGTGCTGCGCGAGGGCGACCTGCTCGACGGCGTCCTCGACCGCCTGCCCGGGCCGGCGCGCCCGCTGCTGCCCGCCGTCCTCGCCGGGCTGCTCGCCGCGGGGGCGCTGGGCCTCGCCGTCGTCGCCGTCGCGCTGGCCGCGGACGCCGCCGGGTACGCGGCGGTCGCGGGCGCCCTCGGCGGCTCGGGCGCCGGCGCGGTGGGCACGCTGGCGCTCGGGGCGCTGCTGCTGCCCAACGCCGCCGCGGCCGCGCTCGGCGTGGCGGCCGGGCCCGGGTTCACGGTCGGCGCCGGCACCGTCGTCTCGGTGCACGGCATCAGCCTCGGTCCGGTGCCGGCGCTGCCGCTGCTGGCCGCGCTGCCCGACACCCAGGCGGTGCCGCTGCTGGCGTTCGTCTCGCAGGCGGTCCCGGCGCTGGCCGGCCTGGTCGCCGGGGTGGCGCTGGGCCGCCGCCTGACCGACGACGACGGCGGCTCGGTGGTCGCCGGCCTGTGGGGCGTGCCGGCCGGCGCCGCCCTGGGGGTGGCCGTGGGCGTCCTCGCCGCGGTGGCCGGCGGGTCGCTGGGCGACGGCGCGCTCGCCGACGTCGGCGCGCCACCGGTGGCCACCGCGCTCTCCGTCGCGCTGCAGGCCGGCATCGCCGCGGCGGTCGGGGCGGCCACCGCGCGGTGGCGGTCCCTCGGCTGAGGGGCCCGGCGCCGTCGATAGGGTCGCGGACGTGCCCGGCCCCGAGTCCTCCCCGCGGGCGCGGGTCGTCGTGCTGATCTCGGGCACCGGCTCGCTGTGCGCGGCGCTGCTCGAGGCCGCCGACGACCCCGGCTACCCGGCGCAGGTGGTCGCCGTCGGCGCCGACCGCGACGCCGCCGGGTTCGCGCACGCCCGCCGCCGCGGCCTGCCGACCTTCACCGTCGCGCTGCGCGACTTCCCCGACCGGGCGGCCTGGGACCGCGCGCTGACCGAGGCGATCGCCGCGCACGAGCCCGACCTGGTGGTGTCGGCCGGGTTCATGAAGATCGTCGGCTCCGCCGTCCTCGCCCGCTACGAGGGCCGGCTGGTCAACACCCACCCCGCGCTGCTGCCGGCCTTCCCGGGCGCGCACGCCGTCCGCGACGCGCTGGCCGCCGGCGTGGACGTCACCGGCAGCACGGTGCACCTGGTCGACGCCGGCGTCGACACCGGCCCGGTGCTCGCCCGGCGCGAGGTGCCGGTGCTGCCGGGTGACGACGAGGACCGCCTGCACGAACGCATCAAGGCCGTGGAGCGGACGCTCCTGGTGGAGACGGTGGCGCGACTCGTCACCGGGACGACGGAGGAGAGCCCCCGATGAGCGACACCCGGACGCCGGTGCGCCGTGCCCTGCTGGGCGTCTACGACAAGACCGGGATCGAGGAGCTCGCCCGCGGCCTGGCCCACGCCGGCGTGGAGCTGGTGAGCACCGGGGCCACCGCGCGGCGCATCGCCGACGCCGGGATCGCGGTCACGCCGGTCGAGCAGGTCACCGGCTTCCCCGAGTGCCTCGACGGGCGGGTCAAGACGCTGCACCCGGCCGTGCACGCCGGCATCCTCGCCGACCGGCGGAAGCCCGAGCACGTCGCGCAGCTCGAGGAGCTCGGCGTCGCCGCCTTCGACCTCGTCGTCGTGAACCTCTACCCGTTCACCGAGACCGTGGCCTCGGGCGCGACGCCGGACGAGTGCGTCGAGCAGATCGACATCGGCGGCCCGGCGATGGTGCGCGCGGCCGCGAAGAACCACCCGTCGGTCGCCGTCGTCGTCGACCCCGCCCGGTATGGCGACGTCCTCGCCGCCGTGGCCGCGGGCGGCTTCACCCTCCCCGAGCGGCAGCAGCTGGCCGTGGCCGCCTTCCGGCACACCGCCACCTACGACATCGCCGTCGCCTCCTGGATGGGCAACGTCCTCGCCCCCGACGACGGGTCCGGCTTCCCGTCCTGGGTCGGCGCGTCCTGGGAGCGCGCCGACGTGCTGCGCTACGGCGAGAACCCGCACCAGCGGGCGGCGCTGTACCGCAGCGGCGAGCGGGGGCTGGCGCACGCCGAGCAGCTGCACGGCAAGGAGATGTCCTACAACAACTACGTCGACACCGACGCCGCGTGGCGGGCCGCGCACGACCACGAGGATCCCTGCGTGGCGATCATCAAGCACGCCAACCCGTGCGGGATCGCCGTCGGCCCGGACGTCGCCGCCGCCCACCGCAAGGCGCACGCCTGCGATCCGGTCTCGGCCTTCGGCGGCGTCATCGCGGCCAACCGCGAGGTCGACCTGGCGATGGCCGAGCAGGTGGCCGGCGTGTTCACCGAGGTCGTCGTCGCGCCGTCGTTCACCGCCGACGCCGTCGAGGTGCTGACGGCGAAGAAGAACATCCGGCTGCTGCGGCTGCCCGAGGCCGGCCGGCCCCCGGTCGAGCTGCGGCCGGTCGGCGGCGGGCTGCTGCTGCAGAGCGCCGACCGCGTCGACGCCGCCGGCGACGACCCGACCACGTGGACGCTGGCCTGCGGGGAGCCGCTGGACGCCGCCGGCCTCGACGACCTCGTGTTCGCGTGGCGCTCGGTCCGCGCGGTGAAGAGCAACGCGATCCTGCTCGCCCACGACAAGGCGACCGTCGGCGTCGGCATGGGCCAGGTGAACCGGGTGGACTCCGCGCGGCTGGCGGTCACGCGGGCGGGGGAGCGGGCCGCGGGGTCGGTGGCCGCCTCCGACGCGTTCTTCCCCTTCGCCGACGGCCTGCAGGTGCTGCTCGACGCCGGGGTGCGCGCGGTGGTGCAGCCGGGCGGGTCGGTGCGCGACGAGGAGGTCGTCGCCGCGGCGCGCGCGGCCGGCGTCCCGCTCTACCTGACCGGCACCCGCCACTTCGCGCATTGAGGCCGGGCGCATCGCGGGGCCGGCCCCACGTCGGTCCGCCCGGGCCGGGGGAGGAGCTGGAGGGCGCCGACCTCGCCCGCGTCGACTGGTGGGGCGCCGAGCTCGACGGCGTCACCTTCACCCGCTGCCGGTTCGACGACGCCGACCTCACCGAGCTGGTCACCCGCCGCTGCGTGTTCGACTCCTGCGTCCTCACCGGCGTGCGGATGAGCGGCTCGCGGCACCGTGGAAGCGCGTTCCTGTCCTGCCGGTTCGACCGCGCCCGGCTGATCGACGCCGTCTGGGAGGGCTGCAAGCTCACCGGCTCGCAGTTCCCCGGCGCCGTCGTCCGGCCGCTGACCAGCACCGACTCGGACTGGAGCTGGACGTCGCTGCGCGGCGTCGACCTGTCCGGCAGCGACCTGTCCGGTCAGCGGTTCCGCGAGGCCGACCTCACCGACGCCGACCTGCGCGAGTGCGACCTCACCGGCGCCGACCTCGACCGCGCCCGCCTGCAGGGCGCGAAGCTGCGCGGCACCGACCTGCGCGGCGCGGCCACCGAGGCCTGGCCGTGGCGGGGCCTGGACCTCACCGGCGTCCGGCTCGACCTCGTGCAGGCGGTGCAGGTCGCCCGCGCCCACGGCGCCCTCGTCGAGGGGTGAGCGAGCCGCCCTGGGAGGCGGCGGGAGGAGTCGGGGCCGGAGGTTCCCGCGGTCGAGCGCCGGGAGCGGCTCAACGCGGCGACCGGCCTCGGTGCAGGGGCCCGCGCCGAGCGTGCGAGGCGTGTGTGTGGGCACCGAGGTCCTTCCGGGCTCCTGGCCGCGGTGTCGGCCGGTGGGCCGACGACGTCATCGGTAGCGCGGGCCGGTGAGCATCGCCTTGAGCGCGCCGAGCAGGCCGAGGACGCCGACGGCGCAGGCGAACCAGAAGCCCAGGCCGAACGCCGACGGGTCCCAGTCCTCCGCGGCGAACGGCACGAGCACCGCGGCGATCGCCAGCGCGCTGACGAACAGCGCGAGGACGCCGAGGAGGCGGTGCGTCCGCGCGGGCAGCCACAGCAGGATCCCGAGCAGGAACAGCACGCCCCCGCCCAAAACGACGGCGAGCGGCTGCCAGAAGCCGGAGTCCACCAGCGAGCCGAAGCCGGCGCCCGCCTCGTCGAAGCCGCGGCGGACGAGCCCCCAGCCGGTGCGGCCCTCCGCCAGCCAGCGCAGCGGCAGGCTCACCGCGGCGGCGATGCCGGCCAGGATGAGCAGCAGCCCGCCGAGCGAGTCCGGCCCGCGCACCGGCACCGGCCGGTCGGAGTAGCTGGGCGTCGTGTACGGGTTCGGGGCCGCCTGGCCGTAGCCGCCGGGGCCCACGGCGGACGAGCCGGCCACGGGCGCCAGACCGGGCGTGGTCTGCTCCCGCCAGTCGGCGCCGAGCTGCCGGGTGGACGGGTCGCGCTCGGTCATCAGCTCTCCTCGAGGGATCCGGCTGTGCGGGGGCTCGCCCCGAGCGTAGGCCGCAGCGGTCGGCCGGGAGGCGCCTCCGGCACACTGTCGGGGTGCCCGCGACGATCCTCGACGGCAAGGCGACCGCAGCCACCATCCGGCAGGAGCTCACCGCGCGGGTCGCGGCCCTCACGGCGGCCGGCCACCGGCCGGGCCTCGGCACGCTGCTGGTCGGCGACGACCCGGGCAGCCGCTGGTACGTCAACGCCAAGCACTCCGACTGCGCGCAGGTCGGCATCGCCAGCATCCAGCGCGAGCTGCCCGCCACCGCCACGCTCGCCGACGTCCTCGCCGTCGTCGAGGAGCTCAACGCCGACCCGGCGTGTACCGGCTACATCGTCCAGCTGCCGCTGCCCCGCCAGGTCGACGAGTACGCCGTCCTCGAGGCGATGGACCCGGCCAAGGACGCCGACGGCCTGCACCCGGTCAACCTCGGCCGGCTGGTGCTCGGCGTCGACGGGCCGCTGCCGTGCACCCCGGTCGGGATCGTCGAGCTGCTGCGCCGCTACGACGTCCCGGTGGCCGGCGCGGAGGTGGTCGTCGTCGGGCGCGGGATCACCGTCGGGCGCCCGCTCGGGCTGCTGCTCACCCGGCGCACCGAGAACGCCACGGTGACGCTCTGCCACACCGGCACCCGGGACCTGGCCGCCCACCTGCGCACCGCCGACGTCGTCGTCGCCGCCGCGGGCGTGCCCGGGCTCGTCACGGCCGACGTCGTCAAGCCGGGCGCCGCGGTGCTCGACGTCGGCGTCAGCCGGGTCGACGGGAAGATCGCCGGCGACGTGGCCAAGGACGTCGTCGAGGTGGCCGGGCACGTGGCGCCCAACCCCGGCGGGGTCGGGCCGATGACCCGGGCGATGCTGCTGCAGAACGTGGTGCTGGCCGCCGAGCGGGCCGCCGCGGACGACGTGCTCACGGCATCGTGACCGAGCTCGCGAGGTCACGCGGGAGCAGAGCACCCCTGGGCACGTGGTCGACGAGCGCCGGCGAGGAGGACGCGTGACCCGCCCGCCGCTGTACCTGCGCCGGCCGTTCCTGGCCGGGCTGCTGCGCCAGCTGCCGCTGTTCGCGGTGCTGGTCGTGGTCGCGGTGGGGCTCGGGATGGTGGCGCTGGAGCACTGGCGGCGCGGCCTGCTGGTGGTCGGGCTGGCGCTCGTGGGCGCGGCCGTGCTGCGGCTGGTGCTCCCCGTCCGCCGGGTCGGCTTCCTCGCCGTCCGCAGCCGGCCGGTCGACGTCGTCCTGATGGCCGGGACGGGGGTCGCGCTGTCGGCGCTGACCCTCGTCGTCCCGGGCAGTTGAGCGCGTCGGCCCGCGGGCGCGGTGACCGGGGTCCCGGGTCTAGGTTGACGCCCATGGCAGAGCAGCCCAGGAACGGCAAGGTCACCGTCGTCGGTGCCGGCTTCTACGGCTCCACCACCGCCCTCCGGCTCGCGGAGTACGACGTCTTCGAGACCGTCGTCCTCACCGACATCGTCGAGGGCAAGCCCGAGGGCCTGGCCCTCGACATCAACCAGTCCCGCCCGATCGAGGGCTTCGAGACGAGGGTCGTCGGTGTCGGCGGCGGCTCGTACGAGGGCACCGAGGGGTCCGACGTCGTCGTGATCACCGCCGGCCTGCCGCGCAAGCCCGGCATGAGCCGCATGGACCTCATCGAGACCAACGCGAAGATCGTCCGGGACGTGTCCGAGAACGTCGCGCGGACCTCGCCGGACGCCGTCGTCATCGTCGTGTCCAACCCGCTGGACGAGATGACCGCCCTCGCGCAGCTGGCCACCGGCTTCCCGAAGGAGCGGGTGATGGGCCAGGCCGGGATGCTCGACACCGCCCGGTTCACCAACAACGTCGCCGAGGAGCTCGGCGTCCCGGTGTCCTCGGTGCGCACCCTGACCCTCGGCTCGCACGGCGACACGATGGTGCCGGTGCCCTCGCGCTGCACCGTCGACGGCAAGCCGCTGGCCGACGTCCTGGCCCCCGACCGCGTCGAGCACCTCGTGCAGCGCACCCGCAACGGCGGCGCCGAGGTGGTCGCGCTGCTCAAGACCGGGTCGGCGTACTACGCGCCGTCGGCGGCCGCGGCCCGCATGGCCCGCGCCGTCATGGAGGACTCCGGCGCCGTCATGCCGGTGTGCGCCTGGGTCGACGGCGAGTACGGCATCTCCGGCGTCTACCTGGGCGTCGAGGCCGAGATCGGGCGTGCGGGTGTGCGCCGGGTGGTCGAGGGGGACCTCACCGAGAGCGAGCTGGCCGGGCTGCGCGAGGCGGCCGAGGCCGTGCGCGCCAAGCAGGCCGACGTCGCGGAGCTGTAGAGCGACTGCACCGCGACCTGACCGACTCCCGGCCCGACGGGCCGGGGCTGCAGAGAGGGAATGTCTGACGTGAGCAAGATCAAGGTCGAGGGCACCGTCGTCGAACTCGACGGCGACGAGATGACCCGGATCATCTGGCAGTTCATCAAGGACCAGCTGATCCTGCCGTACCTCGACGTGAACCTGGAGTACTACGACCTGGGCATCGAGCACCGCGACGCCACCGACGACCAGGTCACCGTCGACTCCGCCAACGCGATCAAGAAGCACGGCGTGGGCGTCAAGTGCGCCACCATCACCCCGGACGAGGCGCGGGTCGAGGAGTTCGGCCTCAAGAAGATGTGGCGCTCCCCGAACGGGACGATCCGCAACATCCTCGGCGGCGTCATCTTCCGCGAGCCGATCATCATGCAGAACGTGCCGCGGCTGGTGCCGGGCTGGACCAAGCCGATCATCGTCGGCCGTCACGCCTTCGGTGACCAGTACCGCGCCACCGACTTCCGCTTCCCCGGCGAGGGCACCCTGACGGTGACCTTCACCCCGAAGGACGGCTCCGCGCCCATCGAGCATGAGGTCTTCCAGGCGCCCGGCGCCGGCGTCGCGCTCGCGATGTACAACCTCGACGAGTCCATCCGCGACTTCGCCCGGGCCTCGATGAACTACGGCCTGCAGCGCGGCTACCCGGTGTACCTGTCGACGAAGAACACGATCCTCAAGGCCTACGACGGCCGGTTCAAGGACATCTTCGCCGAGGTCTTCGAGACCGAGTTCAAGGACCAGTTCGAGCAGGCCGGCATCACCTACGAGCACCGGCTGATCGACGACATGGTCGCCGCGTCCCTCAAGTGGGAGGGCGGCTACGTCTGGGCCTGCAAGAACTACGACGGCGACGTCCAATCCGACACCGTCGCGCAGGGCTTCGGCTCGCTGGGCCTCATGACCTCGGTGCTCATGACCCCCGACGGCCGCACCGTCGAGGCCGAGGCCGCCCACGGCACGGTGACCCGGCACTACCGCCAGCACCAGCAGGGCAAGGAGACCTCGACCAACCCGATCGCGTCGATCTTCGCCTGGACGCGGGGCCTGGCCCACCGCGGCAAGCTGGACGGCACCCCCGAGGTCACCCGGTTCGCCGAGACCCTCGAGAAGGTCTGCATCGACACCGTCGAGGGCGGCCAGATGACCAAGGACCTCGCGCTGCTGATCAGCAAGGAGCAGCCGTGGCTGACCACCCAGGACTTCCTGGCGGCCATCGACACCAACCTGCAGAAGGCCATGGCCTGACGTAGTCGCTGCGGCGGCCCCCTCACCCCCGGGTGAGGGGGCCGCTCACGTCTCGGGGGTCGACGTGGCCCTCCCAAGTGCGGGGAAGTCGTCGTCCGCGGCCGCTCGGGAACGACGACTTCCCTGCAGTCGCGGACCCTGTGGACGGCGTGAGCGGTGTCTACGCCGACGCCGACCTGCCGGACGATGTCGACGTCCGCATCAGTGGCGCGTGTCTGCTCGTCCCTCCCGCGGCCGTGTTCAGCGGCCGGACGGCGGCTCACCTCCACGGCGCCACGGAGCTCGCGGACGCGACGATGCCGGTCGAGGCGTCAGTCCCCGTCGACGTGCGGTTCGGACCGGTCGCCGGCCTGAGGGTCCGTCGGACGGTGCTCCCACCCGTCGACGTCGTCCAGGCGCGCCGCCGTCCGTGCACCAGCTGAGCACGGACGGCCCTCGACATCGCTCGCGGCGAGCCGCTCGGGGAGGCGGTGGCGGCCCTGGACGTGTTGCTCGCGCGTGGTGTGGTGGGACCGTGCCGCGCTCCGCCGGTCGCTGCAGACGTCGCCGTCCCACCGAGGGGCGCGGCGGGCGAGACGGGCGGTGGAGCCGGCCGATCCGCGCGCCGAGTCCCCGCAGGAGGCCCGGGTGCGTGTGCTCCTCGCCCTCGCCGGCCTGGCCGCCGTGCCGCAGTACACCGTCCGCGACGACGGCGGGGGCTTCATCGCGCGAGTGGACCTCGCCTCTCCCGAACACCGCCTGGCGGTCGAGTACGACGGCGCCTGGCACGGAGAGCCCGGTCAGCTGAGGCGAGACCGGCACAGGCTGAACGGACTCACCGCCGCCGGATGGCGGGTGGTCTTCGTGACCGCTGCCGACCTGCGCACCCCGGAGGCCTTGGTGGCCCGCGTCGTCGAGGCGCTCGCGCGGTGAGGGCTCAGGCGCCGAAGAGCTGGGTCCACCAGGGGCCGCCGGAGCCCTCGGCCACGCCCACGCCCAGCTTCGTCAGCGAGCAGTTCAGGATGTTCGCCCGGTGGCCGGGGCTGTCCATCCAGGCCGCCATCACGGCGGCCGGGTCGGGCTGGCCCTGCGCGATGTTCTCCGCCCGCGCGTTGCCGACGCCCGCGGCCCGGGCCCGGGCGAACGGGTCGAGCCCCTCGGGGGTGTCGTGCGAGAAGTAGCCGCGGTCGCGCATGTCCGCGCTGTGCGCCCGCGCGACGGCGGCCAGCGCCGCGTCCGCGACCACCGGCGCGCACCCGGCGGCGGCGCGCTCCTGGTTGACCAGGGTCAGCACCGCGGTCTCCGCCGACGGGGCGGCCGGGGCGGCGGTGCGGGCCACCGGCGCGGGCGCCGGCTCCGACGACGGGGTCGGCGTCTGCGTCTCCGGCCCCCCCGCCGACGAGGACGACGACCCGGCCGACGAGGAACCGGCCGACGAGGAACCGGCCGACGAGGAGCCGGCCGACGAGGGGGCCGCGGAGCCGGGCAGAGCCGACGACGTGCCCGCCGGGGACGAGGAGGAGGACGCCGACGAGGACCCGGACAACGAGGACCCGGCCGAGGACGACGAGGGCGCCGACGACGGGTCCCCGCCGGCGGCGGTGGAGCGGCCGGCCGACGACGAGGTCCCCGGCGCCGAGGTGTCCGCCGCGGACGAGCCCGGTGCCGAGGAGCCCGGTGCCGAGGAGCCCGGTGCCGAGGAGCCCGGTGCCGACGAGTCCGCGGACGACGAGCCCGGCGCGCCGGGCGTCGTCCCCGGTGCGGTGGTCGGCGCGCCGTCGACGCCCATCGTGACCACGCCGGTGCGCTCGGCGCCGTCCTCCGCGCCGTCCTCCGCGCCGTCCTCCACCGCGTCCGCCGCGGAGGTGGCCGCGGACTCCGCCGTCGACAGCGCGCCCCGGCCCGCGGCCATCAGCGGCACGAGCAGCGCGATGCCGCCCACGACGAGGACGACCAGCAGGACCGGCAGCAGGCGACGCGCGCGGGCCCGGCGCCGCGCGGGGCGCGGAGGAGCCACCGGAGCGGCGTGGCGGGCGGACGGCGGGGAAGACCGATGGCGCACGGAGTGATTACCTCACGAAGTCGACAAGTCGCTTTCTGTGACTTCGTGGAGAGTAGCCGTAGCCGGAGGTCGCCCGGGAGGGTGACGTGACCGAGGTCACAGTGAGGGTCGTGGGAGACGTCTCCCGGACGCGCGGTGGGTTTCGGGTCCCCCTCCGGGCAGCATGGACGGACCACCACCCCGAGACGCGAGGAGCACGCCGCCGGTGAGCGACGTCTGGCTCGACATCGTCATGGTCGTCGTCTTCGTGCTGATCGGCGGCGTGTTCGCCGGCGCGGAGATCGCGCTCGTGTCCCTGCGCGAGGCCCAGGTGCGGGTGCTGTCGGAGCGGGGGCGCCGCGGCCGCGCGCTGGCCCGGCTGCTCGGCGACCCCAACCGGTTCCTCGCCGCCGTCCAGGTCGGCGTCACCCTCGCCGGCTTCCTGTCCGCCGCCGTCGGCGCCAGCACCCTGGCCGGGCCCTTCAGCGACTGGCTGGTCCGCCGCGGTCTCCGCGAGGGCGTAGCCGACCCGCTGGCCCTCGTGCTGGTCACCGTCGCGATCAGCTACGTGTCCCTGGTCGTGGGGGAGCTGACCCCCAAGCGGCTCGCGCTGCAGCGCGCCGAGGGCTTCTCGCTGCTCGTCGCCCGGCCGCTCAACACCATCGCCCGGCTGTCCCGCCCGGTCATCTGGTTGCTGTCGGCGTCGACGAACGTGCTGGTCCGGCTGCTCGGCGGCGACCCCAGGGCCAGCGGTGAGGCGATCAGCCAGGAGGAGCTGCGCGACCTCGTCGCCGCGCACGAGTCCCTGTCCAGCGACGAGCGGCGGCTCATCGACGAGGTCTTCCGCGCCGGCGACCGCGAGGTGCGCGAGGTCATGACCCCGCGCACCGAGGTCGAGTTCCTCGACGCGACGACGACGGTCAGCCGCGCCGCCCGGCAGGTCGCCGAGTCCGGCTGGTCGCGCTACCCGGTCACCGGCCGCGACCAGGACGACGTCGTGGGGTTCGTGCACGTCCGGGACCTGCTGCTGCCCACCCACCCGGCCGGGCGCGCGGCGACCGTGGGTGACATGGCCCGCGAGGTGAAGCGGCTGCCCGGCACGGCGGGCGTGCTGACGGCGCTGTCGGAGATGCGCCGGGAGAACCAGCACCTGGCGATCGTCGTCGACGAGTACGGCGGCACCGACGGGATCGTCACCCTCGAGGACCTCATCGAGGAGGTCATCGGCGAGATCTACGACGAGTACGACGAGGAGGTCGCCCCCGAGGACGGCGAGGAGCCCGGCGGGCCGCACGACGTCGACGGACTGCTCAACCTCGACGACTTCGCGCAGGTCACCGGCCTGCGGCTGCCCGAGGGCCCGTACGAGACGGTCGCCGGCTACGTGCTCGCCGAGCTCGGCCGGCTGCCGGACGTCGGCGACGCCGTCGAGGTGGAGGGCCGCACGCTCACCGTCCTCGAGCTCGACGGACGCCGGATCGCCCGGCTCTCGGTCACCCGGGCGCCCGACGCCGAGCCGGCCGGGGAGGACACCCCGGCCGGCTGAGATCGCTCAGCCGCGCTTCTGCGCGACCTCCCACGCGTCGCGCACGATGCCCGTCAGGTCGGTGTGCCGCGGCGTCCAGCCCAGGTCCGCGCGGATGCGGTCGCTGGAGGCCACGAGCTGCGCCGGGTCGCCGGCCCGCCGGTCGCCCACCTGCACCGGCACCGGGTGGCCGGTGACCTCGCGGACGGCGTCGACGACCTCCTGCACGGAGAACCCGGTGCCGTTGCCCAGGTTGTAGATCCGGTGCTCGCCCGGCTCCGGGGCGGTGAGCGCGAGCAGGTGCGCGTCGGCGAGGTCGGAGACGTGGATGTAGTCGCGGATGCAGGTGCCGTCCGGCGTCGGGTAGTCCTCGCCGTAGACCGTCATCGCCTCGCGCTTCCCGGCCGCCACCTGCAGCGCGATCGGGATGAGGTGGGTCTCGGTGGTGTGCCGCTCGCCCAGGCCGTGGGCGGCGCCGGCCACGTTGAAGTACCGCAGGCTCACCGCGGCGAAGTCGTACGCGGTCGCGTACGAGGTCAGCATCGCGTCGACGGCGAGCTTCGTGGCGCCGTAGGTGTTGGTCGGCCGGGTCTGCGCGTCCTCGCGGATCGGCACCTGCTCGGGCTCGCCGTAGGTGGCGGCGGTGGACGAGAACACGATCCGCCGGCAGTCGACCGCGCGCATCGCCTCGAGCAGCGCCAGCGACCCGCCGACGTTGTGCTCCCAGTAGATCTCCGGCCTCACCTGCGACTCGCCGACCAGGCTCTTCGCCGCGAAGTGCAGCACCGCCTCCGGCCGCACCTCCGCCAGCACCGGCGCCGAGTCCTGCAGCGTGGCCTGCACGAACCGGGCACCCTCGGGCACGGCGTCGGCGTGCCCGGTCGACAGGTCGTCGAGCACGGTGACCTCGTGGCCGCCCTCGAGGAGAGCGGCGGTGACTACGCTGCCGATGTAGCCGGCCCCACCGGCGACGAGAACGCGCATGGGGCCACCCTAGGAGTTGGCGCCCGAAAGCACCGGGCGCGCGGAGGTCGAGCCCCGTGGTCACTGCCCGTCCGGCCGTCCAGGCGCTGCCGGCCTACAAGCCCGGGCGCAACCCGGCCGACCTGGCCCGCGAGCTCGGCGTCGACCGCGCGGTGAAGCTGGCCAGCAACGAGGTGCCCTTCCCGCCGCTGCCGGCCGTCGTGCGGGCACTGGCGGAGACGGTGGGGGAGACCTACCGCTACCCCGACAACGGGGCCGCCCTCCTCACCGCCGCGCTCGCGGAGCACTACGGCGTCGACCCGGCGCAGGTGGTCCCCGGCTGCGGCGCGGTCATGCTCTGCCAGCAGCTCGCCCAGGCCTTCAACGACCCCGGGACGGCGATCGCCTTCGCCTGGCGCTCGTTCGAGATGTACCCGCTGCTGGCGCAGGTCGCCGGCGCGCGCAGCGTCCAGGTGCCGCTGGTGCCCTCGGTCCCCGGCGGCGCCCCCGACACCCACGACCTCGACGCGCTGGCCGCCGCGGTCGACGACGACACGCGGCTGCTGTTCGTGTGCAACCCCAACAACCCGACCGGCACCGCGGTCCGGCGGGCGGAGCTCGAGCGCCTCCTCGACCGGGTGCCCGCGACGGTGCTGGTCGTGCTGGACGAGGCCTACCGCGAGTTCGTCACCGACCCCGACGTCCCCGACGGCCTGGAGCTGATGCGCGGGCGCCCGAACGTCGCGGTGCTGCGCACGTTCTCCAAGGCCTGGGGCCTGGCCGGCCTGCGGGTCGGCTACCTGGTCGCGGAGGACCCGGCCGTCGCCGACGCCGTCCGCCGCACGCACGTGCCGTTCAGCGTGTCGATGCTCGCCCAGGCGGCCGCCGTCGCCGCGCTCGGCAGCCAGGACGAGGTCCGCCGCCGCGTGGCCGCCGTCGTCGCCGAGCGCGACCGGCTCACCGCCTCCCTGCGCGGGCGCGGCCTGCAGGTGCCCGACAGCCAGGCCAACTTCGTGTGGCTGCCGCTGGGGGAGCCGTCCGCCGCGACCGCCGCGGCGCTGGAGGTTCGCGGCGTCATCACCCGGCCGTTCGGCGGCGAGGGGATCCGGGTGACCGTCGGCACGCCCGAGGAGGACGACCTGTTCCTCGCCGCGCTCGACGACGTGCTCGCCGCCACGACCCCCGACACGGTGCGCCCCGGCGCGCCGGTCGCCTAGCGCGCGGCTGGTTTGATGGCCGTCGTGCCTCTTCCCCGTGTCCTGTCCGGCATCCAGCCGACGGCGGGCTCCTTCCACCTCGGCAACCACCTCGGTGCGCTCCGCCAGTGGGTCGCGCTGCAGGAGACGACCGAGGCCTTCTACTGCGTCGTCGACCTGCACGCGATCACGCTGCCGCAGGACCCCGAGGAGCTGCGCCGGAACACCCTGGTCTCGGCCGCCCAGCTGCTGGCCCTCGGCGTCGACCCGCAGCGCAGCACGCTGTTCGTGCAGAGCCACGTGCCCGAGCACCTGCAGCTGTCGTGGGTGCTCGAGTGCCTCACCGGCTTCGGCGAGGCCGGCCGGATGACCCAGTTCAAGGACAAGAGCCAGCGGGAGGGCACCGCCTCGGCCTCGGTCGGGCTGTTCACCTACCCGGTCCTCCAGGCCGCCGACATCCTCGTCTACCAGGCCGACCAGGTCCCGGTCGGTGAGGACCAGCGCCAGCACCTGGAGCTGACCCGGGACCTCGCCACCCGCTTCAACGGCCGCTTCGGCGAGACCTTCACGCTGCCGGAGACCCTCATCCCGGCCGGCGGCGCGCGGATCATGGACCTGCAGTCGCCGGACAAGAAGATGAGCAAGAGCCTGCCGCCGGCCGGCTGCGTGTTCCTGCTCGACGACCCGAAGGTGACGGCGAAGAAGATCCGCTCGGCGGTCACCGACACCGGCCGCGAGGTCGTGGCGGACCCGGTGGACAAGCCCGGCGTCACCAACCTGCTGACCATCCACAGCGCGCTGTCGGGCACCCCGGTCGCGGAGCTGGAGGAGCGCTTCGCCGGCCGCGGCTACGGCGACCTCAAGAAGGAGCTCGCCGAGGTCGTCGCCGAGTTCGTGACGCCGGTCCGCGAGCGCACCCACGAGCTGCTCGACGACCGCGCCGAGCTCGAGCGGCTGCTGGCCGCCGGCGCGGCCCGGGCCCGCGCGGTGGCCGGGGAGACCGTCCGCACGGTCTACGAGCGGGTCGGCTTCCTCGCGCCGGTGGCGGAGTCGTGAACGACGACACGTTCGTCCCGCGCAGCCGGCTGGCGCCGCCGGAGACCGCCGTCGTCGGGGTCCTGGTGCCGATCCCCGAGCCGTGGGCGCAGCTGCTGACCGACTGGCGCGCCAAGGTGGGCGACCCGCAGGCGGGCTTCGTGCCGCCGCACGTCACGCTCCTCCCGCCCACCGAGGTGGCCTGCGCCGACCGGGCGGCCATCACCGAGCACCTGGTGCGCGTCGCCGCGGCGCACCCGTCCTTCGACATGCACCTGTCGGGCACCGGCACGTTCACGCCGGTCTCGGAGGTCGTGTTCGTCGCCGTCGCGCGCGGCATCGGCAACTGCGAGCTGCTGGCCACCGACGTCCGGTCCGGCCCGCTGGCCCGCTCGTTGACCTACCCGTACCACCCGCACGTCACCGTGGCGCACGACGTCCCGCGCGACATGCTCGAGCTGGCCTACACCGGCCTCGGCGACCTCTCCGCGGAGTTCCGCGTCACCTCGTTCACCGAGTTCGAGCAGACGCCGGAGGGCACCTGGGCGGTCGCCCGCGAGTACCCCCTCACCGGCCCGCCGCACTAGGCCCCCGCGCGGCACCCCCGTCCAGGGACCAAACTCGGACCGGTGGGTGGACCCCGGGACGGACGGTCGCGCGCCGCCGACGTCGTCCGCGCACCCTGGTCCCGCATCGCCGGGGTCGGCTCCCGGATCGCCGCCGCCGTCGACGCCCAGCGCCGCCGCCGGCCCTGGATCGACCACCTGGC
Organism: Geodermatophilus sp. SYSU D00879; assembly: GCF_054050375.1. Lineage (NCBI taxonomy): Bacteria > Bacillati > Actinomycetota > Actinomycetes > Geodermatophilales > Geodermatophilaceae > Geodermatophilus > Geodermatophilus sp. SYSU D00879. The sequence continues at coordinate 16,187 of NZ_JBJGZF010000026.1, forward strand.
GCGGGCCGGGGGCCGCTACACCCGCACCCAGGGCGACCTCATGGCCGCCGGCGTCACCTACTTCGTGTTCCTCGGGCTGTTCCCGGTGCTGCTGCTGGTCGCGTCGGTCATCGCGCTGGTCCTCTCCGGCGACGCGCTGCTCCAGCAGGAGCTCTACGACGCCATCCGCGAGGCGTTCCCCGGCTCGACCGGGGAGCAGATCGTCCGGGAGCTGCGCTCGGCCGTCAGCACGGCCGGCATCACCGGCCTGATCGGCGTCGCGGGCTTCCTGTACGCCGGCCTGCGCGCGATGGACAAGCTGCGGATCGGCATGGAGCGCACCTGGAAGGGCCACGTCGACGAGCCCGAGTTCTGGCGGGACAACCTCGCCGACCTCGTCGCGCTGGTCGCCCTCGGCGGGGCCGGCCTGGCCTCCATCGGCCTGACCGGGTTCGCCACCCAGGCCACCAACGGCGTCCTGACGGCCTTCGGCGTCGAGGACGCGCCCGGCTGGGGCGCGGTCAGCAGCGTGCTCGGCATCGTGCTCGCGTTCGGCGGCGACGTCCTGGTCTTCCTGTGGCTGCTGCGGGTGGTGCCCTCGACGTCACACCCGCTGCGGCTGCTCCTGCCCGGCGCGGTCTTCGGCGCGGCCGGGTTCGAGCTGATGAAGCTGGCCGGCAGCCTCTACCTGTCGCTGATCTCCGGCAGCGTCACCTCGTCGGCGTTCGGCGGCGCCGTCGGCATCCTCGTGTGGATCAACCTCGTGGCCCGGTTCGCGTTCTTCACCGCGGCGTGGACGGCGACCCTCCCGGCCCTGGAGCGGACGGTCCCGACCGCCCCGGAGGACCCTGCCGGTCCCGGGCGCCCCGACCCGGAGGACCCGACGGTCCCCGCGGAGCCCGGCGCACCGCCCGCCGCCGGCCGATGAGCGTCGCGGCCACCACCGCGACCGCCGCCGCGCCGAGCGCCACCGCGCCCAGGGCCGGCGGGCCGTCGTCCGCGGGGGGAGCCGGCTCGGCCGGGCCGGCGGCGACCTCGGCCGGCCCCGCGGGGGAGGGGGCGGCGGTGGTCGTCGGTTCGGGAGGGGTGACGTCGGCGGCGGAGTCGACCAGCGTGCCGACCCCGCCCAGCGACGGCGGCACCGTGAACCCCCAGTCGAGCAGCAGCGCGGCCTGGTCGGCGGCGCGCCGCGGCACGTTCTCGGTGCCCATGACGCTGACCACCAGCCGCCGCCCGTCGCGCTCGGCGGCCGTGACGAAGGTGTGCCGGGCGGCGTCGGTGAAGCCGGTCTTGCCGCCCAGCGTCCCCGGGTAGCCGGCCAGCGGGTTCTGGTTCTGGATCTGGAAGCCGGGCGAGCGGCCCTCCACACCGGGCATCTGCGCGGTCGGCGTCATCAGGATCCCGGCGGTGAGCGGGTCGGCGACCAGCGCCCGGAAGACCAGCGCCAGGTCGTAGGGCGAGGAGGACTGCCCGGCGACGTCGAGGCCCGACGCCGAGCCCGCCACCGTGTCGAACGCGCCGAGCTCCAGGGCGGTGGCGTTCATCGCGGCCACGGTCGCCTCCGTCCCGCCGAAGGCCCGGGCCAGCGCGTTGGCCGCGTCGTTGCCCGACTGCATGACCAGCGCCTGGAACAGCAGCCCGACCGGGTAGTGGCCGCCGGCCACGATCCCGACCTTGCTGCCCTCCATCGCCTCGTCCTCGACGGTGCCGGCGACCACCGCCGCCGGGTCCAGCCGGTGCGCCAGGGTGAGCAGCGTCAGCGTCTTGAGCGTGCTCGCCGGGTAGTAGCGGCCGTGCGGGTCCCGGGCGGCCAGGACGTCCCCGGTGCCGGCGTCGGCCACCAGCCACCCGGCCGCGACGACGTCGGCCGGCAGCGGCGGCGCGCCGTCGACGACGACCGTGCCGCGGGTGTCCAGCCCCTCCCCGCCCACGGTGACCCCGCCGGGACCCTCGCCCTGGGGCGGGCCGCCGGGCAGCGGCGCGGTCGGGGTCGGGGCGGCGAGGTCGGCGGTGGGCCGCGCGGGATCCGGGGCGGCCACCGCCGGGCCGGCCCCGAGGAGGACGGCCAGCGCGGCCAGGACGGCCGCGAGCGCACCCCGTCGTCGATGCACGAGGGGACGCTAGCCCCGGCGGCGCCCCCTGCGGGGACCGGGCGCAGTGGCGGGGGCCACGGGATCCGGGCCGCTTCACAACGATCCCGTCTCGGTCCGCCGCAGGCATGGCGACCTGCCCGGAGAGCGCGGTTAGCGTGCCGACGTCGTCCACGTCCGGGGGGGGGCCCCCGGGCGGCCGGCGCCCCCCCCCCCCCGCCCCCCCCCCCCCCGCTCGCCGAGCTGGCCGGGCGCGGCCGCAGCCCCGGTGACGTCCTCGCCGACGCCGCCCGCGCCGGCGGCCCCGCGGCCGCCCTGGCCGCCGCCACCGAGACCGCCCCGCGGACCGCCACCGCCCCGCGGACCGCCACCGCCCCCGAGACCGACCCGGAGGTGCACCCGTGAGCACGACGCACGAGCGGCTCGCCCGCGACCTGGAGACCGCCCGGCAGCGGACGCTGCTGCTCACCGACCTCGACGAGCCCGAACTGCTGCGCCAGCACAGCCCGCTGATGAGCCCGCTGGTGTGGGACCTCGCGCACGTCGGCCAGCAGGAGGACCTGTGGCTGCTGCGCCACGGCGACGCCCGCCGCGCCGGCCTGCTGCCGCCCGCCGTGGAGGAGCTCTACGACGCGTTCACCCACCCGCGCGCGGTCCGCGACAAGCTGCCGCTGCTGCCGCCGGTGGAGGCCCGCTCGTTCGTCGCCGAGGTGCGCGGCCGGGTGCTCGACCGGATCGAGCACGCCGGGCCGGACGACGACCCGTTCGACGTCGCGATGGTCGTCAGCCACGAGGCGCAGCACACCGAGACGATGCTGCAGACCCTGGGGCTGCGCGTCGGGCCGCCGGTGCTGGGCACGGGCGGCCCGCTGCCGACCGGGCGGCCCGGGGTGGCCGGGACGTCGGTGCTCGTGCCCGCCGGCCCGTTCGTCCTGGGCGTGGACGCCGCCGACGAGCCGTACTCGCTGGACAACGAGCGCGGTCCGCACGTCGTCGACCTGCCCGCGTTCCGCATCGGGCGGGTACCCGTGACCAACGCCGAGTTCGCGGCGTTCGCGGCCGACGGCGGCTACGACACCCCCGGCTGGTGGTCGCCGCGGGGCTGGGCGCACCGGCAGGAGGCCGGGCTCGAGCGGCCGCTGTACTGGGGCCCGGGCGGCGCCCGCACCCGCTTCGGCGTCCTCGAGGACGTCCCGCCCGACGAGCCGGTCCAGCACGTCACGTTCTTCGAGGCCGAGGCGTACGCGGCGTGGGCCGGCGCCCGGCTGCCCACCGAGGCGGAGTGGGAGAAGGCCGCCGTCTGGGACCCGGCGACCGGCCGCCGGCGCCGCTGGCCGTGGGGCGACGCCGGCCCGACGCCGGCGCTGGCCAACCTGGGCGGGGCGGCGCTGCGCCCAGCGCCGGTGGGCGCCTACCCGGCGGGGGCCTCGGCGTACGGCGTGGAGCAGGTCGTCGGCGACGTCTGGGAGTGGACGTCGTCGGGCTTCGAGGCCTATCCCGGCTTCACGCCGATGCTCTACGCCGACTACTCGGCGCCGTTCTTCGGCGGCGACTACCGGGTGCTGCGCGGCGGCTCGTGGGCGGTGGACCCGTCGATCCTGCGGCCGTCGTTCCGCAACTGGGACCACCCGGTGCGGCGGCAGGTGTTCAGCGGCATCCGGCTCGCGTGGGACGTGACCTGACCGTGTGCCGTCACCTCGCCTGGCTGGGCCGGCCGCGGTCGGTCGCCTCGCTGGTCCTCGAGCCGCCGTCGTCGCTGCTGGTGCAGTCCTGGGCGCCGCGGCGGCAGCGGTACGGCACCGTGAACGCCGACGGCTGGGGCGTCGGCTTCTTCGCCCCCGGCCGGGCCGGGCCGGTGCGCTGGCGCTCGGCGCGGCCGCTGTGGGCCGACCCGTCGTTCGCCTCGGTGGCGCCGGTGCTGCAGTCCGGCTGCGTGGTGGCCGCGGTCCGGTCGGCGACGGCGGGGATGCCGCTGGAGGAGAGCGCCGCGGCGCCGTTCACCGACGGCCGCTGGCTGCTGTCGCACAACGGCCGGGTCGACCGCGCCGTGCTCCCGCCGGTGCGCGACGCCGAGTCGACGGTGGACAGCGCGCTGCTGGCCGCCCTGCTGTTCTCCCGGGGCATGGACCGGCTCGGCGACACCGTGCGCGAGGTGGCCGTCGCCGACCCCGCCGCCCGGCTCAACCTGCTCGCCGCCGACGGCACCCGCCTGCTGGCCACCACCTGGGGCGACACGCTCTCCGCCCTGGTCACCGCCGAGGGGACGGCGCTGGCCAGCGAGCCCTGGGACGACGACCTCGCGTGGACCGACGTGCCCGACCGCTCGCTGGTCGAGGCGACCCCGGACGGCCTGACCGTCACCCCGCTGACCTGACCCGATCGCGAGCCGAGGAGACCCGTGACGACGACCCGCCACCTCGCCCCCGACGACGTCGCGGCCGCGCTGCGCGCCGACGCCCTCGCCGGGCTGACCGCGACGCCGAAGGCGCTGCCGCCGCGCTGGTTCTACGACGCCCGCGGCAGCGAACTGTTCGACGAGATCACCCGGCTGCCCGAGTACTACCCGACCCGCGCCGAGCGGGCGGTGCTCGCCGCGCGCGCGGACCAGATCGCCGCGGCCTCCGGCGCCGAGGTGCTCGTCGAGCTGGGCAGCGGCACGTCGGAGAAGACCCGCCTGTTGCTGGACGCGCTGACCCGGGCCGGCACGCTGCGGCGGTTCGTCCCCTGCGACGTCGACCCGTCGGTGCTCGCCGCGGCCGGGGAGGCGGTCACCGCCGAGTACCCGGGCATCGCCGTCGACCCCGTCGTCGGGGACTTCACCGCCCACCTGGGCCTGCTGCCCCGCGGCGGCCGGCGGCTGGTGGCCTTCCTCGGCTCGACGATCGGCAACCTGGAGCCCGGCCCGCGGGCGGCGTTCCTCGCCGAGCTGGCCGGCACGCTCGCGCCGGGTGACTCCTTCCTGCTCGGCACCGACCTGGTCAAGGACACCGGCCGGCTGGTCCGCGCCTACGACGACGCCGCCGGCGTGACCGCGGAGTTCAACCGCAACGTGCTGCGGGTGCTCGACCGCGAGCTCGGCGCCGACTTCGACCCGGCGGCGTTCGACCACGTCGCGGTGTGGGACGCCGCGAACGAGTGGATCGAGATGCGGCTGCGCGCGCGGACCGCGCAGGTCGTCACCGTGCCGGCGCTGGACCTGACCGTGCGCTTCGCCGCGGGCGAGGAGATGCGCACCGAGGTGTCGGCGAAGTTCCGCCGGGAGGGCGTCGAGGCCGAGCTCGCCGCGGCCGGCCTGCGGCTGACGCACTGGTGGACCGACCCCGACGGCGACTTCGCCGTCTCGCTGTCCACCCCCGGCTGAGGTCCCTGCATCCGGACCTGCGGGGACGCCGGAAGAGGAGGTGTCAGCACCCCCGATCCCGGAGGACCCCGTGACCCGGACCCGCACCCTCGGACTCGCCACCGTCGCCGGAGCCGGCGCGCTCGTCGCGCTGGGCGCCACGCCGGCCGCAGCGGCCGACACCGCCACCGTCTCCGTGCTGCACGCCGTCCCGGACACCCCGGTCGACGTGTACGCCAACGGCGAGCGGCTGATCGACGACTTCCAGCCCGGCACGCTCACCGACCCGCTGTCGCTGCCGGCCGGCTCCTACGACCTGGCGTTGTTCCCCGCCGACGCCGCCGACGGCTCGGGCACGCCGCTGCTGTCCGCGAACGGCGTCGCGGTCCCGGCCGGCGCGAACGCCACCGTGGTCGCGCACCTGACCGCGGAGGGCCAGCCGGCGCTCACCCCGTTCGTCAACGACACCTCCGCGGTCCCCGCCGGCCAGGGCCGCGTCGTGGTCCGGCACGTCGCGGCGGCCCCGGCGGTCGACGTCCGCGCCGGCGGCCAGGTGGTCGCGCCGAACCTCGCCAACCCGGACGAGGCGTCGCTCGAGGTGCCGGCCGGCACGGTCAGCGCCGACGTCGTCCTGGCCGGCACCTCCACCGTCGCGCTCGGTCCGGCCGACCTCGCGGTGACCGAGGGCGCCACGACGGTGGTCTACGCGTGGGGCTCGCAGGACGCCGGCTTCGAGCTCGCCGTCCAGACGATCGGCGGCGGGCACTCGGCGCCGTCCGGGGTCCCCGGCGGGAGCGCCGGGCTGGCCGATGACGACGGTCTCCCGCTGCCGCTGCTCGGCCTGTCCGCCCTGGGCCTGGCCGGCGCCGGCGTGGCCGCCCGCCGGCTGGCCACCACCCGGGCCTGACGTGCGACCCGCCGTCGCCGGCGTGGCCCTGGGCCTGGCCCTCGCCGTGGGCGTGCCCACCGCGTGGGAGCTGAGCCGGCCCCCGGCGGCGGCGGGCGCGCCGGTCGAGCAGGTGCTCGGCACACCGGCCGCTCCCCCTCCGGCCCCGGGGCCGGCCGTCCGCGACGCCGCCCCGGCGCCGGCCCCCGCCGTCGTCCCGCCCGTCCGGCTGCAGGTGCCCGCGCTCGGCGTCGACGCGCCGGTCGACCCGGCCGGGGTCGCCGGCGACGGGCAGATGGCGCTGCCGGACGACGTCGCCCGGGCCGGCTGGTACCGGTTCGGCCCGGCACCCGGGGCGCCCGGCTCCGCGGTCCTCGCCGGCCACGTCGACGACGCCGAGCAGGGCCTGGGCGCGCTCGCCCCGCTGCGCTCGGCCGAGCCGGGTCAGGAGGTGCTCGTCACCGACGCCGCCGGCGCGACGACGCGGTGGCGGGTGGTCGCGCGGGACCTGCTGGACAAGCAGGCGCTGCCGGTGGACCTGCTCTTCACGCGGGAGGGGCCGCCGCGGCTGACGCTGGTCACCTGCGGCGGACCGTTCCTCCCCGACGTCGGCGGCTACCGCGACAACGTCGTCGTGGTGGCGGAGCCGGTCCCGTGACCGTCGAAGGACCTCCCTGCCCCCCACCGCTCGCACGCTCGCGGCGGGCCCCGGCAGGAAGGCCGTCCCGGATCAACCGGACGGGCCCTAGGGTCGGTGCGGTGAACACCCAGGCGGAGCCGTCGCCCTCGGGCGCGGCCGAGCCGGACGACGCCGAGGTCGCCCGGCGCTTCGCCGCGGGTGAGGAGCAGGCACTGGCCTGGGCCTACGAGCGGTGGGCGGCGCTGGTGCACGGCATGGCGGTGCGCGCGTTCGGCCCCGGGCCCGACGCCGAGGACGTCACCCAGCAGACCTTCGTCTCCGCCTGGACCGGCCGGGCCGGCTACCGCGCCGACCAGGGCGCGCTGCCGGGCTGGCTGGTCGGCATCTGCCGCCACAAGATCGCCGACACGTGGGCGCGGCGGGACCGGCAGCGGCGCGCCGCCGAGGCCGCGCTGGCCGAGGCGCAGGCCGCGCCGCCCGGCGGACAGGCCCCGGTGGACAGCACGGTCGCCGACCGGGTGCTGCTGCTCGGCGAGCTGGACCGCCTGGGCCAGCCGCAGCGCGGCATCATCGAGCTCGCCTTCTTCGCCGACCTCACGCACGCGCAGATCGCCGAGCGCACCGGCCTGCCGCTGGGGACGGTCAAGAGCCACATCCGGCGCACCCTCGAGCGCCTGCGCGACCGGTTGGAGGTGGACGGTGCCGCACTGCACGCCTGAGGACCTCGCGCTGGCCGCGCTCGGCGAGCCGCTCCCCGACGACGACGCCGCGCACCTGGCCGGCTGCGCGGCCTGCGGCGCCGAGGTGGCGCGGCTGCGCCGGGCCGTGGACGCGCTGGCCGTGCCGGAGCTCGCCGCGCCCGGCCCGCCGGTCGCGCCGCCGCCGTCGCTGTGGGCGGGGATCGCCGCGGCCACCGGCGTGGGCGTGGTGCCGCGCCTGGGCGTCGTCGCGGCGTCGGCGCCCCCGGCCGGCCCGGTGCCCGACGTCGTCCCGGTGGCGCCGCCCGTCCCCGGGACCCCGCCGGTGCCCCACGAGCCGGACGAACCCGACGCGCCCGTCGCGCCGGTCGTGCCGCTGCGGGCCCGCCGCTCGCGGCTGGCGCTCGCCGCCGCGGCGGCGCTGGTGGCCGGGCTGGCCATCGGCGCCGGGGCGGTCGCGCTCGGCGGCCGGGACGACGCCGGCGTGCCGGTCGCCGCGACCGTGCTCGACCCGCTGGAGGGCAGTGACGCCTCCGGCCGCGCCGAGGTGGTCGAGCGGGCCGACGGCACCCGGGTGCTGCAGGTGGAGCTCGCCGCCGGCGCGCCGGCGGAGGGCTACTACGAGGCGTGGCTGCTCACCGAGTCGGTGTCCGGGCTGGTCCCGCTCGGCGTCGTCCGCGCCGGCACCGAGGAGTTCGAACTGCCCGCCGGCCTGGACCTGGCCGAGTACCCGGTCGTCGACGTGTCGGTGGAGCCGCTCGACGGCGACCCGGCCCACTCCGGGGTCTCCATCGTCCGCGGGCAGCTGTCCTAGCGTCTGGGGGTGACCGCGCTCGACCTGCTGCTCCCCCACGACGACCTGGCCGACTCCTGGCGCACCGCCCGCCCCCGCCCGGCGGGGCGGCACCTGGACTCCGCGGCGTGCAGCCGGCAGAGCAACCGGGTGCTCGAGGCGGTCGCCCACCACGCCCGGCACGAGGCGGAGCTCGGCGGCTACGTGGCCGAGGCGACCGCCGGCGACCTGCTGCAGCAGGGCCGCAGCGTCATCGGCGGGCTGGTCGGCATGGCCGCCGCCGACGTCGTCTTCGTCGAGTCCGCGCAGGCCGCGCTGACCGCGCTGCTGGCCGCCTGGCGGCTGCCGGCCGGGACGCGGGTGGCCTGCACGCCCGGGGAGTACGCGCCGAACGCCGCCCTGCTGCGCGCCGCGGGGCTGGTGCCCGAGCCGATGGCGGTCGACGGCGACGGGCGGGTGGACGTCGCCGCGCTCGAGCGCTCGCTGGCCGCCGGCCCGCCGCGGTTCGTGCACCTCACGCACGTGGCCAGCCACCGCGGCGTCGTCCAGCCCGCGCGCGAGGTCGCGGCGCTGTGCCGGGCGCACGGCGTGCCGCTGGTGCTCGACGCCGCCCAGTCCCTCGGGCACGTCGACGTCGACCTCGGCGCCGACGTCGTCTACTCGACCTCGCGCAAGTGGCTGGCCGGCCCGCGCGGGGTCGGCCTCCTGTGCGCCCGGCCGGCGGTCGCCGCGGAGCTGGCCCCCGCGCTGCCCGCCCCGGCCGACCTGCCGCCGCTGCGGGCGCTGGAGAGCGGCGAGGCGCACGTGGCCGGCCGGGTCGGGCTGGTGCTCGCCGTCGGGGAGCACCTGGCCGCGGGCCCGCACCGGGTGCGCGAGCGGCTGGCGGGGCTGGGCCGGGCGGCGCGGCAGGTCCTCGACGGCGCCGGCGGCTGGGCCGTGGTGGAGCCGCTCGACGAGCCCACCGTGACCACCACGCTGCGCCCGCCGGACGGCGTCGACGTCGTGGCCACCCGGGCGCGGCTGCTCACCGAGCACGGCATCGTGACCACGGCGATCGAGCCCGGCCGCGCGCCGGCGGAGCTGACCGGCTGGGTGCTGCGGGTGTCGCCGCACGTCGACGGCACCCTCGACGACCTCGAGGCCCTCGCCGCCGCCCTCTGACGGGCACTTCCGCGGAGATGCACCGTGCATCTCCGCGGAAGTGCACGGTCAGGACGCCGCCTGGATGCGCTCGCTCACCCGGCGGTGGACGGCGAGCTGCTCGTCGAGGCCGGGGTGGACCGGCACGCCGTCCTCCACCACGAACCGCCCGCCGACGACGACGTGCCGCGCGGCCACCGGCCCGCAGCGCAGCCACGCCTCCACCGGGTCGCTCAGAGCCCCGGCGAACGCCGGCCCGGTGAGCGGCCAGACGGCGAGGTCGCCGCACGCGCCCACCGACAGCTCGCCGATCTCGCCGGTGCGCCCGAGGCAGGCCGCGCCGCCGCGGGTGGCGATCTCCAGCGCGTCGCGGGCGCCGAAGGACCCGGCGCCGTGCCGCAGCTTGCCCTGCAGCATCGCCGTCCGGGCCTCCAGCCACAGCGACGCCGCGTCCGCCGACGCCGACCCGTCCACGCCCAGCCCCACCGGCGCCCCGGCCGCCCGCAGCTCGGCCACCGGCGACAACCCGCTGCCCAGGACCATGTTCGACGACGGGCAGTGCGCCGCCCCGACCCGCGCGGCGCCGAGCCGGGTCACCTCGCCGGCCGAGGGCCACACCACGTGCGCCAGCCACACCCGGTCGGTCATCCAGCCGACGTCGGCCAGGTAGTCGACCGGGCGGCGGCCGAAGCGCTCCAGGCAGAACGCGTCCTCGTCCTGCGTCTCGGCGAGGTGGGTGTGCAGCCGGACGTCGAGCCGCTCGGCCAGCTCCGCCGTCCGCGTCATCAGCGACGTCGACACGCTGAACGGCGAGCACGGCGCCAGCGCGACGCGGGTCAGCGCGTGCGGCGAGCGGTCGTGGTGGGCGTCCACGAGGCGCTCGGACTCCGCCAGGATCTCGTCGTCGTCCTGGACGACGGAGTCCGGCGGCAGCCCGCCGTCCTTCACCGACAGGGACATCGACCCGCGGGTGAAGTGCGACCGCATGCCGAGGTCCCGCGCCGCGCGCACCTCGGCGCCGATCAGGTCGCCGCGGCCGCGCGGGTGCACGTAGAGGTGGTCGGTCGAGGTGGTGCAGCCGGCCAGCGCGAGCTCGGTCAGCCCGACGTAGGCCGACACGTACGCCGCCTCCTCGTCCAGCCGCGCCCACAGCGGGTAGAGCGTGACCAGCCACTCGAACAGGCCGCCGGTCAGCGCGGGGGCGAAGGACCGGGTGAGGTTCTGGTACAGGTGGTGGTGGGTGTTGACCAGCCCGGGCGTCACCAGGCAGCCGCGCGCGTCCACCGTGCGGGCCGCGGCCGGCCGCGGGTCCCCGGGCCCGCCGACGCCGCTCACCACCCCGCCGGTGACGGCGACCCAGCCGCCGGCGATCTCCCGCCGCCCGTCGTCGACGGTGGCCAGCAGGTCGGCGTCGTGGACGAGCAGGTCGGCAGGGGGCACCGGCAGGTCGGCGGTCGTCTCCACCCGCGGCATCCTGCCGACCGCGTGTGAACACGGCGAGTCGCCACGTGCCGTCGCGCAACCCGGCCGGAACGAACCGGGGCTACCGTGACCGTCCCCCGGGACACCGACGAGGAGTGGCGATGGAGTTCCTGCAGCCCGCGACGTGGGCGGAGGCGCTGGAGGCGAAGGCCGCCCACCGCGACGCCGTGCCCATCGCCGGGGGCACCGACGTCATGGTCGCGATCAACTTCGGCCGGCTCCGCCCGTCGCTGCTGCTCGACCTCACCCGGGTCGCCGAGCTGCAGGCCTGGGAGCCCGACGACGGCGCGGTACGGCTGGGCGCCGGCGTCCCCTACGCCCGGGTGATCACCGAGCTCGGCGACCGCCTGCCCGGGCTGGCGATGGCCGCCCGCACCATCGGCTCGCCGCAGATCCGCAACCGCGGGACCGTCGGCGGCAACCTGGCCACCGCCTCCCCGGCCGGCGACGCGCACCCCGCCCTGCTGGCCGCCGGCGCCGAGGTCGAGGTGGCGAGCGTCCGCGGCACCCGCCGGATCCCGGTCGCCGAGTTCTACACCGGCGTCAAACGCTCCGCGCTGGCCGACGACGAGCTCATCGCCGCCGTCCGGATCACCCCACCCACCGGCCCGCAGCAGTACAGCAAGATCGGCACGCGCAACGCGATGGTCATCGCCGTCGCCGCGTTCGGGCTGGCGCTGCACCCCGACCGCCGCGCCGTCGGCACCGGCATCGGGTCGGCCGCCCCCACGCCGCGCCGCGCCCCCGCCGCCGAGGAGTTCCTCGCCGGGGAGCTCGACGGCCTGTGGGACTCCCGCGCCGAACTGCCGCCGGCCACCGCCGCCCGCTTCGGCGAGCTGGTGGCCGGGGCGGCGGCGCCCATCGACGACGTCCGCGGCACCGCCCGCTACCGCGTCCACGCGCTCTCGGTCATGGCCCGGCGCACGCTGACCTGGGCCTGGGCCGACTACCGGAAGGGAGACCCGACGTGCGCCTGACCTGCACCGTCAACGGCACCGAGCAGCAGGTGGACGACGTCTGGGAGGGCGAGAGCCTGCTGTACGTCCTGCGCGAGCGGATGGGGCTGCCCGGCTCGAAGAACGCCTGCGAGCAGGGCGAGTGCGGCTCGTGCACCGTCTACCTCGACGGGTTGCCGGTGTGCGCCTGCCTGGTCGCCGCCGGGCAGGCGCAGGGCCGCGAGGTCGGCACCGTCGAGGGGCTCGCCCCCGCCGGCGGGCTGCACCCGGTCCAGGAGGCGTTCCTCGAGGCCGGCGCCGTCCAGTGCGGCTTCTGCACGCCCGGGCTGCTGGTGGCCACCGACGACCTGGTCCGCCGCGCCCGCGACGAGGGCCGCACGCCCGCCGACGCCGAGATCCGCGAGGCGCTGGCCGGGAACCTCTGCCGCTGCACCGGCTACGAGAAGATCCTGGACGCCGTCCGGCTCGCGGCCGACCGCATGGCAGGTGACGCGTGATGAGCACCCCCACCCGCACCCCGAGCGGCGCCCCCTCGCACCTGACCGGCCCCGGCGGCGGGGTCGGCACCGACGCGCAGCGCCCCGACGGCGTCCTCAAGGTCCGCGGCGAGTTCGCCTACGGCAGCGACCTGTGGACCGACGACATGCTGTGGGGCGTCACGCTGCGCAGCCCGCACCCCTACGCCCGCATCCGCGCGATCGACGTCGGCCCGGCGCTGGCCGTCCCCGGCGTGCACGCCGTCCTCACCTCCGACGACGTGCCCGGCGAGAAGGTCTACGGCCTCGAACTCGCCGACCAGCCGGTGCTCGCCCTCGACGTCGTCCGCTACCAGGGCGAGCCGGTGGCGCTGGTCGCCGCCGACCACCCGGACACCGCGCGCCGGGCCGCGGCGCGGATCGTCGTCGACTACGACGTCTGGGAGCCGGTCACCGACGCGCGGCGGGCGCTGGGCCACCCCACGTGGAACCAGGTGCACGACGCGCCGGCCGAGGTCACCGAGCTCAGCCGGGAGGGCGCCCACCTGCACCCGCACGGCAACCTGGTGCGCCACCTCAAGGTGCGCAAGGGCGACCCCGCGCCCACCGCGGACGTCGTCGTGGTCGGCGAGTACGAGGTCGGCATGCAGGACCAGGCCTTCCTCGGCCCGGAGTCCGGGCTGGCGGTGCCCGGGGAGGACGGCGGCGTCGACCTGTACGTGGCCACCCAGTGGCTGCACGTGGACCAGCGGCAGGTCTGCGCGGCGCTGGGCATGCCGCCCGAGAAGGTGCGGCTGACCCTGGCCGGCGTCGGCGGCGCGTTCGGCGGCCGCGAGGACCTGTCCATGCACGTGCACGCCTGCCTGCTCGCGCTCCACACCGGCCGGCCGGTGAAGATGTCGTACAACCGCGAGGAGTCCTTCTTCGGGCACGTGCACCGCCACCCGGCGACCATGCGCTACGAGCACGGCGCGACCCGCGACGGCGACCTGGTCTACGTGAAGGCGGAGATCTACTTCGACGGCGGCGCCTACGCCTCGAGCACGCCGGCGGTCGTGGGCAACGGCGGCACGATGGGCATCGGCCCCTACGTCGTCCCGAACGTGCACGTCGACTGCTACGGCGCGTACACCAACAACCCGCCGTGCGGCGCCATGCGCGGGTTCGGGTCGGTGCAGACCGCCTTCGCCTACGAGGCGCAGATGGACGCCCTCGCCGCCGAGCTCGGCATGGACCCGGTCGAGCTGCGCTGCCGCAACGCGATGGAGCAGGGCTCGGAGACGCCCACCGGCCAGGTCGTCGACAGCCCCGCGCCGGTCGCGGAGCTGCTGCGCCGGCTGGAGGCGATGCCGCTGCCGCCGGCGCCGGCCACCGGCGACGACGTCGACCTGCGGCACATGCCCGGCGGGGTCTCCAACACCACCCACGGCGAGGGCGTCCGCCGCGGCGTCGGGTACGCCGTCGCCTACAAGAACGTGGCCTTCTCCGAGGGCTTCGACGACTACTCGACCGCACGGGTGCGGCTGGAGGTGGCCGGCGGCGAGGCGGTCGCGACCGTGCACACCGCGGCCGCCGAGGTCGGCCAGGGGCTGGTCACCGTCGAGCAGCAGATTGCCCGCACCGAGCTCGGCGTGGACGCCGTCGTGCTCCACCCGAAGGACACCGGCGTCGGGTCGGCCGGGTCCAGCTCGGCGTCCCGGCAGACCTACGTCACCGGCGGCGCGGTCAAGGCCGCGTGCGAGGCGGTCCGCGGCCGGGTGCTGGACCTCGCGCGGTCCGCCCTCGGCCGGCCGGTGGCCGACCTGCGGCTGGACGGCGGGAAGGTCGTGTCCGACCTCGAGGGCGTGGCGCTGCCGCTGGCCGACGTGCTCGGCGACGCGGCGGTCGAGGAGACCGTCGAGTGGCGGCACCGGCCCACCCAGCCGATCGACCCGGAGACCGGCCAGGGCTTCGCGCACGTGCAGTACGCCTTCTCCGCGCACCGGGCCGTGGTCGACGTCGACACCGAGCTCGGGCTGGTCAAGGTCGTGGAGATGGCCTGCACGCAGGACGTCGGCAAGGCGATCAACCCGCAGGCCGTCGTCGGGCAGATCCAGGGCGGCACGGCACAGGGGCTCGGCCTGGCCGTGATGGAGGAGATCCTCGTCCGCGACGGCCGGGTGCAGAACCCGTCGTTCACCGACTACCTCATCCCGACCGTGCTGGACATGCCGCCGATGCGCATCGAGGTGCTGGAGTACGCCGACCCGCACGCGCCCTACGGCCTGCGCGGCGTCGGCGAGGCGCCCAACATCTCCTCCGGGCCCGCGGTGCTCGCCGCGATCCGCCAGGCGACCGGCCTGCCGCTCACCCGCGTCCCCGTCCGCCCGGAGCACGTCACCGGGACGTGAGCGGGTGCGCTGACGCCGTACTCCGGGCGCCGGAGTGCGGCGCCGGCGCACACGCTCAGCCCGCGAGCCCCGCCAGGCGGTCCATCGCGGCCAGCACCCGGTCCTGCAGGGCCGGGTCCTCCAGGGCGCGGGGCGTGCGCGCCGGGCGGCGGCCGGCGGTGTAGCCGCCGGGCCAGTCGCCGGCCGCGGCGTGCGCCACCCGCGCGCCGCCGTCCTCGACGTCCCCCGGCGCGCCCGGGGAGGCCAGCTTGGTGCGCACCCAGCCCGGGTCCACCGCGCCCACCCGCAGGTGCGGCAGGCGGCGGGCCCAGCCGAGGGCCAGGACGACGTCGAGCGCCTTGGAGTCGGCGTAGGCGCGCCCCGGCTCGCGCGCGCCGCCGAGGTCGCCGGGGTCGACGCGGCCGGAGCCGACCATGCCGCTGCCGAGGAAGACCAGCCGCCCGCGCACCCGCTCGTGCACCAGGGCGGTGAGCAGGTGCGGAGCCAGCGCGTTGACGGCGAACGCGAGCTCGTGGCCCTGCGCGCTGGCCGGCGCCCCGTCGGGCGGCCAGACGCCGGCGTTGTGCACCAGCGCGTCCACCTCCCCGAGCTGCCCGGCGAGCGAGCGGACCTGGTCGAGGTCGGCCAGGTCGCCGGTGACCAGCCGGACGTCGCCGAGCCGGCCGAGCTCCTCGGCGACCGGGGCGCCGCGGGCCTCGCTGCGCGCGTGCAGGACGACGGTGTGCCCGCCGGCCAGCAGCCGCCGCGCGGCCGCCCGGCCGATGCCGTCGGTGGAGCCGGTGATCGCGATCGTCGCCACGGACCGGCCCTACCCGCGCGTCGTCGCCTCCCACCGCCGGTGCAGGGCGGCGCGGCCGGCGTCGGTGGGGCGGCCCCACAGCCGCAGCCGGGCCATGCCGCCGTCGGGGAAGACGTCCATCCGCACCGCGGTCACCGCGGCGTCGCCGGGCAGGACGAACCGGTGCCGGGTGTCCGGCTGCAGCGGCGTGCGGGGCAGCAGCTCGACCTCGGCGCCGCCCGCCGTCCGACCGGTCAGGGACGCCGCCCCGGGCGCGTTGCCGAGGAACCACGAGGTGTCGAGCTCGGCCAGGGTGACCGTGCCCTCGCAGGCCAGCGCCACCTCGACCCAGTCGTTGCCGTCGTCGCGGCGGCGGGCGTTCTCCCAGCCCTCGCCCATCGAGCGGGCCTCGCCGCGGCCGATGAGCTGGTGCGGGCTGCCGTAGAAGGCGTTGCTCACCCCGGTGACCCGCCCGCCGTTCTCCAGCGCGGCGAGGTCGCACGGGCCGGCGTCGAGCAGCCGCGGGTCGGGCACGACCTCGCCGTGCACCCGCAGCCGCGCCACGCCGCCGTCGGGGTGGATGGACAGCCGCACGTGCGTCACCCGCGGCCCCGGCTCGACGGCGAAGCGGTTCGCCGTGCCCCCGGCCAGGTCCGACAGCGGAAGCAGGGGCACCCAGTCGGCGCCGGCCAGCGCGGACGCCGGCGGGTGACCCTCGACGGAGGCGCCCTCCAGCGCGGCCCGCGGCGGGTAGTTGCCGAGGAAGAACGCGGTGTCGACGACGACGGCGTGCACCACGCCCGGCATGCCGAGCCGCACGACCGCCCAGTCGTGCCCGGGCTCGCGGCGCCGGCGGGTCTCCCAGCCGTCGTACTCCTTGCCGCGGGCGCCGAAGTCGTCGCGCGCCCGCGCCGGCCCGGGCAGGACCAGGTTCTCCTTGCCGGCGAAGAACTCGTCGTTGGCGGCCACCACGGCGCCGCCCTGCGTGCGGACGGCGAGGTCGGGCAGGTCGAACGGGTCGCTCATGGGTCTCCTCGTCGGCGGCGGTCGCGGGTCACTCTGGCACGGGCGGGGTAGAGGGCCGGGGTCCGCGAGAGATCCGAGGAGGACCCGTGTCCGAACCCACCGACGACCTGCGCGAGCGCGCCCGCGAGCACGTCGAGCAGATGCCCGCCGAGACCGCGCTGGGCAACGCCGACCCCGCCGGCGGCTCGACCGACGACCCGCAGATCATGGACCAGGCCGCCCGGGAAGAAGGCGAACAGCAGTCGTGATCAGCGGTCCCCTCGGCCGAGCAGCCGGCCGAGGGGGCTGCCGTCGGCCTCCCGCCCGCGCAGCCAGGTCCGCCGGACGACGCCGGTGAGTTCGCGCCCCGCGTAGGGCGTCACCGGGTTGCGGTGCTCGAGCCGGCCCACGGTGAACCGCTCGTCGGGCGCGAAGGCCACCAGGTCGGCGTCCCTCCCGACGGCGATCGCGCCCTTGCCCGGCAGCCCGGCCAGCTGCGCCGGCGCCGCCGCCATCCACTCGACCACCCGCGCCAGCGGGACGCCCCGGGCCCGCGCGCCGGTCCACACCGCCGGCAGCGCCACCTGCAGCCCCGCGATGCCGCCCCACGCCAGCCCGAAGTCGCCGACGTCGAGCCGCTTGAGCTCGGGCGTGCACGGCGAGTGGTCGCTGACCACCAGGTCGACGTCGCCGGACGTCAGCGCGCCCCACAGCGCCTCCCGGTGCGCCGCCTCGCGGATCGGCGGGCAGCACTTGTACGCGGTGTCGCCGTCGGGCACGTCCTCGGCGGCGAAGGTCAGGTAGTGCGGGCAGGTCTCCACGGTGACCCGCACGCCGGACGCCCGGGCGGCGCGCAGCAGCGGCAGCGCGTCGCCGTCGGCCAGGTGGACGACGTGGCTGCGCGCGCCGGTGTCCCGGGTGGCCGCCACCAGCCGGCCGATCGCCGTCTCCTCGGCCGCGGGCGGGCGGGAGGCGAGGAACGCCGCGTAGCTGGCCCCGGCGGGCCCGGGTGCCGCCTCGATTACCTGCTCGTCCTCGGCGTGCGCGATCAGCAGCCCGTCGAAGGTCGCCAGCTCGGCCAGCGCGGCGCGCAGGCCGGCGTCGTCCAGGGGCGGGAACTCGGGGACGCCGGAGTCGAGCAGGAAGCACTTGAACCCGACGGCGCCGGCCTCGTGCATCGGCCGCAGCTCCGCGAGGTTGCCGGGCACCGCGCCGCCCCAGAACGCCACGTCGACGGCGACCTGCCCGGCCGCGACCTCGCGCTTGATCCGCAGCGCCTCGAGCGTGGTGGTCGCCGGCACGGAGTTCAGCGGCATGTCCACGACCGTGGTGATGCCGCCGGCGGCCGCGGCGCGGGTGGCGGTGGCGAAGCCCTCCCACTCGGTGCGGCCGGGCTCGTTGACGTGGACGTGGCTGTCGACCAGCCCGGGCAGCAGCACCTCGTCGTCGGCGAGGGTGACCGCGCCGGCCGGGGCGTCGTCGAAGCCGGTGACCGCGGTGACCACGCCGCCGGCGGTGTGCACCGCGGCGGCGCGCTCGCCGTCGGGCAGCACCACCCGCCGCGCCCGGACGACGAGCGTCACGCCACCGCCTCCACCGCGCGCACCACGGAGTGCAGCTCGGTCCCCCAGGCGGTGGCCACCCACCCGTTCTCCAGCGGCAGGCGGACGGCGTCCTCGGCGGTCAGCACCCCGGCAGCCTGCCTCACGTGCACCGTGGACGCCCAGGCGCGCGGCGCGACCGGCGGCAGCCAGGCCGGCGCGCCCGGCCCCAGGCCGACGGTCGTGTGCACCAGGGGCCGCCCGTCGACGACCACCCGCGTGGTGCCGGTCCACCGGCCGGGCTCCTCGCCGGTGCGGCCGAGCAGCACCTGCTCGGTGGCGGTGAGGACGGCGCCCGCCGCCAGCGACGCGGTCAGCCCGGCCCGGTGGTGGGCACCCCGAGCCACCACCGTCGGCTCCGGCCGCAGGTCCAGCTCCCCGGCCACCTCGGCCACGACGCGCTGCACCGAGGGCCGGTCGCCGTCGCGGGCGGGCAGCGCGACGGCGGCCGCGACCGAGCGCACCGCCAGCGTGGCGCCCTCCTCGACCACCAGCCGGACCTCGGCGTCGTCGCCGCCCAGCGGGCCGAACGCCGTCGCCACCAGGTGGACCGAGGACGGGCCGGTGCGGCGCACCGCCAGCTGCCCGCTGGCGCGGACCACGGGCAGCACCGTGCGCCCGCCGGGCCCGCGCCGCGCGACGACCTCGACCCGCGTCCTCACGCCCGCTGCGGCCGGCGGGCCCGCACCTGCTCGCGCACCCAGTCGGCCACGGGCCCTGCGGTGGGGTCCTCCCGCAGCGAGACGAGCAGCGTCGGCTTCTCCCCGCGCACCAGCGCCGAGTCGCGCCGCATGACGTCGAGGTCGGCGCCCACCAGCGGCGCGAGGTCGGTCTTGTTCACCACCAGGAGGTCGCTCGCGGTGACCCCGGGCCCGCCCTTGCGCGGCACCTTGTCCCCGCCGGCGACGTCGACGACGAACACCTGCACGTCGACCAGCCCGTAGCTGAAGCTCGCCGTCAGGTTGTCCCCGCCGGACTCGACGAGCACCAGTTCCAGGCCGGGGTGGCGGGCCTCGAGCAGCTCGACGGCGTCGAGGTTGGCGGTGATGTCGTCGCGGATGGCGGTGTGCGGGCAGCAGCCGGTCTGCACCGCCTCGATCCGGTCGTCGGGGAGGACGGCGTTGCGGCGCAGGAAGTCGGCGTCCTCGGTCGTGTAGATGTCGTTGGTGACGACGGCGAGGTCGTACTCGGCACCCAGCGTGCGGCACAGGGCCGCGGCCAGCGCGGTCTTCCCCGAGCCGACCGGGCCGCCGAGCCCCACGCGCAGCGGCCCGCCGTGCCGGTGCGGGACCTCCGCGTCGACGTAGTCCTGCAGGTTGTGGTCAGGAGGCAAAGAAGCGGTCCCCTCTCGTGGCGTGCACCTCGGCCAGCAGGTCGAGGAGCGGGTCGGTGGCGGCGGGGAGTCCCTCCCGGACCGCCGCGTCGGTGACGGTGTCGATCTCAGGGGCCAGCCGGGCGGTGACGGCGGCGACGGTGAGCGGGTCCATCGCGAGCAGCCGCTGGGCCGCCGTCGCCGGGCCGCTGACCGACAGGTAGGCGGCGGCCGCGGCGGCGTCCCGGGCGGTCAGCCCGCCCGCGGCCGCGGCGACCCCGAGCGCGACCGGGTGGTGCGGCGCGGCGGGCAGCGCGTCCCACACCGGCGACGGCCAGGCGCGGCGGCCGACCCGCACCAGCCCGCGGCCCTGCTGCCGGGAGGCGGCCCGCAGTGCCGGCGACGGCGTCCGCGCGTCGGCCTCGGCGTCGAGGGTGGGCAGGTCACCGCTGCGGCACGCCGCTGCGGCGAGCCCGGCCGCCACGGCACCGGACGTCGCCAGCCGGCGCAGCAGGAAGGCCGCCAGCGACGCCGGGTCGTGCACCAGCCCGGCCGCGACCGCCTGCTCCACCCCGCCGGAGTGCGTGTGCCCGCCCGCGGGCAGCCGGGAGTCGGCCAGCGTGAGGAGGGCGGCCGTCATCAGAAGAGGAAGTACCGCTGCGCCATCGGCAGCTCCCGCACCGGCTCGGGCTCCCACACCTCGCCGTCCACGGTGACCGTGAAGGTGTCCGGGTCGACGCGGATCTCCGGCAGCGCGGTGTTCTCCGGCATGTCGGCCTTGGTGAGCCGGGTGGTGTCGGTGACCGCGGCCAGCCGCCGGTCGACCGCCAGCCGGTCGCCGAGGCCCGCCTCGAGCGCGGCCGGGGCGACGAAGTGCAGCGAGGTCCGCGCGGGGACGCGGCCGTAGGCGCCGAACATCGGCCGGGGCAGCTGCGGCTGCGGCGTCGGGATGGAGGCGTTGGCGTCGCCCATCTGCGCCCAGGCGATGACCCCGCCCTTGAGCACCGCGTGCGGGCGGACGCCGAAGAAGCGCGGGTCCCACAGCACCAGGTCGGCGAGCTTGCCGGGCTCCACCGAGCCCACCTCGCCGTCGATGCCGTGCGCCACCGCGGGGCAGATCGTGTACTTCGCGACGTACCGGCGGGCCCGCAGGTTGTCCGCGACGCCGTCACCGGCCAGCGACCCGCGCTTGCGCTTCATCACGTGCGCGGTCTGCCAGGTGCGCAGGACCACCTCGCCGACCCGGCCCATCGCCTGCGCGTCGGAGCCGATCATCGAGATGGCGCCGAGGTCGTGCAGCAGGTCCTCGGCGGCGATCGTCGTTGGCCGGATCCGGCTCTCGGCGAAGGCGAGGTCCTCCGGGACGGAGGAGTCCAGGTGGTGGCAGACCACGAGCATGTCGAGGTGCTCGTCGAGGGTGTTCACCGTGTGCGGCCGGGTCGGGTTGGTGCTGCTCGGCAGCACGTTCGGGTGCCCGGCGACGGTGATGATGTCCGGCGCGTGACCGCCCCCGGCGCCCTCGGTGTGGTACGCGTGGATCGACCGGCCGGCGATCGCGGCCAGGGTGTCCTCGACGAAGCCGGCCTCGTTGAGCGTGTCCGAGTGCAGCGCGACCGGGACGCCGTGCCGGCCGGCGACGGTGAGGCAGGCGTCGATCGCCGCGGGCGTCGAGCCCCAGTCCTCGTGCAGCTTGAAGCCGCTCGCCCCGCCGCGGAGCTGCTCCTCCATCGACTCCTGCGAGACGGTGTTGCCCTTGCCCAGCAGGGCGACGTTCACCGGCCACGGGTCCATCGCCTCGAGCATCCGGGCCAGGTACCAGTCGCCGGGGGTGATCGTGGTGGCCTTCGAGCCCTCCGCCGGGCCGGTGCCGCCGCCGATGAGCGTGGTGACGCCCGAGCCCAGCGCCGTCGGCACGATCTGCGGGCAGATGAAGTGGACGTGGCAGTCGATGCCGCCGGCGGTGAGGATCCGCCCGTTGCCGGCCATCACCTCCGTACCGGGGCCGATGACCAGGTCCGGGTGGACGCCGTCCATCGTGTCGGGGTTGCCGGCCTTGCCCAGCGCCACGATCCGCCCGTCGCGGACGCCGACGTCGGCCTTGACGACCCCCCAGTGGTCCAGCACGACGGCGCCGGTGATGACCAGGTCGGGTGCGCCCTCCGCGCGGGTGGCGCGGCCCTGGCCCATCGACTCGCGGATCACCTTGCCGCCGCCGAACACCGCCTCCTCGCCGGCCCGGCCGGGTCCGCCGCAGCGGTCCTCCTGGACCTCGACGATCAGGTCGGTGTCGGCCAGCCGGATCCGGTCGCCGGTGCTCGGCCCGTACAGCTGGGCGTAGCGCTCGCGGGACAGCTGCACCATCAGCCGAGCCCTCCCTCTCCGGTCAGGCCGGGGATGACGCGCGCGCCGGCCAGCGGCACCAGCGTCACGGTGCGGGTGATGCCGGGCTCGAAGCGGACGGCGGTGCCGGCGGCGATATCCAGCCGGTGGCCGGCTGCGGCAGCCCGGTCGAACCGCAGCGCCCGGTTGGTCTGCGCGAAGTGGTAGTGCGAGCCGACCTGCACCGGCCGGTCGCCGGTGTTGGTCACCTCGAGCTCGATCCGCGGGGCTCCGGGCATCGTCTCGATGACGCCCTCGGCCGGGATCACCTCGCCGGGGATCACGGGATCGGCTGGTGGACGGTCACGAGCTTGGTCCCGTCCGGGAAGGTGGCCTCCACCTGCACCTCCTCCAGCAGCTCGGGGACGCCGACCATGACGTCGTCGCGGGTGAGGACGGTGCGGCCCGACTGCATCAACTCGGCGACCAGGGCGCCGTCGCGGGCGCCCTCCAGCACGTGGTCGGTGATGACCGCCGTCGCCTCCGGGAGGTTCAGCCGCAGTCCCCGCGCGCGCCGTCGGCGGGCGAGGTCGGCGGCGTAGGAGAGCAGCAGGCGTTCCTGCTCGTGCGGGGAGAGGTGCACGCGGGGTCCTCCGGGGTCGGCGGAGCCCGGACGTTAGTGACCCGATGTGTCGCGGCGGTTACCTGAGCGGGCCGAAGAACTCCCGGACGTCGGCCACCAGCTCCGCCGGCCGCTCCATCGCCGCGAAGTGCCCGCCGCTGTCGTGCTCACGCCACGCCCGCAGGTCGGTCAGCTGCCGCTCCGCCCACGCGCGGGGTGGCACGAAGATCTCCCCGGGGAACATCGAGACGCCGCTGGGGACGTCGACCCGCGGCGTCCGCTCGCCCGGCGCCCGGGCCATCTCCCAGTACATCCGCGCCGACGACGTCGCCGTGCCGGTGAACCAGTACACCGAGACGTCGTCGAGCAGCCGGTCGACGCCGAGCGCCCCGACCGGGTCGCCCCCGGTGTCGGTCCAGGCGTGGAACTTCTCGAGGATCCACGCGCACTGGCCGGCCGGGGAGTCGGTCAGGCCGTAGCCGAGCGTCTGGGGCCTGGTGCGGTGCTGGTGGCTGTAGGCCGAGCCGTCGTCGCGGAAGGCCCGCATCCGGTCGAGCGCCCGCCGCTCGCGCTCGTCGAGGTCCGTCCGCCCCTCCGGCGGGACGGTCACCACCATGTTCAGGTGCACGCCGACCACCCGGTCGGGGTGCCGCGCCCCCAGGTTGGCCGACACGAACGACCCGATGTCCCCACCCTGGGCGCCGAAGCGCTCGTACCCGAGCCGGCGCATCAGCTCCGCCCAGGCGTCGGCGGTCCGCGCCGGCCCCCAGCCGGGTGCCGTCGGCTTCCCGCTCCACCCGTAGCCCGGCAGCGACGGGACGACGACGGTGAAGGCGTCCCGCGGGTCCTCGGGGTCGGTGAGCGGGCCGATCACCTCGAGGAACTCGACGACCGAGCCGGGCCAGCCGTGGGTGAGGACCAGCGGCAGCGCGTCCGGGTGCGGCGAGCGGACGTGCAGGGCGTGCACCGGCAGCCCGTCGATCTCGGTGACCACCTGTGGAAACGCGTTGATCCGCGCCTGCCGGGCCGGCCAGTCGTACTCCTCGGCCCAGTACCGGCAGACCTCCTGCAGCACGTCCACCGGGACGCCCTGCGCCCACCCGTCCGCCGTCGGCGGGTCCGGCCAGCGGGTGGCCCGGAGCCGGCGGCGCAGGTCCGCCACCGCGTCCGCCGGCACGTCGACGGTGAAGGGCCTGACGACGTCGTCCACGGGCGCGACCGTAGCGAGGGTCGACGCCGCGGACGAGCCGGTGAACGAGGACGCCGGCCCGATCTTCCGGCAGGTCGCCGCGCAGATCGAGAAGGCGATCGTCGACGGCTCCCTCGCCGAGGAGAGCCAGGCGCCCTCGTCCGACGAGCTCAGCGCCTTCCACCGCATCGACCCCGCCACTGCGGCCAAGGGCCGCAACCAGCTGGTGGCCGACGGGATCCTCTACAAGAGACGAGGAGTCGAGATGTTCGTCGCCACGGGCGCCCGCGAGCAGCTGCTCGAGCGCTGTCGTTCGCAGGCCTCCGCGACATCGTCCCCTGAGGTCGGCCCGGCCCCCGACTCGCACACGGCCCCGGTTCCGTCAGGACGGAACCGGGGCCGTGTGCGATGTCGGACAGTGTCCGCGAGTGCAGAAGGGCCCCGCCACCGGATGGTGGCGGGGCCCTT
>NZ_JBJGZF010000027.1:0-30314 GCF_054050375.1 Geodermatophilus sp. SYSU D00879
GCCGGGGGCCCCCCGCGCCCCCGCCCCCCCGCGCCCCCCCCCCCCCCCCCCCCCCCCCCCCCCCCCCCCCCCCCCCCCCCCCCCCCCCCCCCCCCCCCCCCCCCCCGGGGAGCGGGCCCGCTAGGCGGGAGAGCCGTCGTCGCGGCGGACGCGGCGGCCGAGCTCGCGGAGGAACTCCGGGTCGTCGTCGGGGGTCACCGGGCGGACCGCGCGCGGAGGCCGCGGACGTCGGGCCGGTCGCTCCCGGCGCAGCTCGCTCCCGGCGACCGCCGTCGCCCGGACGACGAGCACCACCACGAGCACCGCGACCAGCAGCAGCACGACCGGCACCCGGCCTCCCCTCTCCGGGAACGTCCCTGCCGCCCAATGTACGAGCGCGGGGATACTCGGGGGAGCGGGCCGCGACCGCGTCCCCGCACGACCCGGACGGAGCCCCCCATCGACGCCGTCGACCGGCAGCTGATCGACCTGCTGCGCGCCAACGGCCGTGCCAGCATCGCCGAGCTGGCCCGGCAGGTCGGGCTCTCCGCGCCGGCCGTGCACGAGCGCGTGGGCAAGCTCGAGGCCTCCGGGGTGGTCCTCGGCTACCGCGCCGTCGTCGACCCCGCCGCCCTGGGGCTGGACGTCACCGCGCTCATCGGCGTGATCGAGAGCGACGCCGTCGACGACACCGGCGTGGAGGCGGCGCTGCGGGCGATGCCCGAGGTCGAGGACTGCTGGCGCGTGGCCGGCAGCGAGGGCTACGTGCTCAAGGTCCGGGTGACCGACATCCCGGCACTCGAGGCCGCCATCAACGCGTTGAACAGGATCGAGGGCGTCGCCCGCACCCGCACGACCGTCGTGCTCTCCACCAAGTGGGAGGGCCGGACGGGATGACGCCCCACCGCACGCAGGAGGACAGCAGCATGGCCGAGAGCACCACCCCGGGCGCGCCCACCGGCGGTCCCGCGACCCCGCCGCGGATCGTGCCGTGGCTGCTGCTCTACACGTTCGGCCGGCTGGTCATCGCCGCCGCGCTCGTCGCGCTGATCTGGCTGGTGGGGCTGCCCGGCTTCCCGGCGCTGCTGTTCGGCCTGCTGCTGTCGATGCCGGTGGCGCTGGTGCTGCTGCGCCCGGTCCGCGACAAGCTCACCGAGGGCCTGGCCGCCCGCAGCGTCGCCCGCCGCGCCCGCAAGGAGCAGCTGCGCGCCCGGCTGTCGGGCGACGCCGCCGCCTGAGCCCCGTCCCCTCGCGGTGAGCACGTCCGCCGCGGGGCCTCGTCGGCCGTGCGCGGACCCGGTGGTCCGGGCGCATCCTCGTCGCATGGACGCTGTGCGTTCGCTCGTCGGGGTCGTCGGCGTCGTCCTCGCCGCGGTCCTCCTCCTGCTGGGGCTGGTGCTGTCCCCGGTGCTGCTCCTGCTCGCGCCGCTGGTGCTGCTGGTCGTCGGTGCGTGGCGGTTCTGGCGGCTCAAGCGCAAGGCGGAGCGCACGGTGCAGCGCGGCCGCCGGCGTGCGCAAGGCAGGGAATGAGGCGACGCAGAAGCTCCGGAAGGAGGCCGGACGGGCTCTCGGCCCGTCGTAGGCCGGCCCGGTGCGGCGCCCCGCTCAGCCCGACAGGGCGAGCCCGGCGCCGAGCAGCACGCCGGTGGCCAGGGTGAGCAGGCCGGTGGCCTGCAGCGCGGCGATCAGCGCCGGCCCGCGCCCGCCGGAGAGCACCAGCCGCGACGGCGGCACGGCCAGCGGGGCGGCCGCCAGCGCGAGCAGCGCCCAGGGCCGCCCCACCCCGATCGCGACGACGACGGCGAACGCGACTGCGAGCAGCCCGACGTAGAACCGCCGGGTCGCGCGGTCGCCGAGCAGCACCGCGAGCGTGCGCTTGCCCACCCGGGCGTCCCCCTCGACGTCGCGCAGGTTGTTGACCACCAGCAGCGCCACCGACAGCAGCCCGATGGGCACCGCCGCGGCCAGCGCCAGCCCCTCGACCCGCCCGGTCTGCACGAACGTCGTCCCGGCGACGGCGACCAGGCCGAAGAAGACGAAGACGAACACCTCGCCGAGCGCCCGGTAGCCGTAGGGCAGCGGGCCGCCGGTGTAGGTCCAGGCCGCGGCGATGCACACCGCGCCGACGGCGACCAGCCACCAGCTCGACAGCGCCGCCAGCGCCAGCCCCGCGACCCCCGCGACGGCGAACGACAGCAGCGCCGCCGTCAGCACCGCGCGGGGGGAGGCGGCGCCCGAGCCGACCAGCCGCATCGGCCCGACCCGGACCGCGTCGGTGCCGCGCCTCCCGTCGGAGTAGTCGTTGGCGTAGTTGACCGCCACCTGCAGCGCCAGCGCCACGAGCAGCGCCAGCAGTGCGGGCACGAGCCGGAAGCCGTCGAGCGCGGCCGCGGCGCCGGTGCCCACGAGCACCGGCGCGAGCGCGGCGGGCAGCGTGCGGGGCCGGGCGCCGGCCACCCACTGCGCGGGCGTCGCCATCAGCGGACGCCCCCGTCCAGCCGGGCCGCGACGCCGCGGCGGTCGGGCTTGCCGGTGTGCAGCGTCGGCACCGACCCGATCAGGTGCAGCTCGCGCGGCGCGGACGGCCCGCCCAGCCGCTCGGCCACCCACGGCCGCAGGGCCGCGAGGTCGGGGGCGGCGCCCGGCGCCGGGACGACGGCGGCCACCACCCGCTGCCCCCACTCCCCGTCGGGCCGGCCGAACACCACGGCGTCGGCGACGGCGGGGTGCTCGCGCAGCGCTCCCTCGACCGCCTGCGGGGCCACGTTCACGCCGCCGGTGACGACGACGTCGTCGAGCCGCCCGGCCACCGTCAGCCGCCCGTCGGGGCCGACGCTGCCGGCGTCGCGGGTGCGGAACTCGCCGCCGGCGAACGCCGCCGCGGTGCCGTCCGGGTCGCGGCGGTAGCCGAGCGCCAGCACCGGGCCGGCGACCGCGATCCCGTCGTCGTCCACGCGCACCCGGACGCCGTCGAGCGGGACGCCGTCGTAGAAGCAGCCGCCGGCGGTCTCGGTCATGCCGTAGGTGGTCACCACCGCGACGCCGGCCTCCCGGGCGCGCGCCAGCAGGGCCGGGTCGGTGGCCGCGCCGCCGACCAGCACCGCATCGAACGCGCGCAGCGCCCCCGGCTCGCGCTCCAGGTACCGGCGCAGCTGGGTGGGCACCAGGGCGGTGTACCGGCGGCCGGCGGGCATCCGCGCCACCGCCGCGGCCAGGTCCTCCCCGGCCGCGAGCACGGTGGGCGCCGTGCCGCCGAGCACCGAGCGGACCAGCACCTGCAGCCCGGCGACAGCCGGCACCGGCAGCGCGAGCAGCCAGGCGCCGGGCCCGCCGAGCCGGTCGAGGGTCGCCGTCGCCGAGGCCCGCAGCGCCGCGGCCGGCAGCAGCACGCCGCGCGGGCCGCCGGTGGACCCGGAGGTGACGACGACGAGGTCGGCGCCGTCCTCGAGCGGCTCGTCCGGCGCGAGGACCTCCCGCGCGGCGGCCGCGGGCGGCCCGGCCGGGAGGACCGCGAGCGGCGCGGCGCCCTCGAGGCAGGCGCGGACGGCGGGCAGCACGGTGCCGAGGACGGCGTCGGGGGCGTCCGGCGCGGGGAGGACGGTCAGCTGCCGGATCACGGGTCCCGAGGGTACGTCGCGCGCGACATAGGCTTGCGGACGTGATCACCCCCGCCGGCCTCCCCGAGGGGATCGACCGGCTGGCGGTGTGGTCGGTGCCGATGCGCACCCGCTTCCGCGGCATCGACGTCCGCGACGGCGTGCTCGTGCACGGCCCGGCCGGCTGGGGCGAGTTCTCCCCGTTCTGGGACTACGGCGTGGACGAGAGCCGCCGGTGGTGGGCGGCCGCCGCCGAGGCCGCGCTGGAGGGCTGGCCCGCGCCGGTGCGCGACGCGGTGCCGGTCAACGTGACCGTCCCCGCGGTGGGGCCCGAGCGGGCGCACGCGATCGTGGCGGCGTCGGGCTGCCGGACGGCGAAGGTGAAGGTGGCCGAGCCGGGCCAGACCGCCGCCGACGACCTCGCCCGCGTGGAGGCCGTCCGCGACGCGCTGGGCCCGTCCGGCGCGGTCCGGGTGGACGCCAACGCGGCCTGGGACGTCGACACCGCCGTCGCCCGGATCCGGGAGCTGGACCGGGTGGGCCTGGAGTACGTCGAGCAGCCCTGCGCCACGCTCGCCGAGCTCGCCGCCCTCCGCCGCCGGGTCGACGTCCGGGTCGCCGTCGACGAGGGCGTGCGCCGCGCCGATGACCCGCTGGGCGTGGACCTGCGCGAGGCCGGCGACGTCGTCGTGCTCAAGGTGCAGCCGCTGGGCGGCGTGCGGGCCGCGCTGCGCGTGGCCGAGGCGCACGGGCTGCCGTGCGTGGTCTCCTCCGCGCTGGAGTCCTCGGTGGGCATCGCCGCGGGGGTCGCGCTGGCCGCCGCGCTGCCGGAGCTGCCCTTCGCCTGTGGCCTGGCCACGGTCGCCCTCCTGGACGGCGACGTCACCGACGCTCCGCTGCTGCCGGTGGACGGCGCGCTGCCGGTGACCCGGCCCGACCCCGCTCGGCTGGACGCCGTGGCCGCGCCCGGCGACGTGGCCGCCCGCTGGAGCGAGCGGCTGGGCGCGGTGCTGGCCGCGTGAACCCCTCCACCGCGCTGGCCCGCGTGCTGGTCGACGAACTGGTCCGCGGCGGGGTCCGCGACGCCGTCGTCGCGCCCGGCTCGCGCTCGGCGCCGGTCGCGCTGGCGCTGGCCGCCGCCGAGCGGGCCGGCGTCCTGCGGCTGCACGTGCGCATCGACGAGCGCACGGCGTCCTTCCTCGCCCTGGGCCTGGCCCGCGCGTCCGGCCGGCCGGTGCCGGTGCTCACCACCTCCGGGACGGCGACCGCGCACCTGCACGCCGCCGTTCTCGAGGCCGACGTCAGCGGCGTGCCGCTGCTGGCGCTGACCGCCGACCGGCCGCCGGAGCTGCGGGGCACCGGCGCCAACCAGACGATCGAGCAGCCCGGCCTCTACGGCGGCGCGGTGCGCTGGGCGGCCGACGTCGGCGTGCCCGAGGCCGGCCGGGAGGCCGCGCAAAACCGCTACTGGCGCTCGGTGGTGTCCCGGGCGCTGCTCGCGGCCACCGGCGTCCTGTCCGGCGACCCCGGCCCGGTGCAGCTGGACCTGCCGTTCCGCGACCCGCTGCTGCCGGAGGAGGAGCCCGGCCCGCTCGCGGGCCCGTGGGCCGGCCGGGACGGCGGCGCGCCGTGGACCGCCGGGGAGCCCGCGCCGGTCGCGGCCGCGCCGGTCCCGGACGGCCCGCGCACGCTCGTCGTCGCCGGGGACGGGCCGGACGCCGTCGGCCGGGCGTGGGCGGCCGGCGCCGCCGCGGCCGGCTGGCCGGTGGTCGCCGAGCCGAGCGGCGGGGCGTGGACCGACGGCGCGGTGCGCGGCGGGGCGCTGCTGCTCGGCGTGCCCGGCTGGCTGGACGCGCACCGGCCCGAGCGCGTGGTCGTCGTCGGCCGGCCGACGCTGTCCCGGCCGGTGTCGGCGCTGCTGGCCGACCCGCGGGTGCGCGTGGAGACGGTGGTCGCCGGGCCGCGCTGGCCCGACGCCGGCCGGTCGGCGGCGCTGGTCACCCGTGCCGCCCCGCCGGTCGGCCCGCCGGCCGACCCGGGCTGGGCCGCCGCCTGGCGCGCGGCCGCGGACCGGGTGGGCGCGACCGTGGACGCCGCGCTGGACACCGCGCCCGGGCTGACCGCCGCCCGGCTGGCCCGCGACGTCGTCGCCGCGCTGCCGTCCGGCGCGCTGCTGGTGCTCGGCTCCTCGACGCCGGTGCGCGACGTCGACCGGCTCGCCGTGCCGCGCGGCGACGTCGCCGTGCTCGCCAACCGCGGCGTCGCCGGCATCGACGGCACGGTGTCCACCGCCGTCGGGGCCGCTCTGGCGCACGGCGGGCCCGCGGTGGCGCTCATGGGCGACCTCACGTTCCTGCACGACCTGCAGGGGCTGCTCACCGGCGAGGGCGAGCCGCGCCCGGACCTCACCGTGGTGGTGCCCGACAACGACGGCGGCGGGATCTTCGCCCAGCTGGAGCCGGGGCGGCCGGCGTACGCCCGCGACTACCGGCGGGTGTTCGGCACGCCGCACGGGCGGGACCTGGTCGCCGTCGCGGCGTCCCTGGGCTGGGCGGCGACGGCGGTGGCCACGCCGGAGGAGCTCACCGCCGCGCTGGCGTGCGGCGGGCCGCGGGTGGTCGTCGCCCGCACCGACCAGCGCGCGGAGGCCGACCTCGCCGTCGCCCTGCGGGAGGCCGCGGGCCGCGCGCTGGCCTGACCGGCCTCAGGAGCGCCGGACCTCCTGCAGCGACCAGCCGTTGCCGTCGGGGTCGCTGGAGAACGCGAACCGCGAGCCGGGGCGCCCTCGGGGGCCAGCTGCCGGACCCCGGTGACGTCGACCCCACGCCCGGCGGACGGCGTCGACGTCCTCGACGACGAGCTGCGGGCCCGGGTCGAGCCCGGCTCGCCCGGCGGCACGCCCTGGCCGATGACCACCGAGCAGGGGGAGCCCGGCGGGTCATCTGCACCACACGCATGCCCGGGGCCGGGCCGGTGTCGTGGTCGAGCCCGGAACCGACCTGCTCGACGGAGGAGGCCTCGGCGACGTCGACGTCGCTGACCGGGATGCCGATCACCTCGAGTCGCGTGTCCGTGCGGGGGACCCCAGGGAGGTCCGGGCACCCCACGGCGCCTCGCGGCGGGGAGTGCGGGCGCGGATCGGGGCCCGTCGCCGGTGGGCTTCGTCACGGGGTGCGGGGTGGCCGCGACGGGGGCGGGAGGACCACGGCAGGGCCGGATCGCGTGCGGCGAGCAGCGCGTTCCGTTACCCGCGCGGGGGGTCACGCCGACGTCACCCCATACCCCACGGGCCCCAGCCGAACCGTGCTGTGACCGCCGTCACGACGACAGTCGACATGACGACACGTAACGTTTTGGCTGCGCTCAGCGAACACAGAGCGCGGCGCCGGTCCGCCAAACCCTGCCCACCGGTCGCCCACGTCAACTCCCAGGGCAGGGGTGGGGGACCCACTCTTCCGGCGCGCGACGACCTACGGGGGTCTGTCGGAGCGCGCCTCGGGGTGAAGCCGCGGACCGCGGCCGGGCACCGATCGCCCGAACCCGACAGCTCACCTCGCCGGCGGTGATCGGGAGATCATCACCATGCCCAAGCACCGCGCACCCCGCTACGTCCGCACCAAGAAGGTCATCGCCAAGGCCCCTGTCGCCGCCGGCGCCGCCGCCGTCGGTCTGGGCGTCCTGAGCTCGCCGGCGTCCGCCTCCACCACCCACGACTGGACCGGCGTCGCCCAGTGCGAGTCCAGTGGCAACTGGAGCATCAACACCGGCAACGGCTACTACGGCGGCCTGCAGTTCAGCCAGTCCACCTGGGCCGCCTTCGGGGGCACCGACCTGGCCCCGCGTGCCGACCTCGCCACCCCGGCCCAGCAGGTCCAGATCGCCGAGGCGGTCCTGGCCGGCCAGGGCGTCGGCGCCTGGCCGAGCTGCGGCAGGTACCTGACCGACGGCACCACCGAGGCCGCCGCCGAGGCGCCGGCCGCTCCCGTCGAGCAGGCCGCCCCTGCCGCCGAGGCCCCGGCCGCCCCGGCCGAGCAGCCGGCCGCCGAGCAGGCCGCCCCGGCCGAGCAGGCCGAGGTCGCCACCGAGGAGTACACCGTCCGCTGGCGGGACACGGTGGCCAAGATCGCCGCCGCCCACGGCCAGCGCTGGCGGGAGCTCTACGAGCGCAACGTCGACGTCATCGGTGCCAACCCGAACCTGATCTTCCCCGGTCAGGTGCTGGCGCTCAGCGGCTCGACCGCCCCGGCCGAGGCCGCCCCGGCCCCCGCCGCCGCTCCGGCCCCCGCCGCCGAGGCCGCTCCCGCCCCGGTCGCCGAGGCCGCTCCGGCCCCGGTCGCCGCCGGTGAGGCGGCGCCCGCCGCCACCCCGCCGATCGCCGAGGCCGCCCCGCAGGTCGCGCAGGCCTCGGTCGTCGCCGAGATCACGAACACCGCCGGCGCGATCCACGAGGCCGTGCAGGCGGCGGCGAACGCCGTCGTCAGCAACGTCCCGGGCGCCGCGGACATCACCCTCGGCGGCACGCGGGCGAGCGCGGTCGACCCGGACGGCCACCCCTCCGGCAAGGCGCTGGACTACATGGTCATGTCCGACGCCGCCCTCGGCGACGCGATCGCCCAGTACCACGTGGACCACTGGGACGAGCTGGGCGTCGAGTACGTCATCTGGCAGCAGCGCATCCTGACCTCGCCCGACGGTGCCTGGAAGGCGATGGAGGACCGCGGCGGCGCGACCGCGAACCACATGGACCACGTGCACGTGAACTACGTGGGCTGACCTCCCGCACACCCGACGAGGGCCCCGACCGCGCAGCGGCCGGGGCCCTCGCCGTCTCCGGGGGAGGGCGACGACGGCGCCGGCCGGGACCGGGCGTCTCAGCCCTCCAGCGCGGCCTGGAAGGCGGCGAACTTCGACTGCGTCTCGGCGAGCTCGGCCGTCGGGTCGGAGGCGGCGACGATGCCGCAGCCGGCGAACAGCCGGGCCGAGCGCGGGTCGTCGTCGACCAGCTGCGCGCAGCGCAGGGCCAGCCCGAACTCGCCGTCCCCGCGGGCGTCGAGCCAGCCCACCGGCCCGGCGTAGCGCCCGCGGCCCATGCCCTCCAGCTCGGCGATGACCGCGGCGGCGGCCTCGGGCGGGGTGCCGCAGACGGCGGCGGTCGGGTGCACGGCGTCGACCAGCTCCAGCAGCCCGGCCCGGCCGCGGGCGCCCGAGCGGCGCTGGGTGCCGACG
Organism: Geodermatophilus sp. SYSU D00879; assembly: GCF_054050375.1. Lineage (NCBI taxonomy): Bacteria > Bacillati > Actinomycetota > Actinomycetes > Geodermatophilales > Geodermatophilaceae > Geodermatophilus > Geodermatophilus sp. SYSU D00879. The sequence continues at coordinate 8,802 of NZ_JBJGZF010000027.1, forward strand.
ACGTCGGTGGCCAGGTGCCGCACGTTGGGCAGCGTCAGCAGCGAGGGTTGCTCCGGCACCGACAGCGCGGTGCAGAACGGGTCGAGCGCGCGGACGAGCGAGTCGACGGCGAGGGCGTGCTCGGCGCGGTCCTTGGCGCTGGCCACGAGGCCCGCCGCGAGCCGCTCGTCCTCGGCGCCCGCGCCGCGCGGGGCGGTGCCGGCCAGCACCCGCGCCGACAGCTGCCGGCCGGTGCGGCGCAGCAGCAGCTCGGGGGTGGCGCCGAGCAGTCCGTCGACGGCGAAGGTCCAGCAGTCGGGGAAGCGGGCGGCCAGCCGGTCGAGCAGGCGGCGCGGGTCCAGCGGCACGTCGGCGGTCACCAGCAGGTCGCGGGCGAGCACCACCTTGGCGAGGTCGCCGGCACCGATGCGGCCGATCGCGGCGGACACCGCGCCGCACCACGACGCGGGGTCGAGCGCGCCGTCGGCGTAGCGCAGCCGGCCCGGCGCGGGGGTCAGCGGCTCGCGGGTGGCCGGCAGCACGTCGCACGGGTCGGCGCCGCCGGTCGTGGTCACCCACGCGACGCCGTCGCGGCGGCCGACGACGACCTCGGGGACGACGAACACCGACGTCTCCTGCGCCGGGTCGAACGCGATGCTCGCGAACACCACCGGTCCGGAGCCGGGCACGCCCACCCCGTCGTCGACGGCGAGGGCGGCAGTGCGGTCGGCCCACCAGGCGGCGGCCTCGGCCAGCGCGCCGGGACCGGAGACCTCGAGGCGGTCGGCCTCGCCCCAGCCGACCAGGCCCTCGCCGCGGCGCACCCAGGACAGCGCGCCCTCGCGCGGCAGCAGCGCCAGCAGGTCGGGGGAGTCGGGGAGCGCGACCGTGGTGACGGCGGGCGCGACGGCGTCCGGGGAGGTCACCGCCGCTGCCGTCACAGCCCCCAGCGTAGGCAGCCGGTAGCGTCGTCCGCCGTGGCAGACCGGCGAGACAGCGCACACACCGCCGGGTCGAGGGCCGGGCTGGACAAGCAGCCGCACGAGGTCGCGGCCATGTTCGACAGCGTCGCCCGCCGCTACGACCTCACCAACACCGTGCTCTCCGGCGGCCGCGACGCCGCCTGGCGGCGGGCCACCCGCGAGGCGCTGGGCGCCCGGCCGGGGGACGTCGTCCTCGACGTGGCCGCCGGTACCGGCGTCTCCACCGTGGAGCTCGCCGCCGGGGGCGTGCACGCGATCGCGTGCGACTTCTCGCAGGGCATGCTGCGGGCCGGCGCGGCGCGGCCGGTGCCGAAGGTGGCCGGCGACGCGATGGCGCTGCCGTTCGCCGACGCGAGCGCCGACGGGCTGGTCGTCTCCTTCGGCCTGCGCAACGTGGCCGACCCCGACGCCGCGCTGCGCGAGTTCGCCCGGGTCGTCCGGCCGGGCGGGCGGCTCGTCGTCTGCGAGTTCTCCAGTCCCACCTGGAGGCCGTTCCGCACCGTCTACACCGAGTACCTCATGCGGGCGCTGCCGCGGATCGCCCGCGCGGTGAGCAGCAACCCCGACGCCTACGTCTACCTGGCCGAGTCGATCCGGGCCTGGCCCGACCAGCCGGCACTGGCCGCCCGCATCCGGGCCGCCGGGTGGACCGACGTCGCCTGGCGCGACCTGACCGGGGGCGTCGTCGCGCTGCACCGCGCGGTCCGCCCCTGACCGGCCCGCCGCCGAGGGCTCCCACGGCCCGCGTGCGGGGATAGCGTCGGCGCATGACGACACCGACACCGATGCCCGAGCCGCCCGGTCCGTCGCCGTCCCCGGTCGACCCGATCTCGCCGCCGTCGCCGGCCCCGCTGCCGCAGCCGAGCCCCACCGACCCGAGCGCCCCGCCGCCGTCGGGCCCCCAGCCCGTCTGACCCGGCCGCGCGGTGGACGGCCGCCCGTACCGCGACCGGCGCGACGCCGGCCGGCGGCTCGCCGCGCGCCTGACCGACCCCGCCCGTCCCCCCGGCGTGCCGCTCGGCCCGGACGCGCTGGTCCTCGGCCTGCCCCGCGGCGGCGTCCTGGTCGCGGCCGAGGTCGCCGCGGCGCTCGGCGCGGAGCTCGACGTGGTCGCCGTCCGCAAGCTCGGCCTGCCCGAGCGGCCGGAGCTGGCCATGGGCGCGCTGGCCGCGGTGGGGGAGACCGTCGAGAGCGTCCGCAGCGAGTCCGTCCTCGCCCGCAACCCCGTCGGGCCCGCCGCCGCGGACGAGGTGCGCCGCTCCGAGCTGGCCGAGCTGCGCCGCCGGCAGCTGGCCTACCGCGGCGACCGGCCGCCGCCCGCGCTCGCCGGCCGCACCGCCGTCCTCGTCGACGACGGGCTGGCCACCGGCTCCACCATGCGCGCCGCCCTCGCCGCGGTCCGGGCGGCCGGTCCCGCCGCGGTCGTCGTCGCCGTCCCCGTCGGGGCGCCCGACGTGTGCGCCGACCTGTCCGTGCTGGCCGACGAGGTCGTCTGCCCGGTCACCCCGCACCCGTTCGGCGCGGTGGGCCGCTACTACGACGACTTCGGCGAGACGTCCGACGACGAGGTGCGCGCCGCGCTCGCCGGCGGCCCCGGCGGGGGGCCCGCCTAGGCTCGGGACGACCGCCGACCGAGCACCGAGGGGGCCAGCGCGTGACGAGTCCGACCGCCGGGGGCAGCGCCGACGTCGTGGTGGTCGGGGCCGGGCCGGCCGGGTCGGCCGCCGCGTGGACCCTGGCCACCGCCGGGCTCGACGTCGTCGTGCTGGAGAAGGCGCGCTTCCCGCGGGAGAAGGTCTGCGGCGACGGCCTGACGCCGCGCGCGGTGAAGGCGCTCGACGAGATTGGGGTCGACGTCTCCCCGGCGGCCGGCTGGGTGCGGCACCGCGGGCTGCGGGTCTTCGGCGGCGGCCGGGTGGTCGAGGTCGACTGGCCGCGGCTGGACTCCTGGCCCGGGTACGGCCTGATCCGGCCGCGGAAGGACCTCGACCCGATGCTCGCCGAGCACGCCGTGGCCGCCGGCGCCCGGCTCGAGCAGGAGGTCACCGTCACCGACCCGCTGCTCGACGACGCCGGCCGGGTCGTGGGCGTGCACGCGCAGGCCGGCCCGGGCAGGGAGCCGGTGACCTGGCGGGCGCCGCTGGTCGTCTCCGCGGAGGGCCTGTCCGGCCGGCTGGCCAAGGCGATCGGGCTGACCCGCCGCGAGGACCGGCCGCTCGGCGTCGCCGTCCGCCGGTACGTCGAGACGCCGCGCGGCGAGGACCCCTACCTCGACATCTCCTTCGACCTGTCCGCCGAGGGCCCCACCGCCGACTCGATGCCCGGCTACGGCTGGTCCTTCGGCATGGGCGACGGCACCGCCAACGTCGGCTTCGGCCTGCTCGACACCCGCCGCGGCGGCGAGACCGACGCGCGCACCGTGCTGCGCCGCTGGCTGGCCACCCTGCCGCCGGAGTGGCAGCTGGGCGAGGAGCACGCGGTCACCCCGCTGCGCGGCGCCGGGCTGCCGATGGCGCTCAACCGCGGCCCGGCCTACACCCGCGGGCTGCTGCTGGCCGGCGACACCGCGGGCGTGGTCAACCCGTTCAACGGCGAGGGCATCAGCTACGCGCTGGAGACCGGCCGGATGGCGGGGGAGACGGCGGCCGCGGCGCTCGCCGCCCCGGAGGGGCCGGCCCGCGAGGCGGTGCTGCGCCGGTACCCCGAGCGGCTGCGCGAGGCCTACGGCCGCCACCACCGGCTCGGGATGGCCTTCCTGGCGCTGCTCGACCGCCCCGGCCTGGTCCGCTTCGCCACCGCGCACGGGCTCGAGCGGCCGGCGATGGTGAACGCCGCGCTGCGGCTGATGGGCAACCTCTCCGACGGCCGCGACGGCGACCGCTTCGACCGCGTGGTCGCCGTCCTCACCCGGCTCACGCCGTCCGTCTGAGGAGCAGCAGAAGCGGTCCGTGACAGGACCGTTACCCGGGGATGTGAACTCACTCACCCCCCGCGCTTCACTTGCCGACCCGGGCGGCATAGGCTCGTGGCACGAGTTTGTGAATTTCTTCACAAGCTCACGAGCCGCCGAGGGAGGCGCCGGTGCTGTCGTCCTACGTCCCGATCGTGGGGCTGTTCGCGCTCGCCGCGGCCTTCGCGCTGTTCTCGGTGACGGTCGCGCCGTTCGTCGGCCCGCGCCGCTACAACCGGGCCAAGCTCGAGGCCTACGAGTGCGGCATCGAACCGGTCGACCAGCCGCTGCACGGCGGCCGCTTCCCGGTGAAGTACTACCTGACGGCGATGCTCTTCATCGTCTTCGACATCGAGATCGTCTTCCTCTACCCGTGGGCCGTCGCCAACGACGCGCTGGGTGTCTTCGGCCTGGTCGAGATGGTGGTCTTCATCGCCACCGTCTTCCTCGCCTACGCCTACGTCTGGCGCCGCGGCGGCCTCGAGTGGGACTGAGCGTGGGACTGACGGAGGGGAGCTGACGTGGGTCTCGAGGAGAAGCTGCCGAGCGGCTTCCTGCTGACCACGGTCGAGAAGCTGGTCAACTGGACGCGCAAGTCCTCGCTGTGGCCGGCCACCTTCGGCCTGGCCTGCTGCGCGATCGAGATGATGGCCACCGGTGCCGGCCGCTACGACCTGGCCCGCTTCGGCATGGAGGTCTTCCGCGCCTCCCCGCGCCAGGCCGACCTCATGATCGTCGCCGGCCGGGTGAGCCAGAAGATGGCGCCGGTCCTGCGGCAGATCTACGACCAGATGCCCGAGCCGCGCTGGGTGCTCGCCATGGGCGTCTGCGCCAGCTCCGGCGGCATGTTCAACAACTACGCGGTGGTGCAGGGCGTCGACCACGTCGTCCCCGTGGACATGTACCTCCCCGGCTGCCCGCCGCGCCCGGAGATGCTCACGGACGCGATCCTCAAGCTGCACCACAAGATCCAGAACGAGCCGCTCGGTCCCAAGCGGGCCCGGCGGCTCGAGGAGGAGCGGGCCGAGGGCCGCGCCCCCGACCTGCTGGTCGAGATGCCCTCCAGCGTCCGCGCCGACAAGGCCAAGCGGGCGGCCTACGAGCAGGCCGCGGCCCTCGGCCGCACCGGCCAGTTCGCCATCGAGCAGCGCGGTGGCGACGCCGTCCTCCTGCCCGGACCGCGCGGCGGGTCCCGGTGACCGGCCCCGGCGACCGCAGCGGCGCCGACGCCTCGCAGGGCGCCGCGGCCGCGGGCGGCGGCTTCCGCAAGGGCGCGTTCGGCGTCAGCGGCAGCGGCGACACCTCCGGCTTCGGCGGCCTGGTCCGCGTCGAGCCCGGCGGGGCGGTCGCGCTGCACTCCACCGACCGCCCCTACGGCGGCTGGTTCGACGAGGTGACCGACGCGCTGGTCGACGCCGTCGGCGCGGCCACCTACGCGGCCGCGGTGCAGCGGGTCCTCGTCGACCGCGGGGAGATCACCTACTTCGTCGCCCGCGAGCACCTGCTGACCCTGGTCCGGGCGCTGCGCGACGACGACGCCCTGCGGTTCGAGCTGTGCAGCAGCGTCTCCGGGGTCGACTACCTGGACAGCGGCGGCCCCGCGGTGGACGCCGGCCGGCCGCGGCTGCACGTCGTCTACCACCTGACCTCGATGACCTACCGGCGGCGGATCCGGCTGGAGGTCGCCGTCACCGCCGAGGACCCGCACGTGCCGTCGGTGTCCTCGGTCTACCCGACGGCGGACTGGCACGAGCGGGAGACGTACGACATGTTCGGCGTCGTCTTCGACGGCCACCCGGCGCTGACCCGGATCCTCATGCCCGACGACTGGGACGGGCACCCCCAGCGCAAGGACTACCCGCTCGGCGGCGTGCCGGTGGAGTACCACGACGCGACGATCCCGCCGCCCGACACCCGGCGGAGCTACCGATGAGCACCACCTACGACCCGTACGCCGGCTCGCGGGAGACCACCGAGGGGCGGGTCTACACCGTCACCGGCGGCGACTGGGACCAGGCCTTCGGCGCGGACCTCTCCGGCGAGGAGCGGCTCGTCGTCAACATGGGGCCGCAGCACCCCTCGACGCACGGCGTCCTGCGGCTGGTCCTCGACCTCGAGGGCGAGACGGTGACCAAGGCGCGGGTGGTCATCGGCTACCTGCACACCGGCATCGAGAAGAACACCGAGTACCGCAACTGGGTGCAGGGCACGACCTTCGTGACGCGGATGGACTACCTGGCCCCGCTGTTCAACGAGGCCGGCTACTGCATGGCCGTCGAGAAGCTGCTCGGCATCGAGGTGCCGCAGCGGGCGCAGACCATCCGCGTGCTGGTCATGGAGATCAACCGGATCGCCTCGCACCTCGTGGGCCTGGCCACCGGCGGCATGGAGCTGGGCGCGCTCACCGGCATGACCAACGGCTTCCGCGAGCGGGAGCTGTGCCTGGACCTGCTCGAGGAGATCACCGGGCTGCGCATGAACCACGCCTACATCCGGCCCGGCGGCGTCGCCCAGGACCTGCCGGCCGGCGTGGAGGAGTCGATCCGCGAGTGGCTCGCGGTCATGCCCGAGCGGCTGGCCGGCTACCACAAGCTGCTCACCGGCCAGCCGATCTGGCAGCGGCGGCTCAAGGACGTCGGCTACCTCGACGTCACCGGCTGCCTGGCGCTCGGCGTCACGGGGCCCGTGCTGCGGGCCGCCGGGCTGCCCTGGGACCTGCGCCGGACGGAGCCCTACCTCGGCTACGAGACCTACGACTTCGAGGTCCCCACCGCCGACACCTCCGACGCCTGGGGCCGCTACCTGGTCCGGATGGCCGAGATGTTCGAGTCGCTGAAGATCGTCCGCCAGGCGCTCGACCGGCTCGAGCCCGGCCCGGTGATGGTCGAGGACCGGAAGATCGCCTGGCCCGCGCAGCTGTCGCTCGGCGCCGACGGCATGGGCAACTCCCTCGAGCACGTCCGGCACATCATGGGCACCTCGATGGAGGCCCTGATCCACCACTTCAAGCTGGTCACCGAGGGGTTCCGGGTGCCGGCCGGGCAGGTCTACGTGCCGCTCGAGTCGCCGCGCGGGGAGCTCGGCTACCACGTCGTCAGCGACGGCAGCACCCGGCCGTGGCGCGTCCACGTGCGCGACCCCAGCTTCGTGAACCTGCAGGCCACCGCGGCCATGAGCGAGGGCGGGATGATCGCCGACGTCATCGCCGCCATCGCCTCCATCGACCCCGTGATGGGAGGGGTGGACCGATGAGCGCGCTCCCCGGGTCCCGGGAGGGTGCGGCGACGACGGGGCTGGTCGACAGCCCGGTCGAGCCGCCGCCGGCGGACCTGCCGCCGCTGACCGAGCAGGCGTGGCTGGAGGCGCGGGAGATCACCGCCCGCTACCCGCAGCCGCGCTCGGCGCTGCTGCCGATGCTGCACCTGGTCCAGAGCTACCAGGGCTACGTGACGCCGGAGGGCGTCGCGCTGTGCGCCGAGGTGCTCGGGCTGACCAAGGCCGAGGTCGGCGCGGTCGCGACCTTCTACACGATGTACAAGCGCCGCCCGACCGGCCGGCACCTGGTCAGCGTCTGCACCAACACGCTGTGCGCCGTCCTCGGCGGGCAGCGGATCATGGACGCGCTGTCGGCCGACCTCGGCGTCCACCACGACGAGACGGCGGCCGACGGCTCGGTCACCCTCGAGCACGCCGAGTGCCTGGCCGCCTGCGACTACGCGCCGGTGGTCACCGTCGACTACGAGTTCTACGACCAGCAGGACGTCGAGAGCGCCCGCGCGCTGGTCGCCGCGCTGCGCCGCGGGGAGAAGCCGCACCCCACGCGCGGCGCCCCGCTCACCGACTTCCGCGGGGTCTCCCGGCAGCTGGCCGGCTTCTCCCAGCACGCCGACGCCGGGGCCGCGCGCGCCGCCGTCGACGCGCCGGGGGAGTGGGGCCCGACGCTGGCCGGCGTCCGGCTGGCCGCCGAGCGCGGCGAGTCCGCCCCGCCGATGAGCGGCCCCGAGCCGGAGCCCGCCGACACCGGCGAGCCCGCGGAGACGGTGGCGCCGTCGGGCGACGCCGGGCAGACGCCGGAGGAGCAGGCCGCCGACGCCCGCGTCGCCGCCGCCGACAACCCGGCCGAGCGGGCCGGCGCCGCGCAGGCCCATCCCGACCGCGGCACCGAGTACGGCCGGCGCACCCCCGGCGGCGAGCGTCCCACCCCCGACACCCCCGCAGGGACCGAGCCGGGCACCTCCGGCCAGGGTCCAGGGAAGGCCTGAGATGCCGCTCACCCCCGTCCTCACCGCGCGCTGGGGCGCCGAGCAGCCCTGGCGGCTGTCCACCTACGAGTCCCTCGACGGCTACGCCGCGCTGCGCACCGCGCTGTCGATGCAGCCCGACGAGCTGGTCTCCCTGGTCAAGGACTCCGGCCTGCGCGGCCGCGGCGGCGCCGGCTTCCCCACCGGCATGAAGTGGAGCTTCATCCCGCAGCCCAAGCCGGGGGAGACGCCGACCGGACCGGCCGCGATGCCCAAGTACCTGGTGGTCAACGCCGACGAGGGCGAGCCGGGCACCTGCAAGGACCTGCCGCTGATGATGACCGACCCGCACTCCCTGGTGGAGGGCGTGATCATCTCGGCGTACGCGATCCGCTGCCGGTTCGCCGTCATCTACGTCCGCGGCGAGGCGGTGCACGCCCACCGCCGGCTGGTGTCCGCCGTCGAGGAGGCCTACGCGGCCGGCTACCTCGGCAGCGACATCCTGGGCTCGGGCTACGACCTGGAGCTGGTCGTGCACGCCGGCGCCGGCGCCTACATCTGCGGCGAGGAGACGGCGCTGCTCGACTCGCTCGAGGGCTACCGCGGGCAGCCGCGGCTCAAGCCGCCGTTCCCCGCGGTCGCCGGCCTCTACGGCGCCCCGACGGTCATCAACAACGTCGAGACGCTGGCCACCGTGCCGTTCGTCGTCCGCGGCGGGGCGGAGTGGTTCAAGCGGTTCGGGCCGGAGAAGTCGCCCGGGCCGAAGATCTACTCGCTGTCGGGCCGGGTCACCCGCCCCGGCCAGTACGAGGCGCCGATGGGCACCACGATGCGCGAGCTGCTGGAGATGGCCGGCGGCGTGCGGGCCGGGCACGAGCTCAAGTTCTGGACGCCGGGCGGCTCCTCGACGCCGTACTTCACCGCCGAGCACCTCGACGTCCCGCTCGACTTCGACTCGGTCGCCGCCGCGGGCTCGATGCTCGGCACGACGGCGCTCATGGTGTTCGACGAGACCGACTCGATCGTCGAGGCCACCCTGCGGTTCACCGAGTTCTACGCGCACGAGTCCTGCGGCAAGTGCACGCCCTGCCGCGAGGGGACCTACTGGCTTGTGCAGGTGCTGCAGCGGCTGGTCGACGGCCGCGGCACGGCGGCCGACCTCGACCTGCTCACCGACACCTGCGACAACATCCTCGGCCGCTCGTTCTGCGCGCTCGGGGACGGTGCGACGAGCTGCATCACCAGCTCGCTCAAGTACTTCCGCGACGACTACGTCGCCCTGCTGCCGCCCGAGGAGCAGGCCCGCCTGGGCCGCTCGCTGCGGCTCGAGCCCGTCGGAGTCGCCTCGTGACGCTCACTCCCACCGCCCCCGAGCCCTCGCCGGCGGTGCCGCCGGGCGTCCCCGGCCCGCACACCCCGCCGGACGCCGTCCACTGCACCATCGACGGCTTCGACGTCGCGGTGCCCAAGGGGACGCTGATCATCCGGGCCGCGGAGATGGTCGGCATCCAGATCCCCCGGTTCTGCGACCACCCGCTGCTGGACCCGGTCGGCGCCTGCCGGCAGTGCCTGGTCGAGGTGGAGGGCCAGCGCAAGCCAGTGGCCTCCTGCACCATGCCGGTCAGCGACGGCATGGCGGTCAAGACGCAGCTGACCAGCCCCGTCGCGGACAAGGCGCAGCAGGGCACGATGGAGCTGCTGCTGATCAACCACCCGCTGGACTGCCCGGTCTGCGACAAGGGCGGCGAGTGCCCGCTGCAGAACCAGGCGATGAGCAACGGCCGCGCCGAGACCCGCTTCGTCGACGTCAAGCGGACCTATCCCAAGCCGCTGCCGATCAGCAGCGAGATCCTGCTCGACCGCGAGCGCTGCGTGCTGTGCGCCCGGTGCACCCGGTTCTCCCAGCAGGTGGCCGGCGACCCGTTCATCGAGCTGTTCGAGCGGGGCGCGCTGGAGCAGGTCGCGGTCTACGAGGACGAGCCGTTCTCCTCCTACTTCTCCGGCAACACCACCCAGATCTGCCCGGTCGGCGCGCTCACCAGCGCGCAGTACCGGTTCCGGTCGCGGCCGTTCGACCTGCGCAGCGAGCCCTCGGTGTGCGAGCACTGCGCCTCGGGCTGCTCGATGCGCACCGACTACCGGCGCGGCAAGGTCATGCGCCGGCTGGCGGGGGAGGACCCGGCGGTCAACGAGGAGTGGACCTGCGACAAGGGCCGCTTCGCCTTCCGCTACGCCGCGACCAACGACCGGCTCACGACCCCGCTGGTCCGCCGCGACGGCGTGCTGGAGCCCGCCTCCTGGCCGGACGCGTGGGCCGCGGCCGCCGAGGGCCTGCGCGCCGCGCGGGCCGCGGGCGGGGTCGGGGTGCTGCCCGGTGGCCGGCTGACCGTCGAGGACGCCTACGCGTACGCCAAGTTCGCCCGCGTGGCGCTGGGCACCCACGACGTCGACGCCCGCGCCCGCGCGCACTCGGCCGAGGAGCAGGCCTTCCTCGCCGCGCACGTGGCCGGCACCGGCCCGGGCCGCGGGGCGGTCACCTACGACGAGCTCACCGCCGCCCCGGCCGTGCTGCTGGCCGGCTTCGAGCCGGAGGAGGAGTCGCCGATCGTCTTCCTCCGCCTGCGCCGGGCGGTGCGGAAGAACCGGCTGGCCGTCTACGACCTGGCCCCGTTCGCCAGCCGCGCGGCGCAGAAGCTGCAGGCCACCGTGCTGGTCACCCGGCCGGGCGAGGAGGCCCGCGCGCTCGCGGCGCTGGCCGAGGGCAGCTGGGGCGGCCCCGCCGTCGAGGCGCTGCGGCAGCCCGGCGCGGTCGTGCTGGCCGGCGAGCGGCTGGCCGAGGTGCCCGGCGCGTTCACCGCGCTGGCCGCGCTCGCCCGCGCCACCGGCGCCCGCCTGGCCTGGGTGCCGCGGCGGGCCGGGGAGCGCGGCGCCGTCGAGGCCGGCGCGCTGCCCGCGCTGCTGCCCGGCGGCCGGCCGGTCGAGGACCCCGTCGCCCGCGCCGAGGTGGCCGCGCTGTGGGGCGTGGACCCCGCCGACCTGCCGGCGCTGCCCGGGCGGGACACCACCGGCATCCTCGCCGCGGTCCGCGACGGCCGGCTGGCCGGCCTCGTCGTCGGCGGCGTGGACCCCGCCGACCTGCCCGACCCCGCGCTCGCGGCGGGAGCGCTGGCCGCGGCGTCGTTCGTCGTCAGCCTCGAGCAGCGGCCGACCGCCGTCACCGAGCACGCCGACGTCGTCCTGCCGGTGGCCGCCGCGCCGGAGAAGGCCGGCAGCTACCTGGACTGGGAGGGCCGGGTGCGGTCCTTCGACGCCACGCTGCACGGCACCGGCCAGCTCCCCGACGGCCGGGTGCTGCACGGCCTGGCCGAGCACCTCGACGCCGACCTGCGGCTGCCCACCCCCGAGGCGGCCCGCGCCGAGCTCGCCTTCCTCGGCGACGCGAGCGCCCGCGCCGAGGGCGGCCTCGACGTGCCGCCGGCCGTGGCGCCGGAGCCGGGCGAGGGCGAGGCGCTGCTGGCCTCCTGGCGGCAGCTGCTCGACGTCGGGACGCTGCAGCGCGACGAGCCCGAGCTCGCCGGCACCGCCCGCCCGCCGGTGGTGCGGATCAGCGCCGCGCGGGCTGCCGGGCTCGGGGTGGCCGACGGCGCCCCGCTCACCGTCACCGGCGCCACCGGCTCGGTCACCCTGCCCGTCTGCGTCACCGAGATGCCCGACGACGTGGTGTGGCTGCCGATGCGCTCACCGGGCAGCGAGCTGCGCACCGGTCTCGGCACGGCGCCCGGCGGCGTCGTCCGGCTGAGTGCTCCGGGATCGAGCGCGGGAGGTGTCGCGTGACCCTGCTCGCCGCCGCCGACCAGCCGACGCTCGAGGACTTCGGGCACGACGTCTGGTGGATCGTGCTCGTCAAGATCGTCGGCGTCTTCGTCGTGCTGGTCCTGATGACGCTGTTCGCGATCGTGTTCGAGCGCAAGGTCGTCGCCCGCATGCAGCAGCGCGTCGGCCCCAACCGGGTCGGCCCGCGCGGCTACCTGCAGAGCCTGGCCGACGGGCTGAAGCTGGCGTTCAAGGAGGACATCCGGCCCGCGCTCGCGGACAAGCCGGTCTACTTCCTGGCCCCGGTCATCGCGACCATCCCGGCGTTCCTGGCGTTCTCGGTCATCCCGCTGGGCCCGGTGGTCAGCATCTTCGGCCAGCAGACCCCGCTGCAGCTCACCGACGCCCCGATCGGCGTCCTGGTCGTCCTGGCCTGCTCGGCGATGGGCGTCTACGGCATCGTGCTGGCCGGCTGGGCCTCGGGCTCCACCTACCCGCTGCTCGGCGGGCTGCGCAGCGCCGCCCAGATGGTCAGCTACGAGATCGCGATGGGCCTGTCGATCGTCGCGGTGTTCCTCTACGCCGGGTCGATGTCGACCTCGGAGATCGTCGCCGCCCAGGCCGACGGCAACCGGCTGTCGTTCTTCGGGCTGGAGTTCACCGGCCCGGGCTGGTTCGCGGTCCTGCTGCCGGTCAGCTTCGTCATCTACGCGGTCGCCGTCGTCGGCGAGACCAACCGGGCGCCGTTCGACCTGCCCGAGGCGGAGAGCGAGCTGGTCGGCGGCTTCCACACCGAGTACTCGTCGCTGAAGTTCGCGCTGTTCTTCCTCGCCGAGTACATCAACATGGTCACCGTCTCGGCACTGGCCGCGACGCTGTTCCTCGGCGGCTGGCGGGCCCCGTGGCCGATCTCGATCTGGGACGGCGCCAACTCCGGGTGGTGGCCGCTGCTGTGGTTCTTCCTCAAGGTCTGCGTGGCGCTGTTCGTGTTCATCTGGCTGCGCGGGACGCTGCCCCGGCTGCGCTACGACCAGTTCATGCGCTTCGGCTGGAAGGTGCTGGTGCCGACGGCGCTGGTCTGGATCCTCGCCGTCGCCACCATGCGCACCGTCTCCCGCGAGGCGGACCTGTCCACCGGTCAGGTGGCGGTGTTCGTCGGCGTGCCGATCGCGCTGCTGGTGCTCCTCGGCCTGTCGGTCGCCAGCCGGGCCAGCAACCGCGACACCCGGCTCATGGCCGAGGACGCCGCGGCCGGCGGCGTCCACGCCACCGACCCCGACCCCGACCCCGAGGTGCTGCCCCCGGCCGGGCCGCGGCACCGGCCGGCGCAGCGCACCGGCCCGGCCCGCGCCGAGGGCGGCTTCCCGGTGCCGCCCATGGACCTCGTCGTGCCGCCGTCGCCGCGGCTGCGCCGGGCCGAGCCGGTGGGCGCGCGCCCCGAGGGCGGCGTGGTCAGCAGCGGCCGCCGGGCCGGCGGCAGCACCACGGGCAGCACCGCGACCAGCGCACAGGAGGACTCCGATGTCTGAGCGGACCCCCGCGGGGGCCACCCCGGCCCGGCGCGGCGGGGGCGAGGTCGAGCGGGCCGGCGGCGCCGGTGGCGGCACGCCTGCGCCCCGCCGCAGCCTGCTGCCGGCGCCCGGCCAGGGGTTCGGCGTCACCTTCGGCCAGATCTTCAAGAAGGTGACCACCGAGGAGTACCCCGAGGTCCCCAAGGTGACCAAGCCGCGCTACCACGGCCGGCACGTGCTCAACCGACACCCCGACGGGCTGGAGAAGTGCATCGGCTGCGAGCTGTGCGCCTGGGCCTGCCCGGCCGACGCGATCTACGTCGAGGGCGGGGACAACACCGAGGACGCGCGCTACAGCCCCGGGGAGCGGTACGGCCGCGTCTACCAGATCAACTACCTGCGCTGCATCTTCTGCGGGCTGTGCATCGAGGCCTGCCCCACCCGCTCGCTGACGATGAGCAACGACTTCGAGCTGGCCGACGACAACCGGCAGGACCTGATCTACACCAAGGAACAGCTCATGGCCCCGCTGCTGCCGGGCATGGAGGCCCCGCCGCACGCCATGCGCCTCGGCGACGACGAGAAGGCCTACTACGTGCGCGAGCCCCAGCAGGGCTCGCCGGCCGAGCCGGTCACGGTGGAGCGGGCATGACCGAGGTCGCCATCGGCACCGGCGAGGCCGTCGTCTTCTGGATCCTCGGCCCGGTCGCGCTGGCCGGGGCGCTGGGGATGGTGTTCAGCCGCAACGCCGTCCACTCGGCACTGTGGCTGGTCAACACGATGCTGGCGCTCGGCGTCTTCTACGTCGTCCAGTCCGCGCCGTTCCTCGGCGCCGTGCAGATCATCGTCTACACCGGCGCGATCATGATCCTGTTCCTGTTCGTCCTCATGATGGTCGGCCGGGACTCCTCGGACTCCGTGGTCGAGACGCTGCGCGGGCAGCGGGTGGCGGCCACGGTGCTCGGCGTCGGGTTCGCCGGGCTGGTCGGCGCCGGCATCGCCCGCGCCACGCAGGACACCCCGGTCGCGGGCCTGTCCGACGCGCAGGGCGGCACCGGCAACATCGACTCGATCGCCGAGCTGCTGTTCACCCGCTACCTGCTGGCCTTCGAGGTCACCAGCGCGCTGCTGATCACCGCCGCGGTCGGCGCGATGGTGCTCGCGCACATCGAGCGCGAGCCCGGCACCCGGCGGACGCAGAAGGAGCTCTCCCGCGCCCGGTTCCTCACCGACCGGCCGCAGACCCTGCCCGGCCCCGGCGTGTTCGCCCGCGCCAACTCCGTGGCCGCCGGCGCGCTGCTGCCCGACGGGCGCACCGCCGAGGACAGCCTGGCCACCGGCATCGAGCCCCAGGAGGTCGAGCAGATGCCCCGCCCCACCGGCCGCGCCCAGCTGGGCAGCCCGGACGCCGCGCTCGGCACGCTCGACCCGGCTCCGGAGGACCGGCGATGACGCTCACGCACTACCTGGTGCTCGCGGCGATCCTGTTCACCATCGGCGCCGTCGGCGTACTGGTGCGGCGCAACGCGATCGTCGTCTTCATGTGCGTCGAGCTGATGCTCAACTCGGTCAACCTGACGCTGGTCACCTTCGCCCGGGCCTCCGGCACCGTCGACGGCCAGATCATGGCGTTCTTCGTCATGGTCGTCGCCGCGGCGGAGGTCGTCGTCGGCCTCGCGATCATCATGTCGATCTACCGGACCCGCCGGTCGGCGTCGGTCGACGACGCCAACCTGCTCAAGTACTGACGGGAGCCGGTCACCCCCATGGAATCCGCCGTCGCCGCCGAGGGCCTGCTGTCGGCCTCGTGGCTGGTCATCGCACTGCCGCTGCTCGGGGCCGCGGTCCTCCTGCTGGGCGGCCGCCGCACCGACCGGTGGGGCCACCTGCTGGGGACGGCGACCGTCCTGGCCGCGTTCGTGGTCGCGCTGCTGTGCACGATCCAGCTGGCCGGCCTGGAGGAGCGGGCGGTCGACGTCGACCTGTTCACCTTCCTGTCGGTGGGCTCGCTCGACGTGCAGGCCGGGCTGCTGGTGGACCCGCTGTCGGCCACCTTCATGCTGCTGATCACCGGCGTGGGCGGGCTGATCCACGTCTACTCGGTCGGCTACATGGCGCACGACCCCCGGCGGCGCCGGTTCTTCGCCTACCTGAACCTGTTCGTCGCGGCGATGCTGCTGCTGGTCCTCGGCGACAACTACGTGGCCCTCTACGTCGGGTGGGAGGGCGTGGGCCTGGCCTCCTACCTGCTCATCGCCTTCTGGCACGAGCGCCCGGCCGCGGCCACCGCCGCGAAGAAGGCCTTCGTGATGAACCGGGTCGGCGACGTCGGCCTGGCGCTGGCGATCTTCGTGATGTTCGCCCAGCTCGGGACGGTCTCCTACGAGGGCGTGTTCGGCGGGGTCGGCGCCCTGGCCGGCGGCACGCTGACGGCGCTCGGCCTGCTCCTGCTGCTCGGCGCGTGCGGCAAGTCCGGCCAGTTCCCGCTGCAGGCGTGGCTGCCCGACGCCATGGAGGGCCCGACGCCGGTCTCGGCGCTCATCCACGCCGCGACGATGGTCACCGCCGGCGTCTACCTCATCGCCCGGTCCGCGCCGATCTACGACCTGACGCCGACCGCCCGCGCCGTCGTCCTCGCCGTCGGCGCGATCACCCTGCTCTACGGCGCGATCGTCGGGTGCGCGTACGACGACATCAAGAAGGTGCTCGCGTACTCGACGGTCAGCCAGATCGGCTACATGTTCCTCGCCGTGGGGCTGGGCCCGGTCGGCTACGCCGCGGGCATCGCGCACCTGCTCACCCACGGCTTCTTCAAGGCCGGGCTGTTCCTCGGCGCCGGGTCGGTCATGCACGCCATGGGCGACCAGGTGGACATGCGCCGCTTCGGCGGGCTGGCGCGGAAGCTGCCGGTCACCTTCGCCACCTTCGGCCTGGGCTACCTCGCGCTGATCGGGTTCCCGTTCCTGTCCGGCTACTGGACCAAGGACGCGATCATCGAGGCGGCGCTGGACCGCGGCGACGGGTGGGGGTGGCTGCTGGGCGCGGTCGCCGTCGTCGGTGCCGGGCTGACCGCCTTCTACATGACCCGGCTGGTGCTCATGACGTTCCTCGGCCGGCCGCGGTGGACCGACGGCCAGCACCCGCACGAGGCGCCGCCGGTGATGACCGCCCCGATGGTGCTGCTCGCCGTCGGCTCGGTGGCCGCCGGGTTCCTGCTGGTGCAGGTGTTCCCGCTCGACGAGTGGCTCGCCCCGGTGTTCGGCGAGCCCGAGGAGGCCGCGCACGTGGTCGCCCCGGCCGTCGTCGGGGTGGTGGTGACCGCCGTGATGCTGGTCGGCGTCCTGGCGGCCTGGCTGTTCGTCGGCCGCCGCGAGGTCCCCGAGGTCGCCCCCGCCCGCGTCTCCCCGGTGGTGCGCGCGGCGCGGAAGAGCCTCTACGCCGACACGGTCAACGAGTCGCTGTTCATGCGGCCGGGCCAGTGGCTCACCCGGGCGCTGGTGTGGGTGGACAACCGCGGCGTCGACGGCGCGGTCAACGGCCTGGCCGCCACGCTCGGCGGCTCGTCGTCGCGGCTGGGCCGGGCGCAGACCGGGTTCGTCCGGTCCTACGCGCTCGGGATGCTCGGCGGCGCGGTCCTGGTGGCCGGGGCGCTGCTGGCGGTGACGGCCGGGTGAGCGGGCTGGGCTCTCAGGAGAGGACGACCGACGACATGAGGACCGTGGCGTGAGCGACTCCCTGCTCCTGGTCGCGATGCTGGTGGTGCCCGCGGTGGGCGCCGCCGTCGTCGCCGCCCTCCCCAAGGCCGGCACGGCGCTGGCCCGGCAGCTCGCCCTCGGCGTCAGCCTGGTCGTGCTGCTGCTCGCGGTGCTGGCCACGGTCGCGTTCGACCCCGACGGCGACCGGTTCCAGCTGACGACGTCGGTGCCGTGGATCGAGGGCTTCGGCGTCGACTTCGCCCTCGGCGTCGACGGCATCGCGCTGGTCATGCTGCTGCTGGTCGGCGTGCTGGTGCCGGTGGTCGTGCTCGCCTCGTGGCGCGACGAGCCGACGAGCCGCCGCTCCATGCGGACGTTCTTCGCCTGGCTGCTGCTGCTCGAGGCCTGCATGGTCGGCGTCTTCGCCGCCACCGACGTCTTCCTCTTCTACGTCTTCTTCGAGGCGATGCTCGTCCCGATGTACTTCATCGTGGGCAGCTTCGGCGGCCCGCGCCGGCAGTACGCCGCGGTCAAGTTCTTCCTGTACAGCCTGGTCGGCGGGCTGGTCATGCTCGCCGCGGTCATCGGCCTGTACGTCGTCAGCGAGGCGGCGGGCGACGGCACGTTCGCCTTCGAGTCGCTGCGGCAGCTCGACATCGACCCGGCCGCGCAGCGGCTGCTGTTCCTCGGCTTCTTCGTCGCCTTCGCGATCAAGGCGCCGCTCGTGCCGCTGCACACCTGGCTCCCCGACGCCGGTGCCGAGGCCCCGATCGGCGGCGCGGTGCTGCTCGTCGGCGTCCTCGACAAGGTCGGCACGTTCGGGTTCCTGCGCTACTGCCTGCCGCTGTTCCCCGACGCCTCGCGGGAGTTCGCCCCGCTGGTGCTCGTGCTCGCCGTCGCCGGCATCCTGTACGCCGCGCTGCTGGCGATGGGGCAGAGCGACATGAAGCGGCTGGTGTCCTACACCTCGATCGCGCACTTCGGCTTCATCGCCCTCGGCGTCTTCGCCTTCACCACCGAGGCCGGCACCGGCGCGGTGCTGTACATGGTCAACCACGGCATCGCGACCGGCCTGCTGTTCCTCGTCGTCGGGATGCTCATCGCCCGCGGCGGCTCCCGGCTGGTCGGCGACTACGGCGGCGTGGCCGCCCGGGCGCCGAAGCTGGCCGGGGTCTTCCTGATCGCGGGGCTCGCGTCGCTGGCGCTGCCGGGCACCAACAGCTTCGTCAGCGAGTTCCTCGTGCTCATCGGCTCGTTCCCGGCCCGGCCGGTGTTCACCGTCCTGGCCACCGGCGGGATCATCCTCGCCGCGCTCTACGTCCTGCTGCTCTACCAACGGACCATGCACGGCCCGCCGCGCGGGGTGCTCTTCCCGGCCGGCGACGAGCCGGCCGGGGCCCCCGTGACCCCCGCGGGCGGCGCGCACGGCGCGACGGCGACGCTGACCGCCCCGGCCCCCGCGGCCCGGGCGACGGCGCGGCTGCGCGACCTGACCCGCCGCGAGACGGCCGTCGTCGCCCCGCTCGTCGCCCTGATCATCGTGCTCGGCGTCTACCCGCAGCCGCTGATCCGGCTGATCGAGCCGGCCGTCGCCGCGACCATGAGCGACGTCGGCGCCGACCCGGCCGGCGTCGAGGCTCCGACCGAGGGGACCGACTGATGACCATCGAGGCCCCCGACCTCTCGTACGCCGCGCTCGCCCCGCTGCTGTTCGTCTTCGGCGCCGCGTGCATCGGCGTGCTCGTCGAGGCGTTCGGCCCGCGCGACACCCGGCACCCGGTGCAGGTCGCCGTCGCGCTGGTCGGCACCCTCGGCGGGCTGGTCAGCACCCTGCTGCTGGCGGGCACCCGCGAGGTGACCGCCGGGGGAGCGCTCGCCGTCGACGGCGCCGGGCTGTTCCTGCAGGCCACCATCGCCGGGCTCGGCGCGCTGTCGCTCCTGCTGTTCGCCGAGCGCAACCTCGACCCGGCCCGCTCGGCGTTCGTCGTCTCCGCCGCGGTGCCGGCGGGCAGCGTCCGCGACCGCGAGCTGCTCACCGTGCAGCGCGTGCAGACCGAGGTCTACCCGCTGGCCACCTTCGCCATCGGCGGCATGATGCTGTTCGTCACGGCGAACGACCTGCTGCTGATGTTCGTCGCCCTCGAGGTGCTCAGCCTGCCGCTGTACCTGATCAGCGGCCTCGCCCGCCGGCGCCGGCTGCTGTCGCAGGAGGCGGCGGTCAAGTACTTCCTGCTCGGCGCGTTCGCGTCGGCGTTCTTCCTCTACGGCCTGGCGCTGGTCTACGGCGCCACCGGCAGCATCCGGCTCTCCACGGTCCGCGAGGCGGTCACGGCCGGCGGGGGCGGCACGCTCGCCGTCCTCGGCCTGGCGCTGCTGATCGTCGGGCTGCTGTTCAAGGCCAGCGTCGCGCCGTTCCACACCTGGACGCCGGACGTCTACCAGGGCGCGCCCACCCCGGTGACCGCGTTCATGGCCGCCTGCACCAAGGTCGCGGCCTTCGGCGCCATCCTGCGGCTGCTCTACGTCGCGTTCGGCACCGAGGAGTGGACCTGGCGGCCGCTGGTCTACGCCGTGGCGATCGTCTCGATGGTCGTCGGCGCGGTCCTCGGCCTCACCCAGACCGACCTCAAGCGGATGCTCGCCTACTCGTCGGTCGCGCACGCCGGGTTCCTGCTCACCGGCGTCCTCGGTTATCCGGGGACGGGACTGTCGGCCGTGATGTTCTACCTGCTGGTCTACGGCCTGACCACGCTCGGCGCGTTCGCCGTGCTGACCCTGGTGCGCAGCGGCGACGGCGAGGCCACGCACCTGTCGCAGTGGGCGGGCCTCGCGCAGCGCTCGCCGGTCACCGCCGCGGTGATGAGCCTGTTCCTGCTCGCGCTCGCCGGCATCCCGCTCACCAGCGGTTTCACCGGCAAGTTCGCCGTCTTCCGGGCGGCGATCGAGGACGGCGCCTGGCCGCTGGCGCTGGTCGCGCTGCTGGCGAGCGCGGTGGCGGCGTTCTTCTACCTGCGGGTCATCGTGCTCATGTACTTCTCCGAGCCGGCCGCCGACGGCCCCACCGTCGGCGTGCCCGGGCTGCCCACCACCGTCGTCCTCGCGGTGACCGCCGCGGCCACCCTGGTGCTGGGCATCGTCCCCGGGGCGGTGCTCGGTCTCGCCGATCGGGCGGCTATCTTCGTCGGTTGATGACCGGACCCCGTGCCGCCGTCGACGGGATCGCCCCGGCCGAGGTCTGGCACCGCATCTCGACCCCCGCCTCGACCATGGGCCCCTGGCTCCCGGGCGGGGCCCTCGGCGACTCGATGGCCGAGGGCCTGGCGAACGTCGAGGCGGCGCTGGCCACCGCGGTGGCCAGCGAGCACTCGTTCGTCTCCGAGGCCGCGGGCCACCTCATGGCCGCGGGCGGCAAGCGCTTCCGCCCGATGCTCGCGCTGCTGGCCGCCCACCTGGGCGACGCGCACGCGCCGGACGTCGTGCGGGCCGCCGTCGTCTGCGAGCTCACCCACCTGGCCACGCTGTACCACGACGACGTCATGGACGAGGCCGCCGTCCGCCGCGGGGCGCCCAGCGCCAACAGCCGGTGGACCAACAGCGTCGCCATCCTCACCGGTGACTTCCTGTTCGCCCGGGCCTCGGACCTGCTCGCCGACCTCGGCCCCGAGGCGGTGCGCATCCAGGCGCGCACCTTCGAGCGGCTGGTCACCGGCCAGATCCGGGAGACTGTCGGCGCCCGCCCCGGCGAGGACCGCGTGCAGCACTACCTCGAGGTGCTGGCCGACAAGACCGGCTCGCTGGTGGCCACCTCGGCCCGCTTCGGCGCCCGCTTCGCCGGCGTCGACGCCGACCTGGTGGAGGCGCTCACCCGCTTCGGCGAGGAGGTCGGCGTCGCGTTCCAGATCTCCGACGACCTGCTCGACATCGTCAGCCAGGACGGCGCGTCGGGGAAGGCGCCCGGCACCGACCTGCGCGAGGGCGTCGCCACGCTGCCCGCGCTGATCGCCCTGGCCGGGGACGACCCCGCCGACGCGCGGCTGCGCGAGCTGGTGTCCCGCCCGCTGTCCGACGACGCCGAGCACGCCGAGGCGCTGGCGCTGCTGCGCGGGTCCGCGGCGCTCGACCGCGCCGACGGGGTGCTGCGGGACTACGCCGACCGCGCCCGGTCCTCGCTGTCCGCCGTCCCCGCCGGCGAGGTGCGGGACGCGCTGTCGGCGCTGTGCGACTACGTGGTCACCCGAACCAGCTGAGCGGGGGGGGGGCCGGCGGCGCCGCGCCGGGCGGGGCGGCGCCGGGGGGGGGTGCCCCGCCGGGCGCCCGGCCGCGCGGCAGGCGCTGGCCCGC
>NZ_JBJGZF010000028.1:0-29346 GCF_054050375.1 Geodermatophilus sp. SYSU D00879
CCCCCCCCCCCCCCCCCCCCCCCCCCCCCCCCCCCCCCCCCCCCCCCCCGCCCCCCCCCCCCCCCCCCCCCCCCCCCCCCCCCCCCCCCCCCCCCCCCCACCCCCCCCCCCCCCCCCCCCCCCCCCCCCCCCCCCCCCCCCCCCCCACGACTCCGCGGAAGTGCACGGCGGCGCCGCCCCCGCGCGGGGGACGGCGCCGCCGTCGTGCGGGGTGGGGGTCAGACCGCGAAGCGGGCCACGGCCTCCTGCAGCTCGCCGCTCATGCGGGCGAGCTCGGCCGCGGCGCGCTGGGCGTCGGCGACCCGGGCACCGGTCTGCTGGGTGCCGGCGGCCAGCCCGCCGATCGCGGTGGCGATGTCCCGCGAGCCGCCCGCGGCCTCGGCCACGTTGCGGTTCATCTCGTTGGTGGTGGCCGTCTGCTCCTCGACCGCCGCGGCGATCGTGGCCTGGAAGTCGTTGATCTCGCCGATGACGGCGCTGATCCGGCTGATCGCCTCGACGGCGCCGGCGGTGTCGGCCTGGATGGCCTCGACCCGGCGGGAGATGTCCTCGGTCGCCCGGGCGGTCTCCTGCGCGAGCTCCTTGACCTCGCTGGCCACGACGGCGAAGCCCTTGCCGGCCTCCCCGGCCCGCGCGGCCTCGATGGTGGCGTTAAGCGCGAGCAGGTTGGTCTGCTCGGCGATGCCGTTGATCAGCTTCACGACCGTGGCGATCTCCTGCGAGGAGTCGCCGAGCTTGCCGACCGTGCGGGTCGTCGTCTCGGCGACGTCCACCGCCTGACCGGCCACGCGGGCGGCCTCGGCGGCGTTGTGCGCGATCTCCCGGATCGCGGTCTCCATCTGCGAGGAGCCGGTGGCGACGGTGTCGACGCTGGCGGCCACCTCACCGGCGGAGGCGACGACGGCGTCGGTCTGGTCGGAGGCGGCGCGGGAGAACTCGGCGATGCCGCTGGCGGCGGTGTCGAGCTGGGTGGAGGCGCCCTGCAGCCGGCCGGCGGAGTCGCGGACGAGCACCAGCACGCCGCTGAGGGAGTCCAGCGTCCGGTCCAGCGAGCGGGCGACCTCGCCGAGCTCGCCCCCGCCGACCCCGCCGGCGCGCACCCGCAGGTCGCCGCCGGCGACCTTGCCGAGGACCTCGCGGATCCGCTCGACCGGCCGGGTGACGCTGCGGGCGACGAGGACCGCGAGCACGATCGCCACGACCAGGCCCAGGACCATGATCACGAGGGTCAGGGTGCGGGCGGCGGCGTAGGCGTCGGCGGCGTCGGTGGCGGTCGCCTCGGCGTCGACGCGGGCGGTCTCGGTGGCCGCGGCGAGGGAGTCGGCGATCACGGCCTCGTTGGCGTTGAGGCGGGTGATGATCGCCTGCTGCTCCGCCAGGGGCAGGGTGCTGCCGGTCGGGGTCGCGCCGGCGACGAGCAGCTGCAGGTCGGCGAGGTAGGCCTGCGAGGCGGCGACGAACTCCTCGTAGGACGCGCGGGTCTCCGCCGACATGGGCAGCTCGGCCGCCGCGGCGGTGTCCTCGGTGAGCGTCTGCGCGGTCTCCCCGGCCTTCTGCTGCGCCGAGGCGCGGCTCTCCGGCGGCAGGGTGACGATGTTGGCCCGCGCGGTGTGGGTCATGAGCTGCCACCAGTCGACCTGCAGCTGCTGCAGGCCGGCCACCGGCAGCGCGCCGTCGGTGTAGACCCGGTCGGCCCGGTCGCTGAGGCTGGCCATCCGGTCGATCCCGAAGACGCCGATGCCGATCGTCGTCAGCGCGACGACGAGGATCGCGCCCAGCAGTCGCGTGCGCAGGCCCCACCCTCCCGTCGTGGGCTCGGCGGGAGGCGTCTGCGGGACGCGGGTCGGGGTGGTGCTCATCTGCTGCCCTCCGTGGCGCGCGATCGGTCGCGTTCCACATCGGCAGCCCGGCCGCGGGCTTGAGTCGGCCCGGAGCGGGGCGGCTCGGAGCGAGGCGGCTCGGAGCGAGGCGGCTCAGAGCGAGGCGAGGAAGGCGGCCACGCCGTCGTCGTCGTTGGTGCCGGTGACGTCGGTGGCGGCGGCGAGCAGGTCCGGGTGGGCGTGCGCCATGGCGACGGCCCGGCCGCCGCCCTCGCGGACCCAGTCGAAGGCCGCGATGTCGTTGGGCATGTCCCCGAACACGACGACGTCGCCCGGGTCGATCCCGTGCCGGGCGGCGACCCGCGCCAGCCCGGTGGCCTTGGTGACCCCGCGGGCGGAGATCTCCGCGAGCGCGTCGGAGGAGGAGTTGGTGACCGTCGCGCGGTCGCCGACGACGCCCTCGACCAGGGCGACGAACTCGTCGCGCCCCATGTCCTCGTGGCGGGCCAGCAGCTTGGCCGCGGGCACGGCGACGATCTCCTCCAGGGGCGCCTCGGCGACACCGGGCGCGTCGACGTCCCAGCGCGGCCGGTACACCGGCTCGTGCCGGAACTCCAGGCCGTACTCGACGGCGAACCAGGTGTCCGGCTGTGCCCGGCGCAGGCCCGCGGTGACGTCGGCGAGCACGGCGGGCGGGAGCGCCTCCTCCTCGAGGATCTCGAAGGTCTCCAGGTCCAGCAGCACCGCGCCGTTGCAGCAGACCGCGGTGCCCCGGCCCAGGACCTGCCGGATGCGGTGCATCCAGCGCGGCGGGCGGCCGGTGGCCAGGACGACCGGGACGCCGTCGGCCCGCCACCGCTCCAGCTCGGCCACGGTCGCCGGGCTCACGGTGTCGTCCGAGCGCAGCAGCGTGCCGTCCATGTCGCTGGCGATCAGCCGGGGGCGCCAGTCAGACACCGGCCAGCACCGCCTCGAGGTAGCGGGCCACGCCGTCGGCGTCGTGCCCTCCGGTGCGGCCGCGGGCGGCCGCGCGGACGGCCGGGTGCGCGTTGGCCACCGCGACCGCGTGCCCGCCGGCGTCGGTGACCGCGCCGATCATCGGCAGGTCGTTGGGCATGTCGCCGAAGACGAGGACGTCGCCGAGGTCCACGCCGTGGTGGTCGAGCGCGACGGCGAGGCCGGTGGCCTTGGTGACGCCCGGCGGCAGCACCTCGATGAAGCCGAGGCCGGCGTGGGTCAGCTCGGCCTCGGCCGGGTCGACGACGCGCCGGGCACGGGCCAGCAGCTCGTCCTGCCCGAGGGTGGACGAGCGGAGGAACACCTTGAGCACCGCGCCCTCGGGGAGGACCGAGTGCCGGGGCAGCAGGTGCGCGGGCTCGGGGTAGGGCCAGTCGAAGCCGTGCTGCACGCGCAGCGCCGCGCGGGCCTCGGCCTGCTCGGCGGCGTCCTCGACGGCGAGCACGAGGTCCCCCGCCACCTCCTCGATCCGCTCGACGACGGCCTCGGCCTGCGAGCGCGGCAGGCCGACGGTGCGCAGCACCTCGTCGCGCTCGAGGTCGACGACGTAGCCGCCCTGCGCGAGGACGGCGATGCCGCGGCCGCCGAGCGCCGCGCGCACGCTGTCGACCAGCCGCGGCCCGCGGCCGGTGACCCCGACGACGGGGATGCCGGCGGCCCAGCAGGCGTCCAGCGCCGCGCGGGTGCGGGGGCTGACCTCCCCGGCGGAGTCGAGCAGGGTGCCGTCGAGGTCGGTGGCCACCAGGCGCGGCCGCCACGTCCCGAGCTCGTCGAGCACGCCGCCGAGGTCGACGACGTCACCGGCCTCCGGCACCGCCGCCCCCGGGACCGGGAGCGCGGCCGGCGGCTGGCTGCTCACGCGGGCACCGGCGCGGCCAGGGTCATGCCGGGGGTGAGGACCTCGTGCCCGCCCAGCCACGGCCGCAGCGCCGCCGGCACGTGCACGGAGCCGTCCGCGCGCTGGTGCACCTCGAGCAGGCAGGCGATGGTGCGGGCGATGGCGCACAGCGTGCCGTTGAGCGTGGCCGCCGTCTGCGGCTTCCCGTCCTCGTCGCGGTAGCGGATGGCCAGCCGGCGGGCCTGGAAGGTGGTGCAGTCCGAGGTGCTGGTCAGCTCGCGGTAGGTGCCCTGGCTGGGGAACCACGCCTCGATGTCGTACTTGCGGGCGGCGCTGGTGCCGAGGTCGCCGGCGGCGATGTCGACCACCCGGTAGGGCAGCTCGAGCGCCTGGAGGAACTCCTCCTCCCAGGCGAGCAGCCGCAGGTGCTCGGCGGCGGCCTCCTCGGGCCGGCAGAAGCTGAACATCTCGACCTTGTCGAACCAGTGCACGCGGATGATCCCGCGGGTGTCCTTGCCGTAGGAGCCGGCCTCGCGGCGGAAGCAGGACGACCAGCCGGCGTAGCGGCGCGGCCCCGCCGACAGGTCGAGCACCTCGTTCGCGTGCATCCCGGCCAGCGCCACCTCGGAGGTGCCGACGAGGTACAGGTCGTCGCGCTCGACCCGGTAGACCTCCTCGTCGTGCTCGCCGAGGAAGCCGGTGCCCTCCATCGCCTCGGGCTTGACCAGCGCCGGCGCGACGACGGGGGTGAAGCCGGCGGCCACCGCCCGGGTGACCGCCAGCTGGGCGAGGGCGAACTCCAGCAGCGCGCCGGGGCCGGTGAGGAAGTAGAAGCGGGCGCCGGAGACCTTCGCGCCGCGCTCCATGTCGATGGCGCCGAGCGCCTCGCCGATCTGCAGGTGGTCGCGCACCTCGAAGTCGTAGGTCGGGACCTCGCCCACGGTGCGCAGGGTGACCGCGTCGTCCTCGCCGCCGGGCGGGACGTCGTCGTGGACGACGTTGGCCAGCGCCAGGTGGGCCTCGCGCAGCGCGGCGTCGGCCGCGCGCTGGGCCTCCTCGGCCTCCTTCACCTGCGCGGCCAGCGCCTTCGCCCGCTCCAGGACGGCGGGCCGCTCCTCCTTCGACGCCCCGCGCACCGCCTGGGAGGCCGCCTTCTGCTCCGCGCGGAGGTCGTCGGCGCGCTTGACGGCGGCGCGGCGGGCCTCGTCGGCGGCCAGGAGCGCGTCGACCCGGGACTCGTCGGCGCCGCGGGCGCGCTGGCTGGCACGGACGACGTCGGGGTGCTCGCGCACCAGGCGCAGGTCGATCACGTACCGATCGTAGGTGGGACGCGCGGACCCGCCCCCGCGCACGCGGGTGGCGCCCACCCCGGCGGGGTGGGCGCGGCCGGCGCTCACGACAGGGCGGCGCGCTCGTCGCCCGGGCACGGGACCCGGCCGGCGTCCCCGGACTCCCGGTCCCGGCCGCGGGCGACGCGGTCCCGGTACTGGTCGATCTCCTGCGTGAGCACGGCGGGGCCCTCGTGCAGCCGGTCCACCCGGTCGGCCGCCCGTCCCGTCACCTGACGCACGCGCGGCATGCTCGGTGCCGGAGCGCCCTCCGGCGCACGTCCGCATCCGGGCGCACCCCCGCGCGCGAAGACGGTGCACCCGACCGGGAGGAGACCGCCGTGACCGCCACCCCACCGGGCAGCCGCGGGCGCTGGCTGCTGCTGGCGACCGCGCTCGGCCAGGCCGCGAGCCCGCCGTTGGCGGGGTTCGACCAGGGTTCGGGCAGCGACCCGGTGATCGTGCCGCCGGGACCGTTCTTCGCCATCTGGGGTCCGGTGGTGCTTGGCTGCCTCGCCGCCGCCGTGTACGGCTTCCCGCTGCGCCGCGCGACCGCCGACCCGTGGCGGCGGGTGCAGGTCCCGCTGTCGGTGGCGCAGGTGGGGTTCGTCGTCTGGCTGGTCGCCGCGGCCCGGCTGCCGGGGCTGACCGTGCCGGTCTTCGCCGGCATGCTGGCCGCCCTGCTGGTGTGCCTGCGCGTCCTCCTCCGGACACCGGCCGACCGGGTGACCCGTCTCCTCCTGACCGGCAGCGTCGGCCTCTACGCCGGGTGGGCCAGCGCGGCCGTGTGGGTGAACGCGGCGACCGTCCTGCCGGGCGGGCTGACCGTAGGGACGCTCGTCCCCGCGCTGCTGGTCGTGGGCGCCGCGCTCACCGCCGCGGTCCTGGCCTGGTTCCTCCACGGGCAGCCCGCGTTCGTCCTCGCCGCCGCCTGGGCGCTCGTCGGCGCCCTCGTCTCCAGCGCCGGCGCCGGCGCCACCGCGCTCGTGCTGGTGGCCGGCGCCGGGCTGACCGCCGTCGCCCTCTCGGCGGCGCTGGGAGCCCGGCGCACCGCGTGAGGACCGGCGCCTCCGGCGTCCGGTACGGGACACTGGGGGCATGCGGTTCCTCGACGGTCAGCGCCCGCCCACCGACCTGACCTACGCCGACGTGTTCATGGTGCCCAACCACAGCACCGTCGGCTCCCGGCTGGAGGTCGACCTGACCACGCCGGACCGGGTGGGCACGACCATCCCGGTCGTCGTCGCGAACATGACCGCGATCAGCGGCCGGCGGATGGCCGAGACCGTCGCCCGCCGCGGCGGCCTCGCGGTGCTGCCGCAGGACATCCCCGTCGACGTCGTCGGCGAGGTCGTCTCCTGGGTGCACGGCCGGCACCCCGTCTACGACACCGCGATCACCCTGTCCCCCGGCTCGACCGTGGGCGAGGCGCTGTCGCTGATGACCAAGCGCGCGCACGGCATCGTCGTGGTGGTCGAGGACGGCGTGCCCGTCGGCGTGGTCACCGACGGCGCCTGCCAGGGCGTGGACCGGTTCAGCCAGCTCTCGCAGGTCATGGCCGCGCAGCCGCTGACCATCCCGGCCGGCACCGTGCTGCCGAAGGTCTTCGACGTGCTCTCCGAGGAGCGGGTCAGCGCCGCGCCGGTGGTCGAGGGCGAGCGGCTGGTCGGCGTCGTCACCCGCAAGGGCGCGCTGCGCTCGACGGTCTACACGCCCGCGGTCAACGCGCAGGGGCAGCTGCTCACCGCGGCCGCCGTCGGGATCAACGGCGACGTCGCGGGCAAGGTGTCCGCGCTGCTGGCCGCCGGGGTCGACGTGCTCGTCGTCGACACCGCGCACGGCCACCAGGAGAAGGCGGTCGAGGCCGTGCGGGCGGCCCGGTCGGTGGCCGGGCCGGTGCCGGTGGTGGCGGGCAACGTGGTCACCGCCGACGGCACCCGCGACCTGATCTCGGCCGGGGCCGACGTCGTCAAGGTCGGCGTGGGGCCGGGCGCCATGTGCACCACGCGGATGATGACCGGCGTCGGCCGGCCCCAGTTCTCCGCCGTCGAGGAGTGCGCCACCGAGGCCCGCCGGCTCGGGAAGCACGTGTGGGCCGACGGCGGGGTGCGCCACCCCCGCGACGTCGCCCTGGCGCTGGCCGCCGGCGCGGCCAACGTGATGGTCGGCTCCTGGTTCGCCGGCACCTACGAGAGCGCCGGGGACATCCACGACGACGGCAGCGGCCGGCTGTACAAGGAGTCCTTCGGGATGGCCTCGGCGCGCGCGGTCAAGGCCCGCACGGCGCAGGCGAGCGGCTTCGACCGCGCCCGGGCCGCGCTGTTCGAGGAGGGCATCTCGTCGTCGCGGATGTACCTCGACCCGGCCCGTCCCGGCGTGGAGGACCTGGTGGACGGGATCGTCGCCGGGGTGCGCTCGTCGTGCACCTACGCCGGGGCCCGCACCATCGACGAGTTCCACGAGCGGGCGGTGGTGGGGGTGCAGAGCGCGGCCGGGTACGAGGAGGGCCGCCCGCTGCCCACCAGCTGGTGAGGCCGCTGCCCCGGGAGGTCTTCGAGTCGCTGGTCGCCGACGCGCTGGACGCGGTGCCGGCCGACCTCTTGGCCCTGCTGGACAACGTCGTCGTGCTGGTCGAGGACCGCAACGAGGACGAGCCGGACCTGCTGGGCCTCTATGAGGGGTACGCGCTGACCGAGCGCGGCTGGCAGTACGGCGGCGCGCTGCCGGACCGGATCATGATCTACCGCGAGGCGATCTGCGACGTCTGCTCGACCGCCGAGGAGGTGGTCGAGGAGGTGACGGTCACCGTCGTCCACGAGATCGCCCACCACTTCGGCATCGACGACGAGCGGCTGCACGAGCTCGGCTGGGGCTGAGCCCGGCGGGCGCGGGTCCGGGTGCCGGTGGCCGCCGGCGTGCGGGACCTGGACAGCTCGACCCGGCCGTGGCCGTCCGGGGTCCGCAGGAAGGCGAGGTCCGCCCGGACGCCGTCCAGCCCGACGAGCCGGTCTCCCCAGTCGCCCTCGACCGCCGTCTCACCCTCCGGTTCCAGGCCCAGTTCGACGGAGAACGCGACGGCGGCCGCGAGGTCCTCGACCACGACCCCGACGTGGTCCACCCGGTAGACCGT
Source organism: Geodermatophilus sp. SYSU D00879 (assembly GCF_054050375.1). Taxonomy (NCBI): domain Bacteria; kingdom Bacillati; phylum Actinomycetota; class Actinomycetes; order Geodermatophilales; family Geodermatophilaceae; genus Geodermatophilus; species Geodermatophilus sp. SYSU D00879. Next base: position 8,134 of record NZ_JBJGZF010000028.1, read on the forward strand.
CACGTCCCGGCACCGCAGGGGACCGGGGCGTCGACCGGGGCCGGGACGTCCTCCGCCGGGGCCCCGCTCCACGCGCCCCGGCCAGCACCCTGCCGGGGTCGGCGGGGACCGGCGCCCGCGTACCGTGATCACCGTGCCATCCGACCTCGCCAAGGGCAGCGGGCTGCCGATCAAGATGCTGCACGACCGGATCCTCGTGGCCCTCCGCAGGGAGGACGGGGAGCGGCGCTCGACCGGCGGCATCCTCATCCCGGCGACCGCCCAGGTGGCCAAGCGGCTGGTCTGGGGCGAGGCGCGCGGCGTCGGCGCGAGCGTGCGCCAGGTGAAGGTCGGCGACCAGGTGCTGTTCTCCCCCGAGGACCAGCACGAGGTCGAGGTCCACGGCGAGGAGCTGATCATCCTGCGCGAGCGCGACGTGCACGCCGTCGCCGCGGAGCGGATCGAGGAGTCCACCGGCCTCTACCTCTGACGCCGTGTGCACACCGCGGGTCACGACGACCGCGGACCGCGCCGTGTGCACACGCCGTCGGTCAGCGGTGGGCGACGACGACGTCGGTCACCGCGGTCAGCCAGCGGTGGACGACGGCGACGTCGGCGTCGCTGAGGTCCTCCATCGCCGCGAGCAGCTCCCGCTGCAGCCCGCCGAAGTAGGCGGCGCCGGCCGCCATCGTCGGCGCGGTCATCTGCAGCACGACCCGGCGCCGGTCGGCCGGGTCGCGCACGCGCTGCACGTGTCCGGCCCGCTCCAGCCGGTCGACCAGCGCGGTCACCGACGCCGAGCTCAGCCCCACCGCGGCGCCCAGCCCGCCCGCGGTCAGCGGCTGTCCGGCCCGGGCGGCGTCCATGATCGCGGTCACCGCGCGGACGTCGGTGCGTCCGAGACCGTGCGTGTCGGCGAAGCGTTGACCGACGGCGTCGAGTTCGACCGTGAGCCGCCGCAGCAGCAGGGTGACCTCCACCCGCTCGCCGTCGTTGCGCGTCATCCACCCACCCCCTAATCTCTCGAACATCGAGATTATCGACCCTCGAGAGGATTCCACCATGGCCCGTCGGGTCCGTTGGTTGCTCCCCCTGGTCGTCCTGCTCGCCTGGCTGGGCGCCGCCGGCCCGCTCGGCTCGCTGAGCGGGCAGCTCACCGGCCTGCAGGAGAACGACACCGCCGCCTTCCTCCCCGACAGCGCGGAGTCCACGCGCGTCGCGGAACTGTCCCAGGGGTTCTCCCCCACCGAGGCGATCCCGGCGGTCCTGCTGTGGGAGGCCGACGGGCCCCTCGACCCGGCCACCCTCGACGCCGTCGGGCAGGCGCTCGCCGAGGCCACCGCGGTCGCCGAGGACGCCGGCGCCCTGGCCGGGCAGGCCTCCCCGCCCATCCCGTCGGAGGACGGCGAGGCGGTGCAGGCGGTGCTGCCGCTGACCCCCGAGCTGGGCGACGAGATCGTGACCGTGGTCGAGGACCTGCGCGCCGCGATCGCCGTCGACGGCACCGACGCCTTCGTCACCGGCCCGGGCGGGATCTTCGCCGACTTCGCCAACGGCTTCGCCGGCATCGACGGGCTGCTGCTGGCCGCGGCCTTCGGCGTCGTGCTGCTCATCCTGCTGGTGGTCTACCGCAGCCCGCTGCTGCCCTTCCTGGTCATCGGCACCGCCGGCCTCGCGCTCACCGCCGGCAACGCGGTCGCCTACCTGCTCGCCGACGCCGGCCTGATCACCGTCAACGGCCAGAGCCAGGGGATCGCGGCGATCCTGGTGGTGGGCGCGGCCACCGACTACGGGCTGCTGCTGGTCGCCCGCTTCCGCGAGGAGCTGCAGCGCGAGCCGTCCCGGTTCACCGCGATCCGCGTGGCGCTGCGCCGCTCGTGGGAGCCGATCGTGGCCTCCGGCGCCACCGTCGTCCTCGGCGTCCTGTGCCTGCTGTTCTCCGACCTCGCCTCCAACCGCGGGCTCGGGCCGATCTCGGCGGTCAGCGTGGCGCTCGCCGTCGTCGCGGCGCTGACCTTCCTGCCGGCCGCGCTCGCACTGCTCGGCCGGGCGGCGTTCTGGCCGTTCCGCCCGCACGTCGGCGAGCCGCCGCGCGAGGGCCGCGGGTGGCGGCGGGTCGCGGCGCTGGTCGGCCGCCGGCCGCGGCGCGTCCTGGCCCTGAGCACGCTGGCGCTGGTCGCCGCGGCGGTGTTCGCGCCCACCTACGACGCGAGCGGCATCACCTTCAGCGACGCGATCCGCGGCGAGTCCAACGGCGTCGACGGGCAGGAGGCGCTGGCCCGCCACTTCGACGCGGGCTCCGGCAGCCCGACGATCGTCGTCACGCCGGAGGGGAACTGGCCGGAGGTCGCCGAGGCGGCCGCGGCCACCGAGGGCGTGGCGTCGGTCGTCCCGTTCACCGGCGGCCCGCCCGGCGGCGACCCGGTCGTCGTCGACGGGCTGGTGCGCCTCGACGTCACCCTCGCCGTCCCGGCCGACAGCACCGAGGCCATCGACGTCGTCCAGGACCTGCGGACCACGCTCGACGACGCCGACCCGGCCGCACTCGTCGGCGGCGACACCGCGAGCAACCTCGACGCCCGGGAGACCGCCGCGCGCGACCTGCGGGTGATCGTGCCGAGCGTGCTCGTGGTGATCACCGTCGTCCTGGCGCTGCTGCTGCGCTCGCTGGTGGCGCCGCTGCTGCTGGTGGCCACCGTGGTGCTCAGCGTCGGCGCGACGGTCGGCGTCGCCGCGCTGCTGTTCGACGGCGTCTTCGGCTTCCCCGGCAGCGACCCCGGGATCCTGCTGATCGGGTTCGTGTTCCTCGTCGCCCTGGGGATCGACTACAACATCTTCCTCATGACCCGGGCGCGGGAGGAGTCCGCGCGGCACGGCACCCGCGACGGCGTCCTGCGCGCGCTGGCCGTCACCGGCGGGGTCATCACCAGCGCCGGGATGGTGCTGGCGGCGACGTTCGGGGCGCTGGCGGTGCTGCCGCTGCTGTTCCTCACCCAGCTGGCGTTCCTCGTGGGGTTCGGCGTGCTGCTGGACACCTTCGTCGTCCGCTCGCTGCTGGTGCCGTCGGCGGTGGCGCTGCTCGGCGACCGCACCTGGTGGCCGAGCCGCCTGTCCCGCCGCCCGTCGCCGGAGCCCGAGCGGGAGCTCGAGCCGGCGTGACCGTGCACTTCCGCGGAGATGCACCGTGCATCTCCGCGGAAGTGCCCGCTCAGACCTCGCCGGCGCGCAGGCGGGCGAGCCAGTCGGCAGCGTCGGTGAACGCGGCGTCGGCGGCCTCGGCGGGCACCGGCCGGTTGGTGCGGCCGTCGGCGCGCGGGTAGGAGCCGAGGAACCGCACGTCCTCGCAGACCCGGTGCAGCGCGGCCAGCGCCTCCCCCACCCGCGCCTCGGCGACGTGCCCCTCGCAGTCCAGCGAGAACGAGTAGACCCACAGCCGGTCGCGGGTGGGCCGGGACTCGATGCGGGTGAGGCTGATCCCGCGGACGGCGAACTCGCGCAGGACGTCGAGCAGCGCGCCGGTGCGGTCGGCGACGACGGCGACCAGCGAGGTCTTGTCGTCGCCGGTCGGCTCCGGCAGCGCCCCGGGACGGGACACGAGCACGAAGCGGGTGACCGCGCCGGGGAAGTCGGCCACGTCGTCGGCCAGCGGGGCCAGCCCGTAGCGCTCGGCGGCGATCGGCGCGCACACCGCGGCGTCGTGCTCGCCCTCGGCGACCGCCCGGGCGGCGGCCGCCGTCGAGGAGGCCGGCAGGGTCGGGACGCCGGGCAGCCGCTGGGCCAGCGTGCGCGCGGTCTGGGCCAGCGCGTGCGGGTGGCTGACGACGGCGCGGACGTCCTCGAGCCCGGTGCCGGGCCGGGCGGCGAGGACGAACGCGACGGGCAGGAAGACCTCGCGGGTGATGACCAGCGGGTCGCCGTCGGCCAGGCCGTCCATCGTGGCCGGGACCGAGCCCTCGACCGAGTTCTCCAGCGGCACGAGGGCGGCGTCGGCGTCCCCGGCGCGGACCGCCGCCAGGGCGGCGGCGACGCTGGCCGCGGGCTGCCGCACTCCCTCCCCAGGGCCAACGGCGCTGCTCAGCGCCGCTTCGGCGAAGGTACCCTCGGGCCCGAGATAGGCGAACCGCGTCGGAGGCGTCTGGGGCACCCGACGAGGGTAGTGCGGTCGGGCCGGGGCGCAGTCCGGGTCCGGGGGGAACTGCCTCGCCGCCGGCCCGTGCGGCCGGTCGCCCGGCGTCGAGGAGGAGGGATGCGTGACCCCCGGCCCCGCACCCGTCACCGACGGTGACCTCGATGCTGCACTGCGGCGCCTGCTGACGGCGAGCAGCCGGGACGACGCCGACGCCTTCCGGGACGGGCTCGACGACGCCGAGGCCGCGTTCGGCGCCGCGAGCGACCCCCGCTGGGCGGCCTGGCGGCACGCGCTGGCCGCCCGCCGCGGCCTGCTCGACGGGGACCAGGACGCCACCGGCGCCGCGGTGGCCGCCGCCCGCGACGCGCTGGGCGCCTGCCCGCCGTCGGCCTCGACGGCCCTGGTCCTGGCCTACCTCGCGCACGTCGAGGCGACCGCCGACCACCCGGACGCCGCGATGCTGCTCGCCGTCGACGCCAGCCTGCTCACCGAGCAGCTGTCCCCACCCGCCGAGGAGCCCTCCCGCGCGCTGTCCCAGGCGCACCTGTGGCTGTCGCTCACCCTCACCGCGCTGGACCTCGAGGAGCTCGCCGTCGCGCAGGCCGAGCGCGGGCACCGGGTGGCCGCCGCGCTGGCCGACCCCGCCGACCTCTGGCAGCTGCTGCAGCTGTGCGCCCGGCAGAACACCGAGCTGGCCCAGACGCTGCGCCGCCGCGGGGAGGCCGGGCGGGCCCGCGAGCTGGCCGGCGCCGCACTGGCCTGCGCCGGCGACGCCCGCGCGCTCGACGTCGAGCCCGACCCCGGCGACCTCGACCTGCTCGACGTCGTCCAGGCCTGGGCGCTGGCCTGCCACGACGACCTCGACGACGCCCTCGGCCCGCTGCGCAGCGTGCACCGGCGGGTGCACCGCACCGGCGGCACCTGGCTGCGCGGCTACGCCGACCTGGCCCTGTCCCGGCTGCTGTCGCGGCTGTCGCAGGTGCACACCGGCGGCGGGCACGGCGAGGAGGCCGCCGACCTGCTCGTCGACGCCGCCGGGGCCTTCGCCGCCACCGCCGACCGGCGCCGCTACCGGCAGTGCCTGCTCGAGCTCGGCCAGGCCACCGCCGCGATGGGCCGGCCCGCCGAGGCGCTGTACTGGCTGGACGCCTACCGCGCCGACACCGGCCGGGCGCACGCGCGCAGCCGGGAGCTGTGGGCGGAGATGTTCGTCCGCCGCAGCCGGCTGCGCGAGGTCGAGCGGCAGGCCGCCGTGCTGCGCCGCCACGCGCTGGAGGACCCGCTGACCGGGCTCGGCAACCGGCGCAGCGCCGAGCGCCGGCTGGCCGGGCTGCGGCTGGGCGCCGAGCCGCTGTCGCTCGCCGTCGTCGACGTCGACCGGTTCAAGGAGGTCAACGACGACACCTCCCACTCCCACGGCGACGAGGTGCTGCGCCGGGTGGCCGCGCTGCTGCGCGAGCACAGCCGCGTCGGCGACGAGGTCTACCGCTGGGCCGGCGACGAGTTCCTCGTCGTCCTGCCCACGGCCAGCCCCGCCCAGGCCCTGGCCGCCGCCGAGCGGCTGCGCGCCGCGGTCGCCGACGCCGACTGGGCCGACCTCGCGCTCCCCGAGCCGATCACCGTGAGCATCGGCGTGGCCACCGCGCCCGCGGCCGAGGGCGACGCCGCGCCGGTCGGCTGGCGCTCGCTGTTCGACACCGCGGACCTGCACCTGTTCTCCGCCAAGCGGGGCGGGCGCAACCGGGTGCGCGCGCCGGGCCCCGTGGACGGGGGCACGGCCGACGGGAGCCCGGCCGACGGGGGCGCGGCCGAGGGGACGCCGTCGTGAGCGCCGGGCGCGCCTGGGACGCCAGTGACGCGACGGGCGACGGGACCGGTGCCACACGGCGCGCCCGGCCCGCGCTCCCAGCGGAAGCGCACGACGGCGTGCACAGTGCGGTGGTGCCACCGGGAGCCCTGCACCACCGGGTGACCGCCGCCCTCGCCAACTGGCAGCTCGACGACGCCGAGCGGCTGCTGTCGGTCGTCGACCCGTCCACGCCCTACGGGGCCGGGCCCTCCGGCGCCGCCACCGGGCGCGACGGCGAGCCCTCCCTCGGCCGCGCCTGGGCCGACACCCTGCGCGCCGAGCTGCTGGTCCGCCGGCTGCGCGTCGCCGGTTTCACCCTGGTCGGCGAGCCGCTGGACGCGCCGGAGGCGACCGAGTCGCTGGACCTGCACGCCGGCGTGGCGGGCCTGCTCGAGCGCGGCGACGACCGCGCCGCCGACCGGCCCACCGGCGACGGCGACCCGCGCTCGGAGTCGGCCGCGCACGCCGCCGAGGCCATCGCCCTGGTGCGCTCGGCCAAGGCCGCCTTCGACGCCACCGACGACGCCGTGCAGCGCGCCGCGGGCCTGGCCCGGCACGCCCGCATCGAGCTGCTGTCGCGGCGGATCGACGCGGCGATGGACGAGGCGGTCGAGGCGGCCAGCCTGCTCGACCCCGCGCTCCCGCCCGACGCGCTGCTCGTCGACACGCTCGGCACGCTGGCCGGCGTCCTCGCCGACCTCGAGCTCATGCCGCTGGCCCTGGACTACCAGCGCCGCTCCCTGGAGGCGGCCGGCGCGGCCGCCGGGCAGGGCACGCTCGGCCCCGACGACGGCGACCCCGACGTGCTGGTGGCCCGGGCGGCCACCTGCCTGGGCGAGCTGTGCGCGGAGCTGGGCGAGGCGCTGCTCGACGACGGCGAGCCCGAGGCCGCCCGGACCCACTTCACCGAGGCCCGCGGGCTGGCCGAGCAGGCGCTGGCCCAGCTGCCGCCGGACGCCGACGGCGTCGTCGCCGCGCAGGTGGTGCACGGCTGGGCGCTGGTCGGTCTGGGCGAGTCCGCCGCCGCGGCCGGCCCGCTGCGCGCCGCCGTCCGCACCACGAGTGCCACCGGCGACCGGGCGCTGCTGGCCTCGGCGCTGCTGGGGCTGGGCCGGGCACTGCGCAGACAGGGCGACGGCCGGAGCGCCGACGAGCAGCTGGCGCGGGCGCTGGCGCTGGCCACCGAGCACGGCCTGCCCCGGCTGCGGCGGGCGGCCCTGCGCGAGCTGTGCACGCTGCACGCCGAGCTCGACGACGCCGGCCGCGCGCTGCCCTACCTGCAGGCCTACCTCGCCGACGAGCTGGACCGGGTCGACGAGCGGCGCACCCGCTGGGTCGAGCTGTTCGGCCGGCGCAAGAGCCTGCTGGAGAACGAGCGCGCCGCCGGGCAGCTGCGCCGCCAGGCCTACGAGGACCCGCTCACCCACCTGCCCAACCGGCGCTACGCCGAGGCGCGGCTGGACGGGCTGCTCAGCGCGGGCACCACGCCGGCGCTGGCCGTCGTCGACGTCGACCGGTTCAAGGCCATCAACGACGCCGTCGGGCACCCCGGCGGCGACGCGGTGCTGCGCGCGGTCGCCGACCTGCTGCTGGCCGGCTGCCGCGACACCGACGAGGTGTGTCGGTGGGCCGGCGACGAGTTCGTCGTGCTGCTGCCCGACACCACCGCCGAGCAGGCCGAGCGGGCGCTGGAGCGGATCCGCCGCGCCGTCGCCGCGCACGACTGGACCGCGCTCGGCCTGCCGGTGCCGGTGACGATCAGCGTGGGCATCGCCTCGGCCACCCGCGGCGACGACCGCCGCACGCTGTTCGCCGCCGCCGACGGCGTCCTCTACGACGCCAAGCGCAGCGGCCGCGACCGCGTCGTCCGGCTGTCGGCGGTCACCCAGACCCGCGCCCCGGACACGCCCGCGGAGCCCCCGCCGGCGCCGGCCCGGCCGGCGGCGCGCGCGTCGGTTCAGGTCGGCCCGGTGCAGTCCTCGCCGCTGGACCCGGTCGGCGGCTTCGCCGCGCTGCTGGCCGACCCGCCGCTGTCCCTCGGCAGCGCGGGCCAGCCCGCGCTCGCCCCGGCGCCCCCGGCCGCACCGGCCCGCCCGGCGCCGGCCGAGCCCGACGTCGTCTGGGGGGTCGGGCGGTCCACCGAGCAGGTGCTGGCCCTGGTCCGGGAGACCCGCGCGGCGCACCCGGACCGGCCTGCGCTGGTCGTCCGGGCCACCGCCGACACGCTGGTCGCGCTGGCCGCCGCGTACGACGGCTCCACCACGGTCGACGCGGCGGCGATGTCGGCCGCCGTCGGGCCGATCCCCGAGCCGCTGGGCCGGGTCGGCGTCCTGTGCGCGAGCACCGCCGACGCGTCGGTGGCCGCCGAGGCCGCGTTCGTCGCGCGGGTGACCGGCACCGAGGTCGTGCGGGTCGACGACGTCGGCGGCAGCCGGCTGCGGCCGCTGCTCACCGACCGCACCCTGCTCGACGACGTCGACTGCCTGGTCGTGGTCGCCGGCCTGGACGCCTCGCTGGCCGGCACGGTGGGCGCGATGACCGACGTGCCGATCGTCGCGGTGCCCACCTCGACCGGGCAGCCGGGCTCGTTCGGCGGGTTCGGCGCGCTGCTCACGATGCTGAACTCGGCCTCGCCCGGCGTCGTCGTCAGCAACATCGACAACGGCCACGCCGCCGGCGTCTTCGCCGCCCGCATCGCCCGCCGCACCGCCAGGTAGGGGGGCCGCGTCGGGTGGTGAGCCGCCCTGCGGAGGACGGCGGACCGGTCGCGGGGCCGGAGGCTCCCGGCCGGGACGGGGTGGCGGGGCTCAACGCCGCTCGGGGACGGCACCTGGCCGCGGTGTCGGCCGGAAGGCCGACCACGTGATCGGCACCACCGCGAGGAACAGCGCCGCGACCGCGAGCGCGGAGCCCAGCGCCCACGCGCCGAACACCAGCAGCGAGGCCAGCTCGATGCCCAGGCCCGCGACCGAGGTGACCGTGGCCCGCGCCGCGCCGGGCACCTGCTCCTGCAGCCGCGCCTCGCCCACCACCAGCACGGCGAGGTACAGGCCGTAGGACAGCGCGACGGCGGCCAGCGCGACGGGCGTCCCGGCCAGCGCCCCGGCCGCCAGCAGCGCCGCGGAGACGGCCAGCAGCACGGGCAGCGCCCGCGACGGCAGCCGCCCCAGCCGGCCGGCCAGCGCCGCGCCCGCCGCGCCGGCCAGCGCGATCCCCAGCACGGCCACCGGCACCAGCTCGGTGGGGACGCCGCGGTCGCGCGCCATGACCGGGAAGTACTCCTCCAGCGCGTCCAGCCCGCCGAGCAGCGCGACGGCGACAACGGTCAGCCGCAGCGACGGCCGGCGCAGCGCCTCGCCGACGGCGGCGCGCAGGCCCGGGCCGGCGTCGTCGTCCTCGTCCCGGGTGGGGGTGGTCTCGGGGAAGCGGGTGGCCAGGGCCGCGGCGGCGAGGCAGACGCCGACGCTCGCCCAGCCGACCAGCGCGTAGCCGCCGGCCTCGACGAGCACGCCGGCCAGCAGCGCGGTGGGCACCTGCACGAGCAGCTCGGTCGCCGTCATCGCACCCTGGACGCGGACGAAGTCCTCCTCCGCGCCGACGGCGGCCAGCGCCTCGTAGACCAGCGCCTCGGCGGCACCGGAGACCAGCGCGCCGCCCACGCCCCACACGACGAACCCGGCGGCGAAGCCGGGCAGCCCGGGCGCCACGGTCCAGAGGACGAAGCCGGCAGCCTCCAGCACCCCGGCGAGGACCAGCGCGCCGCGGCGCGACCAGCGGTCGGCGAGCACCCCGGTGGGCACCTCGGCGAGCAGGGCGGTGACCGACCACAGCGCGAACAGCCCCGAGACCTGGGCCGGGGTCAGCCCGGTGTCGAGGAACAGCAGCGCGTAGAGCGGGTAGACGGGCGCCAGCCCGGACAGCGCGGTCCAGGCCACGGCCAGGCGGGCCAGCGGCCGGGCGGGCGGCGGCGGTGCGGCGGACGACGGGCGTCAACGGAACGGCACGGGACGACGGTAACCAGCCCCACACCCGGGCGCACCGGGTTTACGAGAGCCCGTCGACTAGCCTGGGCGGCCGAGGAGGGGAGTAGCCCCCCGTCCGCTGGTCGACATGCTGGCGACTCCCGCGGGAGCCGCCCGGTCAGCGGGCCCGCGCCCCGCGCGGGTGGGCGAGACCTCCGGCCTGAGCAGTCGTCGCACTGCCGGTCGGAGGTGTGCGCCCCCGCCCGGCCGTGCCGAGCGGAAGAGAGAACCACCCGTGATCGTCTGGTCCGTCGTCGTGACGGCGTTCGCCCTCGTCCTGCCGGTCGAGCTCCCGGACAAGACCCTGTTCGCCAGCCTCGTCCTCGCCACCCGGTTCCCGCCGCTGCCGGTGTTCGTCGGCGTCGGCACCGCCTTCGGCCTGCAGGTCGCCATCGCCGTCACCGCGGGCAGCCTGCTCTCGCTGCTGCCGGAGGCGCTGGTCAGCGGCGTCGTGGCGGTGCTGTTCCTCGTCGGAGCGGTCCTGCTGTGGCGCAGCGCGTCCGAGGGGCCCGAGGACGGCGGGGAGGCGGCCGACGCCCGGGAGCGGACGTCGTTCCTGCGGGCCGCCGCGATCTCCTTCGGCGTGCTGTTCGCCGCGGAGTGGGGCGACCTGTCCCAGCTCGCCACCGCGGGCCTGGCCGCCCGGTTCGACGCACCGGTGTCGGTGTTCGTCGGCGCCTGGGCGGCGCTGCTGACCGTCTCCGGGCTGGCGGTGTTCCTCGGCAAGACGCTGGCCGACCGGCTGCCGGTGGCCCTCATCCGCCGGGTGGCGGCGGGGCTGTTCGTCGTCTTCGCCCTGTTCGCCGCCGTGGAGACCGTCCGCGTCCTCACCTGATCGGGGGACGGCAGCGGGACGGGCGGTGCGGACGGCGGGCGCGAGGGCCGTTGCCTCCTCCGTGACCGTCTCCACCCCGCCCGACCGCGACGCCGTCGCCGCCGACCTCGACGTGCGCGAGCTCGCCCGGGACCCCGAGCTCGCCGCCGTCGTGCGCGTCGCCGCGGACGTGGCGGGCGTGCGGTACGCGACGGTCAACCTGCTCGACGCCTGCGAGCAGCACCAGCTGGTGCCGCACGGCTTCCTGGGCTGCTCGTCGCCGCGTGAGGAGTCGCTGTGCGCGGCGGTGAACGCCGGCGGCCCGCGAGTCGAGGTGATCGAGGACCTGGCCGCCGAGCCGCGGTACGCGGGCAACCCCTGGGTGGACGGCCGCCGCGCCCGCGTCCGCGCCTACGCCAGCGCGCCGCTGGTCGTCGACGGGGCGACGGTGGGCACCCTGTGCGTCTTCGACTCCGAGCCGCACGCCTTCGCCCCCGGCGCCGGGGACCGGCTGGCCGACCTCGCCACGGTCGTGGTGGCGCTGTTCCAGCGGCGTCGGCAGGCCCGCCAGCTCGCCGACCTCGCCACCGCCAGCGCCGCCGCCCGCGACCAGGCCCAGGCCGCCGCGACGCACGCCGCGCGGTCGGAGGCCTTCACCCGCGCGCTGCTGGAGGCGCTGCCCGTCGGGGTCGTCGCCGCCGACGCCGACGGGCGCATCACGCTGTTCAACCGGCTCTGCCGGCAGTGGCACGGGCTCCCGGAGGCCTCAGCCGACCGCGTCGAGGGCGCCCGGCTCACCGAGGACGTCGTCGAGGCGTTCGGGCTGAGCACCCCCGACGGGCGCCGGCTCGGCCTGGCCGAGGTCCCCCTGGCCCGGGTCTTCGCCGAGGGGCGGGTCCGCGACGCCGACATGGCGATCGGCCTGCCCGGCGCTCCCCTGCGCGTGGTGCGCGCCTCGGGCACCCGCATCCGCGATGCCGCGGGCCGGCCCACCGGCGCCGTCGTCGCGATGATGGACGTGACCGCCCAGCGGGAGCTCGAGGCCCGGCTGCGCGAGGCCGCCCTGCACGACGCGCTCACCGGCCTGCCCAACCGGGCGCTGCTGCTGGACCGGCTCGGGCAGGCGCTGCAGGTCCAGGCGCGCGAGGGCCTGGCGGCCGCGCTGCTCTACTGCGACCTCGACGGGTTCAAGGGCATCAACGACACCCACGGCCACGCCGCCGGCGACGCCGCCCTGCTGCGGATGGCCGCGGCGCTGCGGGCGGCAGTGCGCCCAGGCGACACCGTGGCCCGCATCGGCGGCGACGAGTTCGTCGTGCTGTGCCCCGGCACCGGCACCGAGGCCGCCGCCCGGCGCCTGGTCGACCGGATCGCGGCCACCCTCGCCTCCCCCACCGACGGCGGCCCGCCGCTGCGCTCCAGCACCGGCGTCGCGCTCTCCCGGCGGGGCGACACCGCCGACAGCCTGCTGCGCCGCGCCGACGCGGCGATGTACGCGGTCAAGCGCTCCCGTCACGGAGCAGCGCGAGACGCGTGACCAGCGCGTCGGGGTCGGGCCAGGGCTCGTCCGGCCTGCTCGCGCGGAGGGTGACCAGCCCGTGCAGCGCCGTCCACACCAGGGCGGCGTCGGCCCGGGGGTCCCGGCCGGCCGTCGCCTCGCGGATCGCGGCGACCAGGTCGGCGAACCCCCGGTCCGCGTGCGGCACGGTGCCGTCCGGGGCGTCCATGCGGCTGACCGTCGTCGCGCCGAGGACCTCCTCGGAGAAGCGCATCGCCTCCGCCGCGGGCGAGCAGACGAGGAAGGGGTGAGGGTCGTGCAGCCGTCCGGGCGGCCGTCGGTGATCGCCGTGCCCCTCACCCTGCCCGCCGCGACCGGGCGCCGTCGCGGACGAACCCGACACCCCGCTCAGGGCAGCGTCGGGATCCAGTCGGCCAGCGCCCGGCCGATGGCGTGCGGCGAGTCCTCGGGGACGAAGTGCGAGCCGGGCACGGTCACCTCGGTGACCGAGGGCCACTTCCGCACCAGCGCGCGTGCCCGCCCGGTCAGCAGCCACCCGGGCTCGGCGTTCACGAACAGCTTCGGCACGGCGCTGGTCCGCAGCCAGTGCCCGTACCGCGCGACGACGTCGTGGACGGCCGGCGGCACGTTGGCGATGGGGAGCTGGCGCGGCCACTCGAGCGTCGGCCAGCGGTCCTCGCGCTCGCGGAACGGCTGCCGGTAGCGCTCGTGCGCCTCCGGGGAGAGTCCGCGCAGCACGGACGCCGGGAGGATGCGCTCGACGAAGACGTTCTTGTCGAGGATGACGACCTCGCCGTCCTCGCTGCGCATGGCCTGGAAGATCTTGCGGCCGTCCGCCGGCCAGTCGGCCCAGGTCATCGGGGTGACGATCGCCTCGGTGAAGGCCAGGCCGCGGACCGCCTCGGGGTGGCGGTGCGCCCAGGAGAAGCCCAGCGCCGAGCCCCAGTCGTGCAGCACCAAGGTGACCCGCCGCTCCACCCCGAGCGCCTCCAGCAGGCCGTCCAGGTGCGCGGCGTGCGTGGCGAAGGAGTAGGTGCCGCGCCGCGGGTCGGGCAGCTTCCCGGACTCCCCCATGCCGACCAGGTCCGGCGCGATGCAGCGGCCGAGGTGCTGCACGTGCGGGATGACGTTGCGCCACAGGTAGGACGACGTCGGGTTGCCGTGCAGGAACACGATCGGGTCGCCCTCGCCGACGTCGACGCAGGCCATCTCGGTGCCGCGGACGGTCACCCGCCGCCGGGGAAAGGGGTCCTCGGGCGAGACCTCCTCGTGGGTGCTGTCGTCCTGGTCGGCCATGCCGCGATCCTCGCCCAGGCGCCGCTCGCCCGCCGTCCGGGGATCGGGCTCGACCCGACGCGACGATCGCGCTCGACCCCGACGCGACGATCGCGCTTGACCCTGACGCGACGTCAGGCTGTGCACTCGTCGCCGTCAGGGAGGAGGGACCCGGGATGAAGGTGGGCGAGGTGGCGGCGCTGGCCGGCGTCACGGTGCGCACGCTGCACCACTACGACCGGATCGGCCTGCTGTCGCCGTCGGGACGCACCGCGGCCGGCTACCGCCGCTACTCGGCGGCGGACCTGGACCGGCTGCACCAGGTGCTGCTCTACCGCGAGCTCGGGTTCCCCCTCGAGGAGGTCGCGGCCCTGCTGGACGACCCGTCCGCCGACCCCGCCGAGCACCTGCGCCGCCAGCACCGGCTGCTGCGGGACCGGCTGGAGCGGACGCGCGCGATGGTCGCGGCCGTCGAGAAGGAGATGGAGGCGAGGCAGATGGGGATCGCACTGACCCCCGAGGAGCGGTTCGAGGTGTTCGGCGAGCACGACCCGGAGCGGTACGAGGCCGAGGTCCAGGAGCGGTGGGGCGACACCGACGCCTACCGCGAGTCCGCGCGGCGCACCGCGGCCTACACGAAGGAGGACTGGGTCCGGATCAGGGCCGAGGGCGAGGACCTCAACCGGCGGATGGCCGAGGCGCTGCACGGTGGCGTGGCGCCCGACTCGCCGCAGGGCATGGACCTCGCCGAGGAGGCGCGGCAGCAGATCTCCCGGTGGTTCTACGACTGCCCGCCGGAGATGCACGCGGCCCTCGGCCGGATGTACGTCGAGGACGAGCGGTTCACCGCCACCTACGAGCAGGTGGCGCCGGGCCTGGCGCAGTGGGTGAGCACCGCCGTCCAGGCCAACGCCGCCCGCCAGGGCTGAGCCCGCTCCCCGTCGTCGAGATCGCGCGATCTCGGCACTTCCGGGGCCCCTGGGCGTCGAGATCCCGCGATCTCGGCGGGACGCAGCGGGGCTCAGACCCGGACGAGCAGCTCGCCGTGCAGCATGGCGAGCCAGCCGTCGTCCGCGGCGGCCCAGCGCAGCCACGCGGCGGCGAGCTCCTCGAGCTCGTCCCGCGTGGCCAGGCCGTACGCCAGGGCCTGCTCCGCGAACGCCGACGCCGTCGCGCGGCCGGCCCACGAGCGGCCCCACCACTCCCGCTCGGCCGGTGAGGCGTAGCACCAGGAGCCGGTCGTCGCGGTGGTGTCGCGCAGGCCCGCGGCGTGCGCCCAGGACAGCAGCCGGCGGCCGGCGTCGGGCTCGGCGCCGTTGGCGCGGGCGACCGAGTGGTAGAGCTCCAGCCACCGGTCCAGGCCGGCGTCGGCGGGGAACCAGCAGGTGGCGGCGTAGTCCACGTCCCGGACCGCGAGCAGCCCGCCGGGGCGGCAGACCCGCGCCATCTCGCGCAGCGCCGCCACCGGGTCGGTGAGGTGCTGCAGCACCTGGTGGGCGTGGACGACGTCGACCGAGCCGTCGGGCAGGTCGAGGGCGTAGACGTCGCCGACGGCGAAGGTCACCGTGACGCCCTCCCGCCCGGCGAGGTCCCGGGCCTCGTCGAGCGGGTCGGCCGAGACGTCGAGGCCGAGCACGCGGCCGGGCGCGACCCGGCGGGCGAGGTCGACGGTGATCGTGCCCGGCCCGCACCCGACGTCGAGCAGGTCGAGCCCGGGGCGCAGGTGCGGCAGCAGGTACGCGGCGGAGTTCTCCGCGGTGCGCCAGCGGTGCGACTGCAGGACCGGTTCGGCGTGCCCGTGCGTGTAGGTGTCCACGCCGGCATCCTGCTCCGTCCGTCCCATGCAGCGGAACGGTCGTCTCATCGGATGGGATGCGACCGCCCGGGACGTCAGGTGCGCGGCTCGCGCCCGGCCGGCTGCCGCGGCTCGCCGAGCAGCGGGGTGGGCGCGCGCAGCGGCACGCGCACCGGGGTGGCCGTGACCGACTGCGCGGTGCCGTCGACGACGACGGTCACCGGCCCCTCGCCGCGCACCAGCGTGAGCGTGGTGCCCTCCTGCGTCGTCTCGACGCGGAGCACGCTGCCGCGCCAGGTGACGTGCCACGCCGTGCGGGACAGCGACGACGGCAGCAGCGGCGCGATCTCGAGGTCCTCGTGGTCCTCGCGCAGACCTCCCAGACCCGCCGCGAGCGCCAGCCAGGCCCCGGCCACCGAGGCGAGGTGCAGCCCCTGGGCCGTCCCCTGCTGGACGTCGCGCAGGTCCACGAGCGCGCACTCGCGCAGGTAGCGCAGGGCGAGGTCGGGGTGCTGCGCCTGGGCGCACACCACCGCCTGCACCGCGGCCGACAGCGAGGAGTCCCGCACGGTGCGCGCCTCGTAGTACTCGAGGTCGCGCGCCACCTGCTCGTCGGTGAACTCGTCGCGGCACCACCACAGCGCCTGGACGAGGTCGGCCTGCTTGAGCACCTGCCGCCGGTAGAACGTGGCGTAGTGGTTGTGCTCCTGCACCGGGTAGGCGTCGCACTGCTCCTCGAAGGGCCACTCCTCGTACGACGTGAAGTTGGCGTTCATGGGGTGCACGCCCAGGCCCTCGTCCCACGGCACGTGGACGGCGTCGGCCGCGGCCCGCCAGGCGGCGGTCTCGGTGTGGTCCACGCCGAGCTCCGCGGCCCGCGCCTCGTACCTGCGGCAGGCGTCGGCCGCGCGCCGCAGGTTGGCCCGCGCCATGAGGTTGGTGAAGACGTTGTCGTCGACGACCCCGGTGTACTCGTCCGGGCCGGTCATGCCGAACAGGTGCCACGCCCCGGCCGCGTCCTCGTGCCCCAGCGACGTCCACAGCCGCGCCGTCTCGACCAGCACCGGCAGACCGCCGACGTCGTCGAGGTCGGCGCCCGTGGCGTTCTCGTAGAGCCAGAAGGCGCGGGCGACGTCGGCGTTGACGTGCATCGCCGCCGTGCTCGCCGGCCAGTACGCCGACACCTCCGGCCCGCTGATGGTGCGCCACGCGAACGTCGCACCCGCCCGGCCCAGCGTCCGGGCCCGCTCCCGGGCGGCGTCGATCGTGCCCGCCCGCCACCGCAGCAGGCGCGCGGCCGTGTCCGGGCGCAGCAGGGTCAGGGCGGGCAGCACGAACCCCTCGACGTCCCAGAAGGTGTGGCCGCTGTACCCCATGCCGGTCAGCCCCTTGGCCCCGACGGGGGCGCCGGAGATGCAGGCGGCGGAGCAGAACAGCTGGAAGACGCTGTAGCGCAGCGCCTGCTGCAGCTCGGGGTCGCCGTCCACCTCGACGTCGGCGGTCGCCCAGAACTCGTCGAGCACGCCGCGCTGGGCGGCGAGCAGCCCCTCCCACCCCAGGTCGAGCGCGGACGACACCGCCGCCGCCGCCTCGCCGACGAGGGAGCCGGCCCAGGCGTCGAGCGACCACGTGTAGGCGACGACCTTGGTGATCCCGAGGGTGGCGCCGGGGGTCAGGTGGGCGGCGACGGTGGTGACCACCCGGTGCTCGTCGGCGTCCGTGCTGATCCGCGCCCCGTCGTCGACCACGTGCTCGACGGCGGCGGCGACCGTGATGTCCGACCGCCGCGTCCGGGACGCGAGGGTGCCGCCGCTGCCCGTCGAGCCGTGCTCCCGCGGCTCGAAGGCGTTGTCGAGGCAGTCCTTGACGCGGGGGTCGTCGTTGTCCACGCCCGTGGGCGTCACCGACCCACTCGCCAGCTCGGACCGCACGACGACGTGCGCCTGACCGTCCAGCGCGCGCACCTCGTACCGGACGGCGCAGACCGCCCGCTCCGCCAGCGAGACCAGCCGCCGGGAGCACACCTCCATCGTCGTCCCCGTCGGCGTCCTCCAGCGCACGCGCCGGTCGAGCGTCCCGGCACGCAGGTCCAGCGTGCGCTCGTGGACCTCCGGCCGGACCTCGCGCACGTCGAGCGGGATCCCGTCGACCAGGAGGCGGATCGGGGTGCCGTCCGCGACGGTGAGCAGCGCCTGCCCCTCTCCGGGCTGGCCGTAGCCACCCTCGGGATAGGACAGCGGGTGGGTCTCGTACACCCCGGACAGGTAGGTGCCGCGCATGCCGAAGGGCTCGACCTCGTCGAGCGTCCCCCGTACGCCGACGTAGCCGTTCGACAGGCTGAACAGGGACTCGGCGACGTCGAGCGCCCGGGTGTCCACGTGCGGCTCGCGGACCGTCCAGGGGTCGACATCGAGGGTCGGGGCGCTCACGGTGGTCCTCGCCGTCTCGGAGGGCGGGACCCGGCCGGCGTCCCCCTCCCGTCCTACCGCCCGGCGGCCGCCCGCGCGATCCCGGGCCGTCACACCTCCTCGAGGACCGCCGCCGCGGTCGCGGCCGCGCGCTCCCGGTCGGCCGGGACCAGGCCCAGCCGCACCCGCCGGTCGAGCAGGTCGGCCACGCTCCGCGCCCCCTCGGCCAGCGCGCCGAAGCGCAGCTCCCCCACCGTCTCCGGGCGGCCCCCGACCACCGGCTCGGTGCCGAGCGCGGCCACCCGCGGCGCCTCGGTGCCGTACCGGGCGACCAGCCGCGCCGGGGCCGGCACCCGCGCCAGCTCGGCCGGGGACGCCGCCCCGACCAGCGGCAGCCGGGCGGTCGGCGAGCGCCGCGCGCCCCGGCCCAGCCGCGCGACGACGGCGTCCACGGCCTCCTCGGCCATCGCCCGGTAGGTCGTGAGCTTGCCGCCGACCACCGAGAGGACCGGTCCGTCCCACCGCAGCAGGTGCCGCCGGGACAGGTCCGCGGTGGCGTCGCCCGGCCCCGCGCCGGCCGACTCCGGCAGCACCAGCGGCCGCAGCCCGGCGTAGGAGCCGACGACGTCGCCGCCGGTCAGCGGCACGGCCAGCACCCGGTTGACGGTGTCGAGCAGCTGCCGCACCTCGGCGTCGGCCGGGACCGGGTCGTCGTCGGGGACCGGCCCGGGCACCGGCTCGTCGGTGAGCCCCAGGTACACCAGCCCGCCGGGTTGGGGCAGCGCGAAGACGTACCGCGAGCGCGAGCCGGGCAGCGGCACGGTGAGCGCCGCGACCGGGTCGCCGAGCCGGCCGGCGCGGACGACGAGGTGCGAGCCGCGCGAGGGCGCCAGCCGGATGCCGGGCGCGAGCGCCTGCGCCCACACGCCGGTCGCGTTGACCACCGCGCCCGCCCGCACGGTGAGCGCCGCGCCGTCGGCCTCCACTGCCACCTCGCCGTCGTCGACGCCGGTCACCCGCGCGCCGGTGAGCACCCGGGCGCCGTGCGCGGCGGCGGTGCGGGCCAGCGCGACGACGAGCCGGGCGTCGTCGGTGAGCTGGCCGTCCCAGAAGACGGCGCCGCCGCGGCCGGGGTGCACCGCGGGCACCAGCCGCGCGACCTCCGCGGCGCCGACCCGGCGGGTGCCCGGCAACGAGCCGCGCCCGCCGCGCACCGACCGGCGCACCGCGTCCCCCAGCCGGCCGCCCAGCGCGCCGACGGCGCTGACGTCCCGGCCGGCGGCGTCGGGCACCAGGAACGGCAGCGCCCGGACCAGGTGCGGCGCGGTGGTGCGCATGAGGACGGCGCGCTCGCGGGCGCTCTCCCGCGCCAGCCCGACCTCGCCGTGCGCCAGGTAGCGCAGGCCGCCGTGCACCAGCTTGCTCGACCACCGGCTGGTGCCGGCGGCGAGGTCGGTGCGCTCCAACAGCGCCACGGACAGCCCGCGGGCGGCGGCGTCGAGGGCCACCCCGGCGCCGGTCACGCCCCCGCCCACGACGACGACGTCGACCCCGCCGGCCAGGGCCCCGAGGTCGGCCGCGCGGCGCTCCGGCGTGAGGTCGGGCCCGCCGGTCACGTGCGGGGTCCCGGTCGGAGCACCGGCAGACTGTAGCCGTGCCCGAGCAGCCGGAACTGACCGTCCAGGGGTGGGGGCCCGGCAGCTCCCGCGTGGCCACGGTGGCCGAGCCGAGGGACGCGGCGGAGGGCTCCCTCGAGCTCACCCGCGACCCCGACCTCGCCACCGCGCTGCCCAAGGCCGCCCGCCGCCACCTGGCCAAGGAGCTGGGCTGGGAGCCGCGGCCGACCCCGCCGGTCGCCGTCGCCGACATCCGGGTGGCGCCCTCGCGGCTGCCGGCCGACGTGCACGATGCGCTGGTCACGCTGCTCGGCGCGGAGCACGTGCGCACCGACCGGGAGGCGCGGCTGCGCCGGGCCGGCGGCAAGAGCTACCTGGACCTGCTGCGCCGGCGGGAGGGCGACGCCTCCGACGCGCCCGACGCCGTCGTCCTGCCCGGCAGCACGGCGGAGACGGCGGCGCTGCTGGCGCTGTGCGCCGAGCGGGGGGTCGTCGTCGTGCCGTTCGGCGGCGGCACCAGCGTGGTCGGCGGGCTGTCGGGGATGGACCCCGACGACCGCCCCTCGCTGTCGGTCGACCTGTCCCGGATGGCGGCGCTGACCGACGTCGACGTCGCCTCCTCGCTGGTCACCGCCGGCCCCGGCATGCGCGGCCCGGCGCTGGAGGAGGCGCTGGGCGCGCACGGGCTGACGCTCGGCCACCTGCCGCAGAGCTGGGAGTACGCCACGCTCGGGGGCTACGCGGCCACCCGCTCGGCCGGGCAGTCCTCCACCGGCGTCGGCCGCTTCGACGACCTCGTCGCGGGCCTGACCCTGGCCACGCCGTCCGGGGTGCTGGAGCTCGGTCACCCGCCGGCGTCGGCGGCCGGTCCCGACCTGCTCGGCCTGGCGCTGGGCTCCGAGGGCGCGCTCGGGATCATCACGGAGCTGCGGCTGCGGGTGCGCCCGGCGCCGCGGGCCCGGGTGTACGAGGGCTGGTCGTTCCGGACCTGGGCCGACGGGCTCGCCGGGCTGCAGCGGCTGGCGCGGCACGACCTGCTGCCCGACGTCGTCCGGCTCTCCGACCCCGACGAGACCCGCGCCAACCTGCTCAACGCCGCCGGCACCGGTGCCCGGCTGCTGCGCGGCGCCCTGCGGGCCCGCGGCCGCGGCGACGGCTGCCTCCTCGTCGTCGGCTGGGAGGGCCTGCCGCAGGTGGTGCGGGCCCGCCGCCGGGCGGTGCTCCCGGTGCTGCGCGAGCACGGCGCGGCGCGGGTCGGCCGCCGGGTGGGCGAGTCCTGGCGCAAGCACCGGTTCGCCGCCCCCTACCTGCGCGACCGGCTCATGGACGCCGGCCTCCTGGTCGAGACCCTGGAGACGGCGGCCACCTGGACCGCGCTGCCGACCGTGTACGACGCCGTCCGCACCGCGCTGCGCGAGTCGCTGGGCCGCCCCGGCAAGCAGCCGCTGCTGATGACGCACGTGTCCCACGGTTACGCCACCGGCGCCTCCCTCTACGTCACGGTGCTCGCCGACCGCGACGACGACCTGCCGCTGCAGCAGTGGCTCACCGCCAAGCGGGCGGCCACCGAGGCGCTGCTGGCCGCGGGCGGCACGCTCACCCACCACCACGCCGTCGGCCACGACCACCGCCCCTGGCTGGAGCGCGAGGTCGGGCCGCTCGGCGTCGAGGTGCTGCGCGCGGTCAAGGCCCGGCTGGACCCGCAGAGCGTCTGCAACCCGGGGGTCCTGCTGCCCGACTGACGCCGCGGATGATCAGCTGAGCTCACCGCCGCGCGTCCTGGCTCACCGTGGATGGTGAGCCAGGA
>NZ_JBJGZF010000029.1:0-26761 GCF_054050375.1 Geodermatophilus sp. SYSU D00879
CCCCCCCCCCCCCCCCCCCCCCCCCCCCCCCCCCCCCCCCCCCCCCCCCCCCCCCCCCCCCCCCCCCCCCCCCCCCCCCCCCCCCCCCCCCCCCCCCCCCCGGCACGATCAGGCCACCTGATCATCTGGGCACACCGCCGGGGAGAGCGACGTCACCGACGTGAGGGAAGGGTCGCCTCACCAGTGCGTCTCCGCAGGCGGCTGGGATGATGGGGGGTGGCATTCAAGCCCGATGGACTCTCGAGGGTGAGGCGCAAGCAGTGGCAGCCAGCAAGGACAGCTTCGGGGCCCGGGCGACGCTCAGCGTCGACGGCACCGACTACGACATCTACCGGCTCGACGCGGTCGAGGGCGCGGACCGGCTCCCCTTCAGCCTGAAGGTCCTGCTCGAGAACCTGCTGCGCACCGAGGACGGCGCGGACATCACCGCCGACCACATCCGGGCGCTGGCGAACTGGGACCCGTCGGCGGAGCCCGACCAGGAGATCCAGTTCACCCCGGCCCGCGTGGTCATGCAGGACTTCACCGGTGTGCCCTGCATCGTCGACCTCGCCACCATGCGCGAGGCCATGGCGGAGCTCGGCGGCGACCCGAACAAGATCAACCCGCTGGCGCCGGCCGAGCTGGTCATCGACCACTCGGTCATCGCCGACGTCTTCGGCACCCCGGACTCGTTCGAGCGCAACGTCGAGATCGAGTACCAGCGCAACGGTGAGCGCTACCAGTTCCTGCGCTGGGGCCAGGGCGCCTTCGACGACTTCAAGGTCGTCCCCCCGGGCATGGGCATCGTCCACCAGGTCAACATCGAGCACCTGGCCCGCGTGGTGTTCCCGCGGCAGGAGGGCGACCGCGTCGTCGCCTACCCCGACACCTGCGTGGGCACCGACTCGCACACCACGATGGTCAACGGCCTGGGCGTGCTGGGCTGGGGCGTCGGCGGCATCGAGGCCGAGGCCGCGATGCTCGGCCAGCCGGTGTCGATGCTCATCCCGCGCGTGGTCGGCTTCAAGCTGACCGGCGAGCTGCCCGAGGGCTCCACCGCCACCGACCTCGTCCTCACGATCACCGAGATGCTGCGCCAGCACGGCGTCGTCGGGAAGTTCGTCGAGTTCTACGGCGAGGGCGTCTCCGCGGTGCCGCTGGCCAACCGCGCCACGATCGGCAACATGAGCCCGGAGTTCGGCTCGACCGCGGCGATGTTCCCCATCGACGAGGAGACCATCACCTACCTGGAGCTCACCGGCCGCCCGGCCGCGCAGGTGGCGCTGGTCGAGGCCTACGCCAAGGAGCAGGGCCTCTGGCACGACCCGTCGCGCGAGCCGGCCTTCTCCGAGTACCTCGAGCTGGACCTGTCCACGGTCGTCCCCTCGATCGCCGGCCCGAAGCGGCCGCAGGACCGGGTCGCGCTCACCGACGCCAAGGCCTCCTTCCGCGAGGCGCTGCCCACCTACGCGCCGGTCGAGGAGATGGACCGCGACGACGACGACGCCGCGCTCGCCGGCTCCAGCGTCGACGAGTCGGTCGAGGAGACCTTCCCGGCCTCGGACCCGGCCAGCCCGTTCGCGCACGACAACGGCGACGCCGGCAAGCCGCACCACGTCGTCCCCGGCCCGGTGGCCGACCGCGCCTCCAAGCCCACCCGCGTGGTGCTCGAGGACGGCACGGAGACCTTCGTCGACCACGGCCACGTCGTGATCGCCGCGATCACCTCCTGCACCAACACCTCCAACCCGCAGGTGATGCTCGGGGCGGCGCTGCTGGCGAAGAAGGCCGTCGAGGCGGGCCTGGAGACCAAGCCCTGGGTCAAGACGACGCTGGCGCCGGGCTCGAAGGTGGTCACCGACTACTACGAGAAGTCCGGCCTCACCCCGTACCTGGAGAAGCTCGGCTTCTTCCTGGTCGGCTACGGCTGCACCACCTGCATCGGCAACTCCGGCCCGCTGCCGGAGCCGGTGTCGGCCGCGGTCAACGAGGCCGACCTCGCCGTGGTCTCGGTGCTGTCGGGCAACCGCAACTTCGAGGGCCGGATCAACCCCGACGTCAAGATGAACTACCTGGCGTCCCCGCCGCTGGTCATCGCCTACGCGCTGGCCGGGTCGATGGACGTCGACATCACCACCGAGCCGCTGGGCACGGGCAAGGACGGGCAGGACGTGTACCTGCGCGACATCTGGCCCTCGCCGGCCGAGGTGCAGCGGGTCATCGACGAGGCGGTCTCGGCCGAGCAGTTCGGCCGCAGCTACGAGGACGTCTTCGCCGGCACCGAGCAGTGGCGGAACCTGCCCACGCCCACCGGTGACACGTTCTCGTGGGACGCCGAGAGCACCTACGTCCGCAAGCCCCCGTACTTCGAGGGCATGCAGGACCAGCCGGCCCCGGTGCAGGACATCACCGGCGCCCGGACGCTGGCGGTGCTCGGCGACTCGGTGACCACCGACCACATCTCGCCCGCGGGGTCGATCAAGGCCGACAGCCCGGCCGGGAAGTACCTGCGCGAGCACGGCGTGGAGCGGCGCGACTTCAACTCCTACGGCTCCCGCCGCGGGAACCACGAGGTCATGATCCGCGGCACCTTCGCCAACATCCGGCTGCGCAACCAGCTGGTGCCCGGCACCGAGGGCGGCGTCACCAAGAACCACCTGACCGGCGAGACGACGAGCATCTACGAGGCGTCGCAGGCCTACCAGCAGGCGGGCGTCCCGCTGGTCGTGCTGGCCGGCAAGGAGTACGGCTCGGGGTCGTCGCGCGACTGGGCGGCGAAGGGGACGGCGCTGCTCGGCGTCAAGGCGGTCATCGCCGAGAGCTACGAGCGGATCCACCGCTCCAACCTCATCGGCATGGGCGTGCTGCCGCTGCAGTTCCCCGAGGGCGAGAACCGCGAGTCCCTCGGCCTGACCGGCGACGAGGAGTTCACCATCACCGGGATCACCGCCCTCAACGACGGCGAGACCCCGCGCACGGTGAAGGTGAAGGCCGGGGACGTGGAGTTCGACGCCCGCGTCCGCATCGACACCCCCGGCGAGGCGAACTACTACCGCAACGGCGGGATCATGCAGTACGTCCTCCGCTCGCTGCGCAACGCCTGATCGGAGGCTGATCCCCCGATGGACCTGGGCCTGGGCGGTCGCGGGTACCTGCTCACCGGCGCGAGCCGGGGGCTGGGCCTGGCGACCGCCCGGGCCCTCGTCGCCGACGGGGCCCGCGTCCTCGTCAGCTCCCGCTCCGCCGAGTCGGTCTCCGCGGCCGTGGCGGAGCTGGGCGACGGCGCGTCCGGGGTGGCCGCCGACCTCGCCGACCCCGGCGCCGCCGACCTGCTCGTCGACCGCGCGCTCGAGGCGCTCGGCCGGGTCGACGGCGTGCTGGTCTCCGTCGGCGGCCCGGCGCCCGGCACGGTCCTGCGGACGGCGGAGGACGACTGGCGGGCCGCCGTCGACAGCGTGCTGCTCGGCCCGCTGCGGCTGGTCCGGGCGCTGGAGCCGCACCTGTCCGCGGGGGCGGCGATCGGGTTCGTGCTGTCGACGTCGGTGCGCCAGCCGATCGGGCACCTGGCCATCTCCAACGCGCTGCGCCCGGGCCTGGCCATGACCGCGAAGGCGCTGGCCGACGAGCTCGGCCCGCGCGGGATCCGGGTGGTCGGGCTGATGCCCGGCACCATCGCCACCGACCGGATCACCGACATCGAGGCCGCCTCCGGGGACCCGGCGGCGATGCGGGCGCGCACCGAGGCCGGCATCCCGCTGCGCCGCGTGGGCGAGCCCGACGAGTTCGGCCGGGTGGCGGCCTTCCTGCTCTCCCCCGCCGCCAGTTACGTCACGGGCACGATGGTGGCGGTCGACGGCGGCGTCCTCCGTACCCCGTGACGGCTCCCGTCCTCGTGGCGTGTGCGCACGGCACCCGCAACCCGACCGGGCGCCGGCTGGTCGCCGAGCTGGCCCTGGCCGCGCGCCGGCTGCGCCCGGGCCTGGTCACGACGGCGGCCTTCGTCGACGTGCAGCCGCCCACGGTGGTCGACGTCGTCGCGGGGCTCGCCGCCTCCGGGCAGCCGGCCGTCGTCGTGCCCCTGCTGCTGTCCGGCGGCTACCACGTGCACGTCGACATCGCGGGCGCCGTGGCCGCGCACGAGTCCGCCGTCGCCGCCCGCCCGCTCGGCCCCGACCCGCGGCTGGCCGACGTCCTCTCCGACCGGTTGACCGAGGCCGGTGCGGACCCGCGCGACCCGCTCACCGCCGTGGTCCTGGCCGCCGCGGGCTCGAGCGACCCGCGGTCGGTGGCCGACGTCGAGGACACCGCCGACCTGCTGCAGCGCTCCTGGGCCGGCCCGGTGACCACCGGCTACGGCTCGGCGGCGCAGCCCCCGGTCGCCGACGCGGTCGCCGCCGCGCGCAAGGCCGGCGCCGAGCGGGTCGTCGTCGCCTCCTACCTGCTCGCGCCCGGCCACTTCCACGGGAAGCTCGCCGAGGCCGGCGCCGACGTCGTCACCGCTCCCCTGCTGCCCGACGAGCGCATCGCCGCCGTCCTGCTCGACCGCTACGACGCCGCCGTCGGCTGAGCGCGCTCAGGCGGTCCAGCCGAGCCACCGCTCGCCGGCCAGCAGGACGGCGACGAAGAGCACGGCGGCCGCCAGCGGGACCACCGGCGTCCACCAGGAGCCGCGGACCGCGAGCCGGACCAGCCAGGCCGCGAGCGCCAGCCAGAGCACCCACAGGGGGACCAGGACGGCGCCGGGGACCACCAGCCCGCCGGCCAGGTAGAACCAGCCGACGACCAGGTGCGCGAGCCCGGCCAGCCCGGCGAGGACCAGCGGTCCTCCGCGGCGGGCGGTGTCGGGAGGCACGGCGGCAGTATGCGGGCCTCAGCCCGGGTCCGGGCCGGTGGCCGCCGGGCGGGACGGGTCGGCCGACCACTGCGACCACGAGCCCGGCCACAGCGCCGCCTCGATGCCGACCTCGGTCAGCGCGGCCACCTCGTGCGCGGCGGTCACGCCCGAGCCGCAGTAGACGCCGACCGCCGTCCCCGGCCGCACGCCGAGCGCGGCGAACCGGTCGGCCAGGTCGGCCCGGAACCGGCCGTCCGCCCGCAGGTTCTCGCCCGTCGGCGCGCTCACCGCGCCCGGCACGTGCCCGGCCCGCGGGTCCACCGGCTCGCGCTCGCCGCGGTAGCGCTCACCGGCCCGGGCGTCGAGCAGCACCCCGCCGCGTGCGGGCAGCGCCGCGGCCTCGTCGGCGGTGAGCGTCGGCATGCCGCCGCCGGTCAGCACCACGTCGCCGGGCGCCGGGACGACGTCGCCGGTCTCCAGCGTCCCGCCCGCGGCCACCCAGGCGTCCAGGCCGCCGTCGAGCAGCCGGACGCCGGTCAGGCCGCCCCAGCGCAGCAGCCACCACGCCCGCGCGGCGGCCTGCCCGCCGGTGGCGTCGTAGGCCACGACGGACGAGCCGCGGCCGATCCCCCACCGCCGGGCCGCGGCCTGCAGGGCCGCCACCGACGGCAGCGGGTGCCGGCCCTCGGCGGCCGACGGCGCTGCGGACAGCTCGGTCTCCAGGTCGACGAACACCGCGCCCGGCAGGTGGCCGGCCAGGTAGCGCTCCCGGCCGTGCGGGTCGCCCAGCGCCCACCGGACGTCGAGCAGCACCGGCCGGGACGGCGCCGCGAGCAGCTCCGCGGCGCCGACGAGGACCGTCACCGGGCGGTGGCGAGCAGCCCGCGCAGCTCCTGGGTCAGCGCGTCCCGGGCGTCGCGGCGGCCCAGCCACGCGGCCGGCGTCGCCTGGAACAGCGTGGTCTTCCACCGCCCGCCGCCCTCGTCGACGGCGACGAGGGTGTGGATGCTGTGCAGCCCCGGGTCCACGTCGTCCTCGCCGGGCGGGATCATCCCGGCGTGCGCGTGCAGCACGGCCACGCCGTCGGACACCGCGCGCACCGAGCGGACCACGGCCACGTAGGTCGCCGTCGGGTGGCTGCCGAACACCCGCCGCAGGTCCGAGGCGATGGACAGCCGGCCGCTCACCGACGTCCCGTCGTAGCCGACCATGTCGCCGTCGTCGGCGAAGACGGCGGCCACCGCCGCGCCGCTGCGCCGGTTCCAGCCGTCGACGAAGTCGGCGTAGAGGGCGCGGATCTGGGCGTCGTACGGGTGCGCGGACGTCACGGAGCTCCTCCTGGTGCAGATGGGGCAGGAGGAACGCTAGTTGCTACGCCGCGCCGACCGTCCGACGCTCGCCGTCGGCGAACTGGGTCCGGTAGAGGTCGGCGTAGCGGCCCCCGAGCGCCAGCAACTCCTCGTGAGTGCCCGACTCCACGATGCGACCGTCGTCGACCACGAGGATCTGGTCGGCGCTGCGGATCGTGGACAGCCGGTGCGCGATCACCAACGACGTCCGGCCGGTCAGCGCGGTGTCCAGCGCGTGCTGCACGGCCACCTCCGACTCGCTGTCCAGGTGCGCGGTCGCCTCGTCGAGGATGACGATCCCCGGCGCCTTGAGCAGCACCCGCGCGATCGCCAGCCGCTGCTTCTCCCCGCCGGAGAGCCGGTAGCCGCGGTCACCGACGACGGTGTCCAGGCCGTCGGGGAGCGCCGCGATGAGCGCGGCGATCCGCGCGCCGGTCAGCGCCGCCCACAACTGCTCCTCGGTGGCGTCGGGGCGGGCGTAGAGCAGGTTGGCGCGGATCGTGTCGTGGAACAGGTGCGCGTCCTGGCTGACGACGCCGATCGCGTCGCGCAGCGAGGCCAGTGTCGCCTCGCGGACGTCGAGCCCGCCGACCCGCACCGCGCCCCCGGTCACGTCGTACAGCCGCGGCACCAGGTTGACGATCGTGGACTTGCCGGCGCCCGAGTGCCCGACCAGCGCCACCATCTGCCCGGGCTCGACCCGGAAGGAGACGTCGTGCAGCACCGCCGTCGGGCCGCCGTGCTCGGGCAGCGACACGTCCTCGAGCGAGGCCAGCGACACGTCGGTGGCGGCCGGGTAGCTGAAGGAGACGGCGTCGAACTCGATCGACCGGTCCCCGGCCGGCACCGGGACGGCGTCGGGGGCCTCGGCGATCATCGGCGCGAGGTCGAGGACCTCGAAGACCCGGTCGAAGCTGACCATCGCGCTCATGACGTCGACCCGGACGTTGGACAGCGCGGTCAGCGGCCCGTACAGCCGCGACAGCAGCAGCGCCAGCGCGACGACGTCGCCCGGCGACAGCGACCCGTCGAACGCCAGCCAGCCGCCCAGGCCGTACACGAGCGCGGTGGCCAGCGCGGCCACCAGCGTCAGGGCGGTGAAGAAGGTGCGGCCGTACATGGCCGACAGCACGCCGATGTCGCGCACCCGCGCCGCCCGCCCGCGGAAGCTCTCGGCCTCGGTGTCGGGCCGGCCGAACAGCTTGACCAGCAGCGCCCCGGCGACGTTGAACCGCTCGGTCATCGTCGCGTTCATCGACGCGTTGAGCCCGTAGGACTCCCGGGTGATCTCCTGCAGCCGCTTGCCGATGCGCCGCGCGGGCAGCACGAACAGCGGCACCATCACCAGCGAGAGCAGGGTGATCTGCCAGGACAGCGTGAACATGACACCGGCGGTGAGCACCAGGCCGATCACGTTGGAGACGACGCCGGACAGCGTCGAGGTGAACGCCTGCTGCGCGCCGACGACGTCGTTGTTGAGCCGGCTGACCAGCGCGCCGGTCTGGGTGCGGGTGAAGAACGCGACCGGCATCCGCTGCACGTGCTCGAACACCCGGCTGCGCAGGTCGTAGATGACGCCCTCGCCGATCCGGGCGGAGTACCAGCGGGTGGCCACCGAGATCGCGGCGTCGAGCACCGCCAGGCCCGCGATGAACAGCGCGATGCGGACGATGCCGCCGGCGGTGCCGTCGAGGCGGGCGATCCGGTTGACGATGTCGCCGGCCAGCAGCGGGGTGAGCACGCCGATGACCGAGGAGCCGACCACCAGCAGCAGGAAGAAGGTGAGCTCGCGCCGGTAGGGCCGGGCGACGCCGAGGATGCGGCGCACCGTGCCCTTGGGCAGCGGCCGCGAGGTGACCGACGGGTCCCGGCGGAACGAGCGCATCGCCGCCATGGAGGTCATGGGACTGCTCACGACACGACCTCCTCACGACCGGACGGGGACCGGCCGCAGGCACAACAGCGGCCGGTCCCCTCCTGTTCCGGATCCCTCAGCGGCGGGCGAGCCCCGCCAGCTCGGCCAGCCGCCGGGACTGCGCGGCCCGCTCGGCGGCGTCCTGCGCCTCCGGGGGGTTGCGGACGGCGGAGCGCACCAGCGCCGCGGTCTCCCGGACCGCCCCCGCCGGCGGCGCGGTGAGCGCGGCGACCAGCGTCGCCACCGCCCCGTCCAGCTCCGCGGCCGGGACGACGGCGTTCGCGATCCCCCACGCCAGCGCCTCCGCCGCCGGCACCGGCCGGCCGGTCACGCAGACCTCCACCGCCCGCGCGTAGCCCACCAGCTCCGCCAGCGTGCTCGTGCCGGTGAGGTCGGGGACGAGGCCGAGCGTCGCCTCCGGGAGCCGCAGCGACGCGTCGTCGGTCATCACCCGCAGGTCGCAGGCGAGCGCCAGCTGGGCGCCGGCGCCGATCGCGTGGCCCTGCACCGCGGCCACCGAGACGATCCCCGGCGAGCGCAGCCACCGGAAGCCGGCCTGGTACCCGCGGATCCGCTCCTGCGCGAGCTCGGCCGGCATCGTGCCCAGCTCGCCGAGCCCGCCGGGGGTCGACGGGTCGGCACCGAACAGGCTGCGGTCCAGGCCCGCGGAGAAGGAGCGGCCGCTGCCCCGCACGACGACCACGCGGACGTCGTCGTCGAGCGAGGCACCCACGGACGCCAGCGCCGCCCAGGTGGCCGGCGTCTGGGCGTTGAGCTGGTCGGGTCGGTCGAGCGTGACGGTCAGGACGGCGCCGTCCCGGCCGGTGCGGACCCAGCCGTCGGCGTCGGCCGCCGTCACGCGGTCTTCTTGCTGTTCCGGTTCGCCCCGCCACGGCTGCGCAGCGTCGCACCGGACTCCGACAGGAGCCGGTGCACGAACCCGTAGGACCGGTTGGTCGAGGTCGCCAGCGAGCGGATGCTCTCCCCGCCGTCGTACCGCTTCTTCAGCTCGTCGGCGAGGGTGGTGCGGTCCCCACCGGTGATGCGCTTGCCCTTGCCGAGGTCCGTGCTCGAGTCGGCCATGACTCCCCTCCGTCGCAGCCGCCGAGGCCGGCGAGGGGGCCGGCCCGGTCGGGTGCTGGCTCGCGTGGTGCCGCCGTCCCCGTGACGCCGGCCTCCCGCACCGATGATCACCCAGCCCGCGCGGCTCGGCCACGCGAATGACAACTTCTCAGCGAGCCGCCCTGCGCAGGACGGCGGACCGGTCGCGGGGCCCGGAGGGTCCCCGGCCGGGACGGCGTGGCGGGGTTCCGCGCAGCCGGGGACGGCACCTGGCCGCGGTGCGGTCCGGAGGACCGCAGTGGCTACGCGAGCTCGACGAGGTCGGCGAGGTCCTCGCTCCAGGCGTCCTCGGTGCCGTCCGGCAGCAGGATGACCTTGTCCGGGTCGAGCGCGCGGACCGCGCCCTCGTCGTGCGTCACCAGCACGATCGCGCCGGTGTAGGTGCGCAGCGCGTCGAGCACCTGCTCGCGGCTGGCGGGGTCGAGGTTGTTGGTCGGCTCGTCGAGCAGCAGCACGTTGGCGCCGGAGACGACGAGCGTGGCCATCGCCAGCCGGGTCTTCTCCCCGCCGGACAGCGTGCCGGCGCGCTGGTCGGCGGCGTCGCCGGAGAAGAGGAAGGCGCCGAGGATGCGCCGCAGCTCGGTGTCGGTGCTCTGCGGCGCGGCCGCGCGCATGTTCTCCAGCAGCGAGCGGTCGTGGTCGAGCGTCTCGTGCTCCTGCGCGTAGTAGCCGATCCGGAGCCCGTGGCCCGGCTGCACCTGGCCGGTGTCGGGGGCCTCGGTGCCGGCCAGCATCCGCAGCAGCGTCGTCTTGCCCGCCCCGTTGAGCCCGAGGACGACGACCCGCGCGCCCCGGTCGACGGCCAGGTCGACGTCGGTGAACACCTCGAGCGAGCCGTAGCTCTTGGACAGCCCCTCCGCGGTGAGCGGGGTCCGCCCGCACGGCGCCGGCGTGGGGAACCGCAGCTTGGCCACCCGGTCCTGGACGCGGACCTCCTCCAGCCCGGCGGCCAGCCGCGCGGCGCGCTTGTCCATGCTCTGCGCGGCCCGGGCCTTGGTGGCCTTGGCGCGCATCTTGTCCGCCTGCGCGTTCAGCGCGTCGATCTTGCGCTCGGTGTTGGCCCGCTCCTGCCTGCGGCGACGCTCGTCGGTCTCCCGCTGGGCGAGGTAGGGCTTCCAGCCGAGGTTGTAGACGTCCACGGTGGCCCGGTTGGCGTCGAGGTGCCACACCTTGTTCACGACGGCGTCGAGCAGCTCGACGTCGTGGCTGATGACGATCAGCCCGCCCTTGTGCGCGGCGAGGAAGGTCTTGAGCCAGGCGATCGAGTCGGCGTCGAGGTGGTTGGTGGGCTCGTCGAGCAGCAGCGTCTCGGCGTCGGAGAACAGGATGCGGGCGAGCTCCACGCGCCGCCGCTGGCCGCCGGACAGGGTGCGCAGCGGCTGGCCCATGACCCGGTCGGGCAGGCCGAGGGCGGTGCAGATGCGCGCGGCGTCGCTCTCGGCGGCGTACCCGCCCAGCGCCGCGAACTGGTCCTCGAGCCGCCCGTAGCGGCGGACGGCGCGGTCCTGCTCGGCGTCGTCGGCCGGCTCGGCCATGGCGACCTGCGCCTTGACCAGCTGCGCCTTGAGGACGTCGAGGCCGCGGCCGGACAGCACCCGGTCGCTGGCGGTGATGTCGAGGTCGCCGCTGCGCGGGTCCTGCGGGAGGTAGCCGATCTCGCCGGTCACCTCGACCTTGCCGGCGTGCGGCAGGCGCTCACCGGCGAGCGTGGTGAGCGTGGTGGTCTTGCCGGCGCCGTTGCGCCCGACCAGACCGATGCGGTCGCCCGGCTGCACGCGCAGGCTGACGTCGCTGAGGAGGATGCGGGCGCCGGCGCGCAGTTCGAGGCCGGTCGTCGTGATCACTGATCCCAGGGTAGGCCCTGTCGTCCCGGAACCGGAGCGGATTGCCGGGTGACGTCCACGGCACGACCGTCCCTCCACACTCCGGGCGAGATCACTACCGCCGGCGCCTGCGGCGAGTCACCATCCGCCCGTGACCGATCCCTCCTGGTCCGGCCCCTCCTGGGGTCCGCCCTGTCCCGTCTGCGGCACGCCGGCCGCGCCCGCTCCGGCGCCCTGCGGGACCTGCGGCCTGCCCGCCGTCGAACAGGCGGCCACCGTGGTGGCCCGGCTCGGCGCGACCATCGACGAGTTCGCCCGCGAGCGGGACGCCCTGGTGGCCACCCTGCGCGCGGCGGCCCCGGGCCCGGCCCCCGTCCCGTCTCCGGCTCCGACTCCCGCCCCGGCTCCGACTCCCGCCCCGGCTCCGGCTCCGGTGTGGGCGCCTCCGCCGCCGCCGCGCGCCCCGGTGGCGCCGCCCGTCCCCCCGCCAGCCCCGTGGCCGCCGTCCCCGCGGCGGCGGCTGAGCCCGCAGCAGGTGCTGCTGGGGCTGGGTGCACTGCTCGTGGTCGCCGCGGCGATCGCGTTCGTGGCGGTGGCCTGGACCCGGCTGGGCGTGACCTTCCAGGCCGCGGTCATGGCCACGGTCACCGCCGCGGCCTGCGCGGCCTCGGCGTGGAGCGCCCGCCGCGGCCTGCGGGCCACCGAGGAGGCCCTGGCCGGCGCCGGGGCCGCGCTGCTCGCCGTCGACCTCGCCGCCGCGCACGCGCTCGGCCTGTGGGGCGCCGACGCCGTGCCGTCCCGGCTGTGGGGTGGGCTGTCCTGCGTGGTCGTGGCGGGAGGAGCCCTGGCCCTCGGCCGCGGCACGCGCAGCACGGTCACCTGGCCGCTGGTCGCCCTGCTCGCCGCCCAGCCGGCCGGCTGGCTGCTGCTGCCCCTCGGGCCGGCCGAGGGCGCCGCCGGGGTCGCGGTCCTGCTCGCCACCGCCCTGGTCGACGTCCTGGCGCTGCTGGTGCTGCGCCCGGCGCTGCAGCAGGCCGCGCTCGGCCTGGGCGCCCTGACCGGGGGCGCCGGCGTGCTGCTCGGCGTGCCGCTGGCCTGGGAGGGCGGGGCCGTCGACGGCTGGGTCGCCACCGCCGTCCTCGTGGTGGCCGCGGCCGTCGTCGGCGCCCTGCTGCGGGAGCCGCGGCTGGCGTCGTTCCTGCCGGAGCCGCGCGCCGCCGCGGCCGGTGCGGCGGGGATCGCGGCCCTGGCCCTGGCCGGGTCGCTGAGCGGGCTCGGGGTGGCCGGGGCCGTCGCGGCGGGCGGGCTGGGCCTGGTGCTGCTCACCGCCGCCGCGCCGCCGTCGGTGGCCGGGCCGGCGCCGGCGGCGCTGCTCGCGGGTGGTGGCGTGCTGACCGCCGCCGGCACCGGCGTCCTCGCCGACGGTGAGCACCCCGCGCCGCTGGCCCTGCTGGTCCTGGCCGCCGCCGTCCCCGCCGGTCTCGCCGCGCTGCTGCGCCCCGGGGTCCGCGCCGCGGCGACGGCGGCCGCGCTGGCCGCGCCCGGCGGTGCCGTCCTGATCGCCTCCCGGGGCGGCCTGCTGTCCCCCGCGGTGGCCGGCCTGCTGCTCGCGCTCGTCGCCGCCGCCGCGTTCGCCGTCGCCACCGCCCGGGTCGCGCGGCCCGAGGAGGCCGCCGCCGCGGGCACCGGCGCCGTCCTCGCCGTGGCCGCCGGGATCACCGCCGGCAGCGCCGGGGCGTGGGGGCAGGTCGCGGTCGACCTCGCCGTGGCCGGGGCGGCCGCCGGCTGCTACGCCGTCGTCGCCCGGCGCCGCCTCGCCGCCGTCCTCGCGGTGGCCGACCTCGTGCTCGCGGTGTGGATCGCCGCGGCGGGCGCGGAGATCCGGACGCCGGAGGTCTACACGCTGCCGGCCGCGGCGGGCCTGCTGCTGCTCGCGCTGCCGGCCCTGCGCACCGGGGCCGCGTCCTGGGCCGCCGAGGGGGCGGCGGTGGCCGTGGCGGTGCTGCCGTCGGCGGTGGTCGCCGTGGCCGACCCGGCGCCGCTGCGGCTGGTCGGGGTGGTCGCCGCGGCGGCCGGGCTGACGGTCGGCGGGGCGCTCAGCCACCGGCAGGCGCCGTTCGTCGTCGGGGCCGGCGCTCTGCTGGTGGTGGCGCTCGGCCGGCTGGCGCCCTACGCGCCGCTGGTGCCGCGCTGGGTCACGCTGGCCACCGCGGGCCTGCTGCTGCTGGTCGTCGGGGCCACCTACGAGCGGCGCCGGCAGCAGGCGCGGGAGGCGGTGGCCTGGGTCGCGCAGATGCGCTGACCGCCCCTAGCGTGGGCCCGACGGCCGGGCGCGAGGGGGGACGCCGATGACGGGCGCGCCGCTGCCGCCACCGCCCTACGGGCGCCCACCGGGGGCCGCCCCCGTCGACCCCGGCCCGCCCCTCCCCTCGCTGCCGGCCCGGCTGCGGCCGCCGCAGGTGATCCTCGGCGTCGGCGTGGTCCTGCTGGTGGCCGCGGCGCTGGCCGGGCCGTCGCTGGTCGGCGGGATCGCCCGGATCGGCCTCCTGCTGCTGGCACTGGTGGCCGCGTGCGCCGCGGCGGTGGCCGCCCGCGCCCGGTTGCGCAGCACCGAGGAGGCCTGCGCGGCGGCCGCGGCCGCGTTCGCGCTGACCGGCGCCGCCGACGGGGACCGCGCCACCGACGGCGGGCCGCTGCCGGCGCTGGGCCTGGCCGTGGTGCTGCTCAGCCTGCGGGTGCTGCTCCCCCGGCCGCTGAGCTGGCCGCTCGGCGCGTGGCTGGCACTGCAGGTGGCGGCCCTGCGGTCGCTGGCCCTCGTGCCCGCGGGGGTGCCGCGCACCGCGCTGCTGCTCGCCGTCGCGCTGGCCGGGCTCGCGGTCACGCTGACGGCGCGGCGCCCGCTGGCCCGCGTCGCCCTGGTCACCACCGCGCCGTGGCTGGCCACCGGGGTGGCCGGTGGGCTGGTCACCGCGGCCACCGGCGCCGGCGCCGCCCGCTGGGTCGCGGCCGGCCTCACCGTCGCCGCGGCGGCCGGTCTGCTGGTCGTGCGGCTGGAGCCCGCGGTCGAGCCGCTGCTCGGGCCGCCGCGGCTGGTACCCGGAGTCGCGGGCCTGGTCGCCGGCGGGGCGGTGGGCGCGGCGCTGTCCACCGACGGGCCGGTTCCGCTCCCGCTCGCGGGCTGGCTCGGCGTGCTGCTCGCCGGCGTCGCCGCGGCCACGCTGACCGGCTGGCGCCGGGGGCTGCTGCTGCCCGCCGCGACCGCCGCGGGGCTCGTCCTGGTCGTGCTGGCGGTGGCCCAGCTGGTCGCGGCCGCGCGCTGGCCGGCGCTGGTCGCGCTGCTGGTGCTGACCGCGCTGCCCGCGGCCGGTGTCGCGGCGGCCCGGCGGGACGAGCGGGCCCAGGCGCTGCCCGCGGCCGTCGGCTGCCTCGCCGCGGCGGCGCTGCTCGCGGTGCCGGCCGGGCTGCTGTCCCCCGGCGCGGCCGCCGCGGCGCTCACCGGGCTGTTCGCCGTGACGCTGGCCGCCCGGCCCGGGCCGGCCGCCGACGTCCGCGGCCCCACCGGCACGGTCGGTGCCGTCTGCGCGGGCGCCGCGCTGGCCGTGCTCGCCGTGACTGCCGCGTGGGGGCTGCTGGCGCTGCACCTGGCCGTGCAGGGCGTGCTCACCAGCGCCTGGGCGGCGGTGGCGGGCCGGGGGCGCGAGGCGGAGGCGGCCCGGCGCACCGGCGCGGTGGAGCTGGGCGCGGCGGGGTGGACGCTGGCCGCGCTGAGCGGTACCGCCGTGGTCGAGGCGTGGAGCCTGCCGGCCGCCGCGGCGCTGCTGGTGGCGGCGGGGCCGCGCCTGCTCGACGGCCCGTCCTGGCCGGCGTGGGGCCCGGGTCTGGTGGCCGCGGCGGTGCCGTCGACGGCGGCCGCGGTGGTGCAGCCCGGCGCGCTGCGCCCGCTGCTGGTGCTCCTCGCCGCCGCCGCGGTCATGGCGCTCGGTGCGCGCACCGCGGTGCGGGCGCCGCTGGTCGTCGGCGCCGCGACGGCGGTCGCGCTCGGTGCCGGGCTCGCGGTCGAGGCCCTGCCGCTGCCGCTGGCCGGGGTCCTCGTCGCCGGGGCGGGCCTGCTGGTCCTCGGTGCCCGCCGGGAGCTGCGCCCGGTCGCGGGCTTCGGCGCGCGGCTGTCGGAGATGCGCTGAGGCTCAGGAGCCGAACAGCGACTCGGCGCCCACCGCCCGGTACCCCGCGGCCAGGAACGCCCGCAGCGAGGCGGTGTTCGCCGGCGCGACCTGCGCCCACAGCGGCGCGCCGCCGGGCACCAGCGACGGCGCGGCCGCGACCAGCGCGGTCCCCAGCCCACGCCCGCGCGCCGCCGGGTCGACCTCGACGCTGACCTCCCAGCGGCCGGCGACGCCGCGACCGAGCACCAGCACGCCGGCGCCGTCGGGTGTCGTCCAGACCCGGACGCCGGTGCGGTGCCGCCGGGCCCGGTCGACGCGCGGGTGGTCCACCTCGGCCGGGCGGAGGTCGAGACCCGGTCCCGCGGCGGCCGGCGGCGGGGCCACCAGGACGGCGTCGACCACCCCGGGCTCGGCGCCGACGCGGTCGGCCGGCGCGGCGAGGAAGCGGGCGCCCAGCGGCAGGGCCAGCGGGTCCGGCGCCACGCAGCGGGCGACCCACTCCGGGTCGACGTCGGCGGCGACGACGTGCCAGGCGGTCCCCCCGACGACGACTGCCCGCGCCCCGGGGGGCGCGGGCAGTGTCAGGACGCTCGCGTCGGCCGCCGGGTCGTCCCCGGCGGCCAGCCGGTCGAAGAGCCCGGCGAGGGGATGGCAGCCCCGCAGGGTCTCGTCGAGCGTGGGGGCGGAGTGGTCCTTCGTCAGACCCGGAAGCCGAGGGCGCGCAGCTGCTCGCGCCCGTCGTCGGTGATCTTGTCCGGACCCCACGGCGGCATCCAGACCCAGTTGATCCGGACGTCGTCGACCAGGCCGGGGCCGGGGCCGCCGGTCAGCGCGGCGCGCGCCTGGTCCTCGATGACGTCGGTCAGCGGGCAGGCCGCCGAGGTGAGCGTCATGTCCAGGACGGCGACCTGCGAGTTGCCGTCCTCGGCGACGTCGATGCCGTAGACCAGTCCGAGGTCGACGACGTTGACGCCCAGCTCGGGGTCGACGACGTCGCGCATGGCCTCCTCGACGTCCTCGAGCAGCGCCGACTTGTAGGCCGGCAGCTCGGGGGCGTCGTTCTCGGTGGTGTCGCTCATGCCTGTCCTCCAGTGGGGGTGGCGGCCAGCGCGCGGGCGGAGGCGTCCTTGAGGGCCATCCAGCTCATCAGCGCGCACTTGATGCGGGCGGGGTACTTCGACACCCCGGCGAAGGCGACGGCGTCCTCGAGCTCGTCCTCGAGCCGCTCGGCCACGGCCGCGTCGCCCTTGGACTGCATGAGCGTCATGAAGTGCTCGCCGGTGGCCAGCGCGTCGGTGACCGGGCGGCCGACGACGAGGTCGTACATCGCCGACACCGAGGCCTGGCTGATCGAGCAGCCCATGCCCTCGTAGGACACGTCCGCGATCGTCTCGCCGTCCAAGTGCACTCGCAGGGTCACCTCGTCCCCGCAGGTCGGGTTGACGTGGTGCACCTCGGCGTCGAACGGGTCGCGCAGTCCGCGGCCGTGGGGGTTGCGGTAGTGATCCAGGATGATCTCCTGGTACATCGACTCGAGCTGCATCAGGCGGTTGCCTCCTCCGGCGTCACACCGAAGAAACGCTGCGCGGCCCGCACGCCTTCCACGAGCGCGTCGACGTCGTCGTACCCGGTGTGCACGTAGAAGGTGGCCCGGGTGGTCGCCGGGACGCCGTAGCGGCGGACCACCGGCCACGCGCAGTGGTGCCCCACCCGGACGGCGATGCCGAGGTCGTCGAGGACCTGGCCCACGTCGTGCGGGTGGACGCCCTCGACGGTGAAGGAGACCGCGCCGCCGCGGGCGACGGTGTCCGGCGGGCCGATCACGGTGACGCCGGGGACCGCCTGCAGCTGCTCGAGCGCGTAGGCGGTCAGCGCCTCCTCGTGCGCCTGCACGTTCGCCATGCCCAGCGCCTGCAGGTAGTCGACGGCGGCGCCGAGGCCGATGGCCTGCGCGGTCATCGGGACGCCGGCCTCGAACCGCTGCGGCGGCGGCATGAAGGTGCTGCCCTCCATCCGCACGACTTCGATCATCGAGCCGCCGGTGAGGAACGGCGGCAGCGCGTCGAGGACGTCGTAGCGGCCCCACAGCACGCCGATGCCGGTGGGCCCGAGCATCTTGTGGCCGGAGAACACCAGGAAGTCCGCGCCGAGCGCCGTGACGTCGACCGGCTGGTGCGGCACCGACTGCGCGCCGTCGACCAGCACCAGCGCGCCGACCTCCCGCGCCCGCGCCGTGATCGGCCCGAGCGGGTTGATCGTGCCCAGGATGTTCGACTGCTGGGTGACCGCGACGAGCTTCGTCCGCTCGTTCACCACGGTCTCCAGGTCCGACAGGTCCAGCCGGCCGTCGTCGGTGAGCCCGAGCCAGCGCAGGGTCGCCCCGGTGCGCTCGCACAGCTGCTGCCAGGGCACCAGGTTGGCGTGGTGCTCCATCTCGGTCACGACGATCTCGTCGCCCTGGCCGACGGCGTACCGGCGGTGCGCCGGGTCCTTGGCGGTCACCGCGTTGGACAGCGAGTACGCCACGAGGTTGATCGCCTCGGTGGAGTTGCGGGTGAACACGACCTCCTCGGCGGAGGCGCCGAGGAAGGCCGCGATCCGCGCCCGCGCCGACTCGTACGCGCCGGTGGCCTCCTCGGCCAGCTGGTGCGCGCCGCGGTGCGGGGCGGCGTTGATCCGCTCGTAGAAGTCGCGCTCGGCGTCGAGGACGCTGCGCGGCTTCTGCGAGGTGGCGCCGGAGTCGAGGTAGACCAGCCGCTTCCCGTCGCGCACGGTGCGCGACAGGATCGGGAAGTCCGCCCGGATCGCCTCGACGTCCAGGGGCAGCGGGGCACGCGTCCCCGTGGGACGCGAGGCGGTCGAGGTCATGCCTTCGCGGTCTCCTTCGAGCCCTTGACGTAGGCGGCGTAGCCCTCCGCCTCGAGCTTGTCGGCCAGCTCCTGGCCGCCCTCGTCGACGACGCGGCCGGCGACGAACACGTGCACGAAGTCCGGCTTGATGTAGCGCAGGATCCGCGTGTAGTGGGTGATCAGCAGGACGCCGACCTCCCCGTCCTCGCGGGTGCGGTTGACGCCCTCGGAGACGACGCGCAGCGCGTCGACGTCGAGGCCGGAGTCGGTCTCGTCGAGGATCGCCATCTTCGGCTTGAGCAGCCGCATCTGCAGGATCTCGTGGCGCTTCTTCTCACCGCCGGAGAAGCCCTCGTTGACGTTGCGCTCGGCGAACGCCGGGTCCATCTCCAGCGCCGACATCTCGTCGCGGACGTCCTTGACCCAGGTGCGCAGCTTCGGGGCCTCGCCCTTGACCGCGGTGGCGGCGGTGCGCAGGAAGTTCGACACCGAGACGCCGGGGACCTCGACCGGGTACTGCATGGCGAGGAACAGGCCGGCGCGGGCGCGCTCGTCGACGCTCATCGCGAGGACGTCCTCGCCGTCGAGGGTCACCGTGCCGCCGGTGATCGTGTACTTCGGGTGCCCGGCGATCGAGTACGCCAGGGTCGACTTGCCCGAGCCGTTGGGGCCCATGATCGCGTGGGTCTCGCCCGACCGGACGGTCAGGTCGACGCCGCGGAGGATCTCCTTGGTCTCGTCGCCCTCGCCGACCGTGACGTGCAGGTCGCGGATCTCCAGAACCGACACTTCTTCTCTCGCTCCTCAGTTGCCGGCCGCGAGCGGGAGGCGCCCGTCGGACTCGGTGTCGACGTAGACGTCATCCCCCTCCACGCGGACCGGGTAGACGTCGACCGGCTCGGTGGCCGGCAGGTTGGTGGGCTCGCCGGTGCGCAGGTCGAAGCACGACCCGTGCAGCCAGCACTCGATGGTGGGGGCGCCGCCGAACTCCTCGACGTCGCCCTCCGACAGCGGGACCTCGGCGTGCGAGCACACGTCCTGCACCGCGTAGACGTCGCCGTCGTACCGGACGACGGCGACGTCGACGTCGGCGAGCTCCACCCGCAGCGCCCCGTTCTCGGGGACGTCGGAGAGCCCGCAGACCCGCGCGAAGGCCATGGGTCAGGCCACCTCGACCGGCTGCTCGTCGAGGCCGGGCAGGGCGCCCAGGCGCGTCTCGATGGAGCGCATCAGGCGGTCCTGCAGCTCGTCGACCCCGATGTGCTGGACGACGTCGGCGAAGAAGCCGCGCACGACCAGGCGGCGGGCGGTCTCGGCGTCGATGCCGCGCGAGCACAGGTAGAACAGCTGCTCGTCGTCGAACCGGCCGGTGGCGCTGGCGTGGCCGGCGCCGACGATCTCGCCGGTCTCGATCTCCAGGTTGGGCACCGAGTCGGCGCGGGCGCCGTCGGTGAGCACCAGGTTGCGGTTGAGCTCGTAGGTGTCGGTGCCGGTGGCCTCCGGGCGGATGCGGACGTCGCCGATCCACACCGTGCGCGCGCCGTCGCCCTGCAGCGCGCCCTTGTAGAGCACGTTGCTGCTGCAGTTGGGCACCGCGTGGTCCACCCAGAGCCGGTGCTCCTGGTGCTGGGTCTCGTCGGAGAAGTAGACGCCGAAGAGCTCCGCCCGCCCGCCGGGGCCGGCGTACTGGACGTTGCTGACCAGCCGGACCAGGTCGCCGCCGAGGGTGACCACGACCTGCTTGAAGGAGGCGTCCCGGCCGACGACGGCGTCGTACTGCCCGCCGTGCACCGCGCCGGGCGCCCAGTCCTGCACCGAGACGAGGGTGACGTCGGCGCTGTCGCCGACGAGCACCGCGACGCCGCCGGCGTACCGGGCCAGGCCGGTGTGGTCGAGCACGACGGTCGCCTTCGAGAAGGCGCCGACCTCGATCACCAGCTGACCCCAGACGACGTCGTCACCGCCGGTGCCGGCCAGGCCGAGGGTCACCGGCCGGTCGAGCCGCGCCTCGGACGGCACGCGGACCACCGCGGCGCCGCCGCTGCGCTGCCGGGTGAGCGCCGCCAGCCGGTCGACCGGCTCGGGCAGGCCCTTGAGCAGCGGGTCGTCGGCGTCCGCGCGGGTCAGCTCAACGCCCTCGGGCAGGTCGGTGTCCCACTCCAGGTGCGCGTCCGAGGGGGCGCCGTCGAGCAGCGGGCGGATCCGGCGCATCGGGGTGAAGCGCCACATCTCCTCGCGGCCCGTGACGGTGCCGAAGGCCTCGGGGTCGGTCGAGGTGAACCGCTCGGCCGGCGAGCCGGTCGGCGTCGTCCCGCCGTGCGAGTGGGCGCCGGGCGCGGCCTGGCCGGCCGTGCCGGTGCCCGCCGCCGGGACGGCGGGCGGGCCGGCCTGGGTGCCGACGCCGTCGCCGAACAGCTCGCCGGCGAGGGTCTCCGACTCCGTGGTGAGGCCGGTGGTGCTGGGGGTGTTCTGCTCCGGCATCAGCCGACGGCACCTTCCATCTGCAGCTCGATCAGGCGGTTCAGCTCGAGGGCGTACTCCATGGGCAGCTCGCGGGCGATCGGCTCGACGAACCCGCGGACCACCATCGCCATGGCCTCGTCCTCGGACAGGCCGCGGCTCATCAGGTAGAAGAGCTGGTCCTCGCTGACCCGCGAGACGGTCGCCTCGTGGCCCATGGCGACGTCGTCCTCGCGGACGTCGACGTAGGGGTAGGTGTCCGACCGGCTGATCGTGTCGACCAGCAGGGCGTCGCACTTGACCGTCGACTTCGAGCCGGACGCGCCCTCGTCGATCTGCACCAGGCCGCGGTAGGACGTGCGGCCACCGCCGCGGGCCACCGACTTCGACACGATGGTCGAGGAGGTGTTGGGGGCGGCGTGCACCATCTTGGCGCCGGCGTCCTGGTGCTGGCCCTCGCCCGCGAAGGCGATGGACAGGACCTCGCCCTTGGCGTGCTCGCCGGTCATCCAGACGGCCGGGTACTTCATGGTGACCTTGGAGCCGAGGTTGCCGTCGATCCACTCCATGGTCGCGCCCTCGTGGGCGATCGCCCGCTTGGTGACCAGGTTGTAGACGTTGTTCGACCAGTTCTGGATGGTCGTGTACCGGCAGCGCGCGTTCTTCTTGACGATGATCTCGACGACCGCGGAGTGCAGCGAGTCCGACTTGTAGATCGGCGCGGTGCAGCCCTCGACGTAGTGCACGTAGGCGCCCTCGTCGACGATGATCAGCGTCCGCTCGAACTGGCCCATGTTCTCGGTGTTGATCCGGAAGTAGGCCTGCAGCGGGATCTCGACGTGCACGCCCTTCGGCACGTAGATGAACGAGCCGCCCGACCACACCGCGGTGTTCAGCGCGGCGAACTTGTTGTCGCCGGACGGGATGACCGAGCCGAAGTACTCGCGGAACAGGTCCGGGTGCTCCTTGAGGGCGGTGTCGGTGTCGAGGAAGACGACGCCCTGCTCCTCGAGGTCCTCGCGGATCTTGTGGTAGACGACCTCGGACTCGTACTGGGCCGCGACACCGGCGATCAGCCGCTGCTTCTCCGCCTCGGGGATGCCCAGCTTGTCGTAGGTGTTCTTGATGTCCTCGGGCAGCTCGTCCCACGAGGCCGCCTGGGCCTCGGTCGAGCGCACGAAGTACTTGATGTTCTGGAAGTCGATGCCGGAGAGGTCCGACCCCCAGTCGGGCATCGGCTTGCGCTCGAAGAGCTTGAGCGCCTTGAGGCGGCGCTCGAGCATCCACTCGGGCTCGCCCTTGCGCGCCGAGATGTCCCGGACGACGTCCTCGTCGAGGCCGCGGCGGGCGGAGGCCCCGGCGACGTCGGCGTCGGCCCAGCCGTACTGGTAGCGGCCGAGCTGCTCGATCTGCTCGTCCTGCGTCAGCGGCGTGCCGCTCACCGGCTGCTGGGTGCTGGTCATGCGGGCGTCCTCTCCCGGTCGCTCGTGGGGGTGCTGGTGGACGGTGCGGGGCCGGGTCGTGGTGGGACGACCCGCGCCGCTCGCTCACCGGGTACAGGGCGTGCGGGGGTCGTTGTGTTCCCCGCACCGGTGTGAGCCCGGGCGCGTGACGGCCCGGGGATGTGGGTGGTGCAGACGCCGTCACCGTGGGCGATCGTGGCCAGCCGCTGGACGTGGGTGCCCACCAGCCGGCCGATGACCGCCGTCTCGACCTCGCACAGCTGCGGGAACTCCGCCGCCACGTGCGCGACCGGGCAGTGGTGCTGGCACAGCTGCCCGCCACTGGAGATCGCCGAGGCCGTGGCAGC
This sequence comes from Geodermatophilus sp. SYSU D00879, assembly GCF_054050375.1. Lineage (NCBI taxonomy): Bacteria > Bacillati > Actinomycetota > Actinomycetes > Geodermatophilales > Geodermatophilaceae > Geodermatophilus > Geodermatophilus sp. SYSU D00879. The sequence goes on from NZ_JBJGZF010000029.1 coordinate 22,308, forward strand.
GTAGCCCTCGGCCGTCAGTGCCTCGGCCAGCGCCCGGGCCCGCTCGACGGGCGCACCGTCCGCGCGGGCGACGGCGTCGGAGGCCCGCTGCTCGAGCCCGGCCAGCTGCGCCTCGGCGACGGCGCGGACGGCGTCGGGACCGCCCGAGGCCGCGACGTACCGGAGCGCGGTCAGCGCCAGGTCGTCGTAGGCGTGGGCGAACCCGGACCGGCCGGCGTCGGTGAGGTGGAAGTGCCGGGCGGGCCGGCCCCTCCCCCGGTGCGCGCCCGCGGCGGCCCGCTCCTCGACCCGTCCCTGGGCGGCCAGGGCGTCGAGGTGGCGCCGGACGGCGGCGGGGCTGACGCCCAGCCGGCCGGCCAGCTCGCTGGCGGTCTGCGGACCGTGCTCGAGCAGCAGCGCGAGCACGCGGTCACGGGTGCGGACGTCGTCGGCCCGCACCGTCCCCGCCTGCGTCGCGCTGCTTTCCACAACACGATTGTGTCCTATTTCGGGAGGCCTGCAAGCAAGGGCCCCCTAAGTCACCCGGCCCCCGACCGCGCAGGTCAGGGGCCGGGTGGCGCAGGTCACGACGGGCTCAGGCCTGGGCGGCCGCCGCCGGCTCGCGGTCCTCGACGCGCAGGTCGAGGGCGCCGTCCCGGACGTCGGCGACGACGTGCCGGCCGGCCCCGACGCGGCCGTCGAGCAGCAGCCGGGCCAGCGGGTTGTCGACCTCCCGCTGGATCGCCCGGCGCAGCGGCCGGGCCCCGAACTGCGGCTCGAAGCCCCGCTCGGCGATCCAGGCGACCGCCTCGTCGGTGAAGGTCACCTCGATGCCCTGCGCCGACAGCCGCCGGCGGGTCTCGTCGAGCAGCAGCCGGGTGATCTGCTGCAGCTGCTCGCTCTCCAGCTGCTGGAACACCACGATCTCGTCGATCCGGTTGAGGAACTCCGGCCGGAACGACTCGCGCAGCCGCCGCATGAGCCGGTCCCGCAGGCCGGCGTCGGCCGCGGCGCCGTCACCGGTGCCGAAGCCGAGCGGGGTGTTCCGCCCCTGGATCAGCTCCGACCCCAGGTTGCTGGTCATGATCAGCACGGTGTTCGTGAAGTCGACCGTGCGGCCCTGCGAGTCGGTGAGCCGGCCGTCGTCGAGCACCTGCAGCAGCGTGTTGAAGACGTCGGGGTGCGCCTTCTCGATCTCGTCGAGCAGCACCACCGAGTACGGCCGGCGGCGGACCGCCTCGGTCAGCTGACCGGCGTCCTCGTAGCCGACGTAGCCGGGCGGGGAGCCGACCAGCCGGCTGACCGTGTGCCGCTCCTGGAACTCGCTCATGTCCAGCCGGACCATCCGGTCGGAGTCGCCGAACATCGCCTCGGCCAGGGCCCGGGCCAGCTCGGTCTTGCCGACGCCGGTCGGGCCGAGGAACAGGAAGCTGCCGATCGGCCGGTCCGGGTCGCCCAGACCCACGCGCGACCGGCGGATGGCCTCGGAGACCACGCGGACGGCGTCGTCCTGGCCGACCACCCGCTCGTGCAGGCGCTCCTCGAGCTGGAGCAGCCGCGCCATCTCCTCCTCCGTGAGCTGGCTGACCGGGATGCCGGTCTGCCGGGAGACCACCTCGGCGACGTCCTCGACGCCGACCTCGGGCACCCCGGACTGGCCACCGCCGGTGCGGGCCTCCTCCAGGCGGCGCTGCGCCGTGGCGACCTCGTCGCGCAGCTCGGAGGCGCGCTCGTACTGCTCGGCGGCGACCGCCTGGTCCTTCTCCCGCTGCAGCCGCTCGACCTCCTGCTCCAGCCCGCGCAGGTCCGTCGGCGGGGTCTTCACCCGCCGGCGGACGCGGGCGCCGGCCTGGTCGATGAGGTCGATCGCCTTGTCCGGCAGGTGCCGGTCGGTCACGTAGCGGTCGGAGAGCTCGACGGCGGCGCGGACGGCGTCGTCGGTGAAGCGCACCTGGTGGTGGGCCTCGTAGCGGTCGCGCAGGCCGCAGAGGATCTGCACGGTGTCCTCGACGCTCGGCTCGGCCACCAGGATCGGCTGGAACCGGCGCTCCAGGGCCGCGTCCTTCTCGATGTTGCGCCGGTACTCGTCCAGCGTCGTGGCGCCGATGACGTGCAGCTCGCCGCGGGCCAGGGCGGGCTTGAGCATGTTGCCCGCGCCGGCGGAGCCCTCGGACGCGCCCGCGCCGACGACGGTGTGCAGCTCGTCGATGAAGACGATCACCTCGTCGGCGTGCTCGCGGATCTCCTCCATGACCTTCTTCAGCCGCTCCTCGAAGTCCCCGCGGTAGCGGGTGCCGGCCACCAGGCCGGTGAGGTCGAGCTCGACCAGGCGCTTGCCGCGCAGCGTCTCCGGGACGTCGCCCTCGACGATCTGGGCGGCGATGCCCTCGACGATCGCGGTCTTGCCGACGCCGGCCTCCCCGATGAGCACCGGGTTGTTCTTGCGGCGCCGGGAGAGGACCTCGACGGTCTGCTCGATCTCGGCCTCGCGGCCGATCACCGGGTCGATCCGGCCGTTGCGGGCCAGCTCGGTGAGGTCCCGGCCGAACTCGTCGAGCGTCGGGGTGCTCGACGCCGGCTGCCCGGGGCGGCCGCCGCCGGGGGTGCCGCCGCCGGTGGCCGCCTGCTGCAGCGCCTCGGGGGTGACCCCGTGCTCGCGCAGCACCCGCCCGCCCGGCGACTCGGCGTCGACGGCGAGGGCGAACAGCAGGTGCTCGGGGCCGATGTAGGTGGAGCCCAGGGCCCGCGACACCTGGTGGGCGTCGAGCAGGACCCGCTTGGCGGCCGGGGTCAGGGCCGCCCGCTCGGCCTGCGGCGCACCCTGCGGCATCTGCGCCTCCAGCTCGGTGCGCAGCCGGTCGGGGTCGGTGCCCGTGCGGGACAGGAAGGCGCGGGCGGTCTCGTCGCCGGTCATCGCCCACAGCAGGTGCTCGGTGTCGAGGTCGGCGCTGCCGGTGGCCAGGGCCTGCCCGGCCGCGGCGTTGACCAGCTCGCGGGCCTGCTGGCTGAGGAACTGCATCGGGCTCACCCGCTGCCGCGGCGTGCGCTGCTCGCCGCCCAGGTAGCGGGCGAAGAAGTCGTCGAACGGGCTCCCGTAGGGGCCCGGGAAGAAGGGGCTGGTCATACCTCACGTCCAAGGGGAAGTCGGGGCGTCGGCGCGGCTCGCTCGGAGGGCTCCCGGGTGGGGCTCCCGTACCCGGGAGGGCGCACCGACACCAGGTCGGCGCGTCGGCCGCCTGCGCCTCCTACAGCGCGCCGGTGCACCCCGTCCTTCCCCGTCCGTGATCGCCCTGGGCGAACCGGGAGAGGTGGCCGGCCGCGACTAGCATCGGGCCGTGCCGGTCCTGCCCACCGCCTTCTCCCCCGCCGTCATCACGCGCCTGGCGCTGGCCAACGTGGTCGCCAACGGCGCCATCGTGGTCACCGGCGGCGTGGTCCGGCTGACCGGCTCGGGCCTGGGCTGCCCCACCTGGCCGCGGTGCACCGCCGACAGCTTCGTGACGACGCCGGAGATGGCCGGGCACGGCCTCATCGAGTTCGGCAACCGGCTGCTCACCTTCGTGCTCACCGCGGTGGCCATCGCGGTGCTCGTGGCGGTCTGGCGCTCCCCGCGCCGGGACCTGCGGCCGCTGGCCGCGCTGACCTTCCTCGGCATCCCGGTGCAGGCGGCGATCGGCGGCGTCACCGTGCTCACCGGTCTCAACCCGTGGACCGTCGCCGTCCACTTCCTCGTCTCCACGCTGCTGGTCGCCGTCTCGACCGTGCTGTGGCTGCGGTCCCGCGAGCCGGGGGTCGGCCGGCCGGTGGTCCGCCGTCCGATCGCGCTGCTGGCCGGCGGGATCGCCGCGGTCACCGCGGTGGTGCTCGCGCTGGGCACGGTCGTCACCGGCAGCGGCCCGCACAGCGGCGACCTCGACGACGCCGGCGTCCCCACCGGCGACCGCATGGGCTTCGACCCCGAGACGGTGAGCCAGCTGCACGCCGACGCGGTGTTCCTCCTCGTGGGCCTGACGATCGCGCTGCTCGTGGCGCTGTACGCCACCGACGCCCCCGGCCGCGTCCGCCGGGCCGCGCGCGACGTGCTCGTCGTCCAGCTGCTGCAGGGCGTCGTCGGGTTCGTCCAGTACTTCACGCACCTGCCGGTCGTGCTGGTGCTGCTGCACATGCTCGGCGCGGTGCTGGTGACCGCCTACACCGCGCGGCTGGTGTGGTCGGTCCGCGGCCCGGCGACCGGGCAGCCCCTCGACGCCCCCGCCGTCCCCGCGACCGCCCTCCGCTGACGCCGCCGGGGCCCGTCGAGGGGCCCCGCCGCCGAGTGGTCAACGGGCGGGGTCACCGCGCGTCGACGACCCCCGCGGCTGCCCACTCGGCGCCCCTGCCCTCGAACGGCGGGGGGGGGGGGCCCCCCCCCGGGGGGGGGGGGCGGGGGGGGGGGGGGGGGGGGGGGGGGGGGGGGGGGGGGGGGGGGGGGGGGG
>NZ_JBJGZF010000030.1:0-25261 GCF_054050375.1 Geodermatophilus sp. SYSU D00879
GTGTCGGGGGCCCGGCGGCGGCGGGGGGGCGGCGGGCGGGGGCGGCCGCGCGCCGCCCCCCCCCGCCCCCCCCCCCCCCCCCCCCCCCCCCCCCCCCCCCCCCCCCCCCCCCCCCCAGGCCCGGGTCGACGGCGGGCAGCGCCGCGGCCAGGCAGCGCACCGCGGCGGCGCGCAGCTCCGGGTCGGCCAGCCCGTCGCGGGCGGCGCGGGTCCACGCCCCGGCGACCGGCGCGGTCGCCTCGGCGGCGGCGTCGGCGGCGGCCGGGTCGTCGAGCAGCGCGGCGGTGACCGCGGCCAGCGCCGGCCACCACGGCTCGGGCGCGGCGTCGAGGTAGCGGATCTCCAGGTAGCCGCGCAGCCGCACCGGCGGGAACAGCGTGGACAGGTGGTAGTCCAGGTCGGCCTGGGTGGGCCGGCGCCCGCCCAGCGGGACCGCGCCGGTCACCCAGTCGGCGAAGGGGGTGCGGGGGAGCACCGGCTCGGCGTCGCCGGTGTCCGGGTCGCGGACCAGCATCACCGGCGCGGCCAGCGCGTACGCGGCCCACTCGCCGGCCGGGTCGGCGCCGCCGAGGATCGGGCCGCAGCGGGCCTGGTCGAGGGCGCCCCACACCTGCTGCCGCGACGAGCGCCAGCCGGTGACCCGCCCGCCGAGCAGTGGCGAGCAGGCCGAGACGGCGACCAGCACCGGGCCGAGCTGGTGGGCCAGCGCCACGCGGCGGCTCCACCCGCTGCGCGGGCCGGCGTCCAGGTTGACCTGCAGCGACGCGGTCGCGGTCATCATCGCCGTCCCCGCCGGGCCGCAGCCGGCGGCGGCGAAGTGCCGCTCCATCGCGCGGTAGCGCGGCGCCGGGCTCACCCGGGTCGGGCGGCGCAGCGGGTCGGTGCCCACCGGCGCCAGCCCCAGCCGGCGCGCGGCCAGCGCGGCGGCGAGGACGGCGCGGTCGGCGCGCAGCGCGGCCACCGCGGCCGCGGCGCCCGGCAGCGGCGGCCCGGACAGCTCCACCTGCCCGCCGGGCTCCAGGGTCACCCGGCTGCCGCCGGGCAGGGCCGGCACCCCGGCCACCGCGGCGCACACCCGGTCCCAGGGCACCCGGGCGGCCGGGGCGTCGAGGTCGACCAGGTGCGCCTCGAGCTCCAGGCCGACCGGGCCCGCCGGGCCGGGCCGCAGCGCGGTGGCGGTGACGGTGGCGACGGCGCCATCGAGGTCGAGCGCGGTGCGCTCCTCCACGGCAGGGCCCACGGGGCCCACCCCCTCCAGGTCCGGACCGGTCGCGAACGACCGCGGGTCGGTGCGGGGGCGGCCTCGCGCAGGGGCCGTCCTCGGCTCCCATCCATGCACTACACGGCCCTGGTGACAACCCCCGGAGCGGCGGCGCACCGCGCCGTCGTCCGGTGTTCGCGCGAGGATCGTCCGGTGGATTCCCCCCGGGACCGGGACGCCGCGGGGCGGGCCCGCAACGCCCGGCCCCGTGACGCCCTCGGCCGCCCGCTGCCCCGCGGCGCCGTGGGCGAGGAGCGCGCGCCGGAGGGGGTGCCGCGCACGCCGGACGAGGCGCTGACCGAGGCGCAGCGTCTGCTCGACGCCGGGCGCCCGTTCCACGCCCACGAGGTGCTGGAGGACGCCTGGAAGGCCGCGCCGGAGACGGAGCGGCAGCTGTGGCGGGGGCTGGCGCAGCTCGCCGTCGGGCTCACCCACGCCGCCCGGGGCAACGGGCCCGGCGCCGCCCGGCTGGTCGAGCGCGGCGCGGGCAACGTCGCGCCCTACGCGGCCGCGCCGCCGCACGGGATCGACGTCGCCGGGCTCGTGGCCTGGGCGCGGCAGCCGCTCGCCGCCGACCGGCCGTTCCGGCTGCGCGGCCAGGACTGACCGCTCCGGGCACGTCCGCGGCCGTGCCCGGGACGGGTCAGCCGTGCTCGGCCAGCAGCGCGCGGGCGCGGGCGGCGAACGGCGCGAAGCCGAACGCGTCGCAGATCTCCAGCGCCCGCCGCAGCTCCGCCGCGGCGCCCGGCCGGCCGAGCAGCCCGAGCACGCCGCCGCGGTAGAGGGCGGTCGGGCCGAGGACGGTCGTGCCCGCCCACAGCACCAGCACGGTGTCGCCGTAGCTCTCCAGCGCCGGCAGCTGGGAGGCGGCGAGGTCGCGGTCGCGCAGCTCCAGGGCGGCGTCGGCGAGCAGCACCGCCCGCACCGGCTCGCGGGCGCCGTGCGCCGGGAACGCGAGCCACCGCTCGACGACGGCGTGCGCCTGCTCCCGCCGCCCGGCCTGCGCGTGGGCCAGCGCGAGGACGGACAGGAACCCGGCGTCGACGGTCGCCGCCAGGTCGACGACCTCGGGCACCAGCGCGCCCATCGAGCGCTCGTGCCAGGCGGCGATGCCCTCGATCGTCTGCCGCGACATCCGGGTGACGTCGGCGGCGGCCGGGGAGGTGGTCGGTGCCTCGCGGACGGCGGCGTCGGCCAGCCGGCGGGCGCCGTCGGCGTCCCCGCGGGCCAGCGCGAGCCCCGCGGACCACCAGGCGTCCAGCTGCAGCAGGTCGCCGTCGCCGCGCCGGGTGGCCAGCTGGGTGAACCGGCGGGACACCGCCGCGGCCTCGTCGGCCTGCACCGTCTCGGTGAGCGCGCAGCGGAGCAGGTGCAGGGCGGTGGCCTCGGCGGCGGGGTCGCCGGCCGACTCGCGCAGCAGCGCCCGGGCCAGCTCCACCCGCTGCGCCGCGTGCGCCGGCGTCCAGTCGGCCACGAACCGGGCCACCCGCGCCCGCGGCCGCGCGGACGGGACGCCGCCGGCCGCGGCGAGCGCGCGGTCGGCCAGCTCCCGGCCGCCCGCCTCGCCGATCGAGGACCGCTGCACCGCCAGCGCGGCGAGGACCGCCGAGGCCAGCTCCGGCGGCAGCGCGTCGGCGCCGGCCGCGGCCTCCTCCAGCAGCGCGACGTCGGTGGCCGCGGGCGCGCCGACCGAGGCCCAGTAGCCGCCGAGCCCGCCGCCGGCGGAGGCGACGGCGGCCCGGGCCAGCCGCGGCGCGTCGCCGACCCCGCGGGCGAGGTCCGCGGCCGCGCGCAGGGCGGCGCCGCTCTCCTCCAGCAGCCCCAGCCGGCGCAGCGCCCGGCCGCGCACCAGGTGCAGGTCCGCCGCCAGCGCCGCCTCCCCGGGCGGGACGTGCGCCAGCCCCCGGTCGGCCAGCGCGGCGCCCTCCTCCACGCCGGCCCGGTCCAGCGCCTCGCGGGCGGCCCGCAGGCAGGCGCGGGCGGCCGCCGGGTCCGGCCCGCCGGCGGCGGCCTCGCTGCGGTGCACGGCGATGGCGCCGGCCGCGGTCGCCGCCGCGGGCCCGGCCTCCAGCACGTCGGCCGTCCGGCCGTGCACGCGCGCCCGCTCGACCGGCCCCAGGTCGGCCAGCAGCACCTCGCGCACCAGGTCGTGCGCCACCCGCACCCGGCCGGGCGAGGTCTCGACCAGCAGGCCCGCGGCCAGCGCCGTCGTCACCCCGCCGTCGTCGCCGGACAGGACGGCGGCCAGCAGCCCGACCGGCACGTCCCGGCCCGCGACGGCGGCCGCGGCCAGCGCGTCGCGCGCGGGTGCGGGCAGCGCGGCCAGCCGCAGCCGGACGACGTCGCGGACCCCGGCCGGCACGGTCTCGCCGGCCGACGGCGGCAGGGCGGCCAGCTCGGTGACGAAGAACGGGTTGCCGCCGGTGCGCTCGGCCAGCGTGGCGACGGCGGCGCCGGCCGGGGTGTCCCCGCGCAGCCCGGCGACCAGGTCGGCGACCTCGTCGGCGGCCAGCCCGGCCAGCCGCAGCCGCTGCGCGCCGGGCAGCCGGGCGGCCAGGCCCAGCACTCGGGTGAGCACCGGGTCGGCGGTGGCCTCCTCGCGGCAGGTCACCGCCAGCAGCAGCCGGCTGCCGTGCACCTGGGAGAGGACCACCTCGAGCACGTGCAGGGAGTCGCCGTCGGCCCACTGCAGGTCGTCGAGGACGACGAGCAGCGGCCGCTCGACGGCGAGGGCGTGCAGCCGGCGGGCGGTGTCCAGGCCGAGGGCGAAGCGGGCGCCGGTGTCCGCGCCGAGCGCCGCCTCGGGCAGCCCGCCGAGCACCTGCTGCCACGGCCAGTACGGCGGGGCGCCGCCGATCTCGGCACAGCGGCCCCAGCGGACGGCGGCCCCGGCGCGGGCGGCGAACGCCTCGACCAGCCGGGTCTTGCCGATGCCCGGCTCGCCGGTGACGACGACGGCGGTGCCGCGGCCCGCGCCCGCGGCCGCCCACGCCGCCGCCAGCGCGGCCAGCTCGCCGGGACGGCCGACGAAGCCGTCCCCGGCCGGCTCGGCCCGCGGCGCGGGCGCGGCGACGGGAGCCGGGGTCCGCGCCGGGGCGGCCAGCGCGGCGTCCTGCCGCAGGACGGCGGCCTCGACGTCACGCAGCTCGGCCGAGGCGTCCAGGCCCAGCTCGTCGGCGACCCGCTCCCGCGTGCGGCGCAGCACGTCCAGCGCGTCGCCCTGCCGCCCGGCCCGGTACAGCGCCCGGGCCAGCAACGCGGCGGTGTGCTCGCGCAGCGGGGCGACGGCGGCGGCCGCGGTGAGGTCGGGCACCAGCTCCGCGCCCGCGCCCAGCGCCAGCCGGGCCTCGGCCAGCCGCTCGACGGCGACCAGCCGCAGCTCCTCCAGCCGCGCCACCGCGGGGACGACGTCCTCCACGTCGGCGACGTCGGCGTAGGGCCGGTCCTGCCACAGCGCCAGCGCCTCGGTCAGCAGCCGGGCGGCCTCCCGGTCGCCGGCGGCGGTGCCGGCGGTGACCAGGTCGGCGAAGGCGTGCGCGTCGACGGCGGTGCGCGGCAGGACCAGCGCGTAGCCGTCGCCGCGGGTGACCAGGACGGCGGCGTCGCGGGCGCCGCGGCCGGGGTCGAGCAGCCGGCGCAGGCGGCTGACGTGGCCCTGCAGGGTCGTCGTCGCGGTGGCCGGCGGGGCGCCGCGCCACAGCCGGTCGGCCAGCGCGGCGGCCTGCACGGTCCGGCCCTCGGCGGCGGCCAGCAGCGCGAGGACCTCGGCGGGCCGGCGCCCGCCGAGGTCCACCGCGGCGCCGTCGCGGAGCAGCCGCGTCGGCCCGAGCACGTCCAGCCGCAGGTCCACGGCCGGGGAGGGTAGGTGGTCGCGGCCCTCCCGGGGCTCAGGCGGCCACCGTGCCGCCGTCGGGGGACCGGCGCAGGGGCGCGACCCGCCACCAGGCGAGCGCGGTGAGCAGCAGCGTGACGGCCCCCGCGGCGCCGGTCTCCGCGGAGAACCACTCGGTGGGCCCGCTGTCGGCGGTCAGCGGCGCGAGCACGTGGTAGAGCAGCGCGTTGAGCACCGCGTGCGCCAGGACGCCCGGCCAGATGCCCCAGCGCAGCTGCATCGAGGCGAGCACGGCGCCCAGCGAGGTGGTGCCCACGGTCAGGCACAGCAGCGCGAACGGCAGCGGGATCCCCGCGGGCGCGCCGCCGAGGAAGAGCACCAGCGGCCAGTGGAACAGCGACCAGGCCAGCCCGCTGACCAGGACGACGGTGCGCGGGCCGGCGACCTCGGCCAGGCGCTGCACCAGCAGGCCGCGCCAGCCGACGTCCTCGAAGAGCGCGAGGGCGACGTAGGGGAGGACCAGCAGCGTCAGGCCGAGCGCCACCGTCGGCGTCAGCCCGTCGGAGGCGAAGCCGGCCAGCCCGGTGACCCAGAGCAGGCCGCCGGCGGCCAGCGTCGGCAGCAGGCCCCACAGCCAGGCGGTGCCGAGGCTGCGCCACGACGTCCGGCGGAAGCCCCAGCCGGGCCGGCGCAGCGTCCCGGCGGTGACCAGCCGGGCGAGGACGGTGGCCAGCAGCGGGATCAGCGCCTGGCCGAACAGCAGCGCCTGGACCAGCGGCGGCTCCTGGTCGACGTGCGCGACGTCGGCGTCCGCGGCCGCCGCGACGGCGGTCGTCAGGGTGAGCAGGCCGGCGGTGGCGCCGAGGAAGACGCCGATCTCCCGCCACGGCGACGGGCGGATCGCGGGTGCGGCCGGCGGGGCGGTCGGGGAGGAGGTGGGCAGGGGCGGGGCGGTGCTCATGGCGGCTCCAGGGGAGGTCGGTCTCGATCGGCGCCCACCGTCGGAGCCGGGGCTGGTCGGGCACTGGTCGGCCGCTGGCGGGGGCGGGACCAGCGGCCCACCAGCGCGCGGGCGCACCGTGCGGGGCATGGAGCCGCTCGACGCCGTCCCCCCGCCCGGCCGTCCCGCCGCCGAGGCGGTGACCGTCCCGCCGGGCTGCCCGCCGCGCCGCCTGGTGGCCCGCGGCGCCGACGTGGTGCTCGTCGTCACCGCCGGCTGCCCGCTGGTGGCGGTCGGCTCCGCGCCGGCGCGGCCGCGCCCGCCCGGCTCGGCCGTCGTCTGCCCGCGGGGCGTGCCCTGGTCGGTGGCCGGCGGGGACGCCGCGGCGCGGGTGGTCGTCGTCGCCGTCCCGGCCGGGCCGCAGGCCGCCCTGGCCACGCTGCTCGGGCCGCCGCCGCTCGACGGCGCCGCGCTGGTGGCGGCCGCGGCCGACGGCGGCCTGGAGGTCGTGCTCGAGCCGATCCCCGGCGGTTGAGCGCGGCCCGCGCCCGGCGGTGTCACGATCGGGGTGTGAGCAGCGACACAGCAGCGGACCCGACCGCCCTCGGCGAGCCGGCCGCCGTCCCGCGCGGGCCGGTCACCTCGGCTTCCTACTCGATCACCGTGCGGCTCACCGCCGACGGCGACCCGGCCAGCATCGGCCGGATCGCGACGGCGGTGGGCGAGGCCGGCGGCGCGGTGACCGCCATCGACGTCGTCGACTCCCGGCCCGACGGGCTGACCGTCGACGTCACCTGCTCGGCCGCCGACGCCGCGCACTCCGAGGAGATGGTCACCGCGCTCGGCGCCGTGCCCGGGGTGGCCGTGCGCAAGGTCAGCGACCGCACGTTCCTGCTGCACCTCGGCGGCAAGCTCGAGGTGGCCTCCAAGGTGCCGCTCAAGACCCGCGACGACCTGTCGATGGCCTACACCCCCGGGGTGGCGCGGGTGTGCCTGGCGCTGGCCGAGCACCCCGAGGACGTGCGCCGGCTGACCATCAAGGGCAACACCGTCGCCGTCGTCACCGACGGGTCGGCCGTCCTGGGCCTGGGCGACCTCGGGCCCGGCGCCGCGCTGCCGGTGATGGAGGGCAAGGCCGCGCTGTTCAAGCGGTTCGCCGACATCGACGCCTGGCCGATCTGCCTGGACACCCAGGACGTCGACGAGATCGTGCGCACCGTCGAGCTCATCGCGCCCGGCTTCGGTGGCATCAACCTCGAGGACATCGCCGCGCCGCGCTGCTTCGAGATCGAGGCCCGGCTGCGCGAGCGGCTCGACGTCCCGGTCTTCCACGACGACCAGCACGGCACGGCGATCGTGGCGCTGGCCGCGCTGCGCAACGCCCTGCGCGTGGTGGACAAGCGGCTGGTCGACGTGCGGATCGTCGTCGCCGGGGCCGGCGCGGCCGGGACGGCGATCGTCAACCTGCTGCTCGCCGCCGGCGCCGGCCAGGTGCTCGTGTGGGACCGCGAGGGGATCCTGTCGCCCGACGACGAGCGGCTGTCCCCGGCCAAGGCCGACCTCGCGCGGCGCACCAACCCCGCGGGCGTGCGCGGCGAGCTGCCCGACGCGCTTGTGGACGCCGACGTGTTCATCGGGGTGAGCGCCGGCAACGTGCTGCCGGTGGAGGCGCTGGCCGCGATGGCCGAGCGGGCGGTGGTCTTCCCGATGGCCAACCCGACGCCGGAGGTCGACCCGGTCCGGGCCCGGCAGCACGCCGCCGTCGTCGCCTCGGGCCGCTCGGACCTGCCCAACCAGATCAACAACGTGCTGGCCTTCCCCGGCGTCTTCCGGGGGCTGCTCGACGCCCGCGCCACCGAGATCAGCACCGGGATGCTGCTGGCCGCGGCCGAGGCGCTGGCGGCGATCGTCCGCGACGACCAGCTCAACGCCAACTACATCATCCCGAGCGTGTTCGACCCGGCCGTCACGCAGGCCGTGGCCGCCGCGGTGGCCGACGCCGCCCGCGCCGAGCCGGGCGCCACCGCCACGGTCACCGACCGGACGTCGTTCGTCGGCTGAAGCCCGTGCACTTCCGCGGAAGTGCACACGATCGGGGACGACGGGAGGGGACGACGGCGGGGATCATGGCCGGGTGCCCGAGTTGCCCGAGGTGGAGGCGCTGGCCGCGTTCCTCCGCGAGAACGCCGTCGGCCGGGTGGTCGCGCGCGCCGACCTGACCGCGCTGCAGGCGCTCAAGACCTTCGACCCGCCGCTGTCGGCGCTGGCCGGGCTGGAGGTCACCGGCGCCGCCCGGCACGGCAAGTTCCTCGACCTCGACGTCTCCGGGCTGCACCTGGTGGTGCACCTGGCCCGCGCCGGGTGGCTGCACTGGCGCACCGGCCTGCCCACCGCGCCGCCCAAGCCCGGCAAGGGCCCGCTCGCGCTGCGCGTCCACCTCGATGACGGCAACGGCTTCGACCTCACCGAGCAGGGCACCCGCAAGAGCCTCGCCGTGTACCTGGTCCGCTCGCCGTCGGAGGTCCCCGGCGTCGGCCGGCTCGGCCCCGACGCGCTGGCCGTCGACCGCGAGCAGTTCGCCGCGCTGCTGGCCGGCCGGCACGCGCAGCTCAAGGGCACGCTCACCGACCAGACCGTGCTGGCCGGCGTCGGCAACGCCTACTCCGACGAGATCCTGCACGCCGCCCGGCTCTCGCCGTTCAAGATGGCCGACAGGCTCACCGACGACGAGCTGGTCCGGCTCTACGACGCGCTGCGGGCCACGCTCACCGACGCGCTCGAGCGGCAGGTGGGCCAGGCGGCGGCGACGCTCAAGGGCGAGAAGCGGTCGGGGCTGCGGGTGCACGCCCGCACCGGCCTGCCCTGCCCGGTGTGCGGCGACACCGTCCGCGAGGTCAGCTTCGCCGACACCTCGCTGCAGTACTGCCCGACCTGCCAGACCGGTGGCAAGCCGCTGGCCGACCGGCGGATGAGCAAGCTGCTGCGCTGAGAGCGGTCCCAGCCCGCCGGGGCTCCCCTCCGGCACCGCCAGGGTGGTACGACGGCCGGGTGCGCGACGCCCCGCCTCCCACGGTGACCCTCGAGCACGTCGCGCGGGCCGCGGGCGTCTCCCGCGCGACGGTGTCCCGGGTGGTCACCGGCAGCGGGCCGGTGTCCGCGGAGACCCTGACCCGCGTGCGCGCCGCCGCCGAGGCGCTCGGCTACGCGGCCGACCCGGTCGCGCGCGCCCTCGCCAGCGGCACCGGCACGCGGGTCGTCGTCGCCGTCACCGGCACGTCGGACGCGATCCTCGACTGCGAGTACCTAGCGCGGGTGGTGACCGCGGGCGCGCGGGTGCTCACCCCGGAGGGGCTCGGGATCGCCGTCCGCCGGCTGCCGCTGCACGCGCCGGGCGCCGAGCTGGACGCCCTGGCCCGCGACCGCACCGTCGGCGGGGTCGTCCTGGTCAACACCACACACGAGCTGCTCGCCGCCGTGCCGCGGGGGCTGCGCGGCCGGGTGGTGTCGATCGGGACGGGCAGCGCGGACGTCCCGTCGTTCGACGTGGACGGCGCCGCGGCGGCCGGGGCGTCGGTCGCGCACCTGCTCCGGTCGGGACGACGGCGGATCGCGATGGTCACCGGCCCGCCGTGGCTGCCGTGCGCGCAGCGCCCGGTCGCGGCCTACCGCGCGGCCGTCGCCGCGGCCGGGCTGGAGGCGCGCACCGTGCCCGGCGGCTTCGACGCCGCGGCGGGGGAGGCCGGGGCCGAGGAGGTCCTCGCCCGCTGGCCGGACACCGACGCGGTCCTGGCCAGCTGCGACGAGGTCGCCCTCGGCGTCCTCGCGATGCTGCGCCGGCACGGCCGGCAGGTCCCCGGCGACGTCGCGGTCGCCGGCTTCGACGACGTCCCCCTCGCCGGGGTCACGGGGCTGACGACGGCGACGCACCCGGTGGAGCGGATCGCCGGCGCGGCGGTGCGGGCCGTGCTCACCCGCGCCGCGGCGCACGAGACGGAGTTCTTCCCCTCCGAGCTGGTCGTGCGCCGCAGCGCCTGAGCGTCAGCCGACCCGCAGCGCCATCAGCCGGGAGAGCACGCGGGCGAGCACGGTGCCGCTCACGCCGGCGTCGTCGTGCGGGGCGGGACCGGCCCCGGGCGAGCCGACCGCGGTCCACCAGTCCTCCAGCGGCGGCGGCGCCAGGACGTCGACCCGCTGGCCCGGCCGCGGCACCACCACCTGCACGCCCGAGCGCCCGGCGGCGCCGAGGAGCCGCTGCACCGGCTCGTCCCAGCGGTGGAAGGCCAGGTTGAACGTGGCCCAGTGCACCGGCAGCAGCACCCCGCCGCCGAGGTCGCCGTGCGCGCGCACCGCCTCCTCGGGGTCCATGTGGATGTGCGCCCAGGCCTCGTTGTAGGCGCCGATCGGCAGCAGCGTGAGGTCGAAGGGGCCCAGCCGGGCGCCGATGCCGGCGAAGGCCGGGGTGTAGCCGGTGTCGCCGCCGAAGAAGACGCGGTGCCGCGGGCCGGCCACCACCCACGACGACCACAGCGTGGTGTCGCGGGTGAGGTAGCGGCCGGAGAAGTGCCGCGCCTCGGTGCAGGTGATCGTCAGGTCGCCGACCGTCGTCGCGCCGTCCCAGTCCAGCTCGACGACGCGGTCCTCCGGCACGCCCCAGTGGCGCAGGTGCACGCCCACGCCCAGCGGGACGACGAACGGCGCGTCCTGCTGCTCGACCAGCGCCCGCACCGTCGGCAGGTCCAGGTGGTCGTAGTGGTCGTGCGAGATCAGCACGGCGTCGACGCGGGGGAGGGACGCCACCGGCGCCGGCGGCTCGTGCAGCCGGGTGGGGCCGAACACCGGCGACGGCGAGACGCGGTACCCCCACACCGGGTCGACCAGCACGCGGGCGCCGTCGACCTCCAGCAGCGCGCTCGAGTGCCCGAACCAGGTCACGGCGAGCTCGCCGGCCTCGGCCGGGATCTCCGGGCGGGTCAGCGGCACCGGGCGGGTGGGCAGGCCGACGTGCCGGTCGTCGTGCCACTGCCGGAGCAGGCCCCGGCGGGCGTTGGGCGGCGGCAGCGTGGGCGTGGGCAGCGTGTTGTGGAACCTGCCGTGCGACCACTGCGGCGAGCCGGCCGCCGTGGGCCGGATCTCCCGCCGGCCGGCGCCGATCGCCGTGGGCAGGCCCCACAGCGCGCGGGCGAGCCAGCCCGCGGGGAGGGCCAGGGCGGCGGCGGTCAGGGCGGTGCGGCGCGCTCGTTCTCGGCGCGGGGCGGGCGACGGCACGACGTCCATGTTCCCAGCCGGCCCCGGGCGGTCGCCGCGACCCGCGTCACCGTCCCGGTCGCCGTACCGTCGGCCTCACGGCGAGGAGGAGGCGGGATGTCCCAGGAGGAGGTCCGCCCGGGCCCGGCCGGCGGTGCCGGGCCGGACGACGAGGGCGGGGACCCGGCGTGCTGGCTGGCGCGGGTGTGCCCGGCGTGCGGGCGGATCGCCGACGAGGACCCGCCCACCCGTTGTCCCGCCTGCGGCGAGGAGCTCGAGCCGGCCTGACGCCGTCCTGGCCCACCGCGGAGCGTCCTGGCTCACCGCGGAGCGTCCTGGCTCACCGTCGACACCGAGCCAGGACACGGCACGATCAGCTCACCTGATCGTGCTCAGCGGCCGGCGGCGAAGTCGGCCAGGGCGCGGCGCAGCGCCAGGCCGTGCCGGTCGGAGCGCACGTGCAGCTCGTCGCGCGCCGCCAGCGGCAGCCCGGTGCCGGCGAGCTGCGCCTGCAGCCCCAGGTCCTCGGCCAGCGCCCGCTGGGCGCGCGCGACCTCGGCGGCCACCACCTCCGGCCCGGGCAGCGGCTCGCCGTCCCCCGCACGCAGCAGCACGCACGCGTAGACGCGGGTGGAGTCGGCGTCCTCGGGCTGCAGGAGGTACAGCGTCGTCGTCGCCGCGCCGGACGCCGCGGACTCCACCCGCCGCCGCAGCTGGAACGGCGCGCGGTGCACGGCGGTGGTCACCGTCGCGTCGTGCGCGCGCACGCTCGTGAACCCGCCCGGCTCCGGCGTCACCTCGGGAGCCGGCCCGTCGTCCTCGGGACCGCCGTGCACGAACGGGCCGTGCGCGGTGTCGAGGAGGGCGTCGGCCAGCGGCCCGGCCGGGCCGGCCGACCGGACCGGCGCCGGCCAGCCGCGGACGAAGCGCCGGTCGCCGTCCTCGGGCAGCTCGAGCGGGACGTCGCGGGGCTCGGCCGGCGCCAGCCAGACGACGCCGAACCGCTCGCGCACGCCCCACGCCGGCGGGTCCGCCTCCAGGCCGTCCGCGCCGCGGGACAGCGCCCAGGTGCGGCCGAGCAGGCGGACCTGCAGCCAGCCGCCGGGCCGCAGCTCGCGGGACAGCGCGACCGGGTGCCAGGCGTGCTCCAGCGACGGGTCGAGGTTGCCGAACACCGGCCCCGGCGGCGGCCCGGGAGCCGGGGCGGGTTCGGGCACCGGCTCGGCGGCGGGGGCCGGCGGGAGGGCGACGACGGTCCGCTCGGGTGCGAGCCAGACCCAGCCGTGCCGCTCCTCGACCGCCCACGGCACCGGCAGGTCCGCCCGGGGCGGAGGGCTGCCGTCGGGCCCGAGGGAGGGGACGTCCACGCAGCGGCCGTCCGCTTCGAAGCGCCAGCCGTGGTACGGGCACTGCAGCCGGCCCCCGACGACGGCGGCCGCCGCCAGCGGGACCAGCCGGTGCGGGCACCGGTCGGGGAAGGCGCTGACCTCCCCGCCGGGCCGGAGCCGGACGACGACGTACGCGCGTCCCCCGGCGCCCACCGGCACCGGCGTCGTCCCGACCTCGGTGGCGCGGGCCACCGGGAACCACCCCGTCGACCGTGCGGTCGACGTGTCTGCCGTCGCGGTCATGCCCCCAAGTGCACCGCCGGCGCACTTCCACGGCGTTACGGCGGTCGGAAGCTCAGGTCACGGCTCCGCACCGATAGTTTCGATCATTTCCGACTCAACCGTCGCCGACCTATGGTGAGCGCCGTCACACGTCCGACCAGGTCGACACGAGGGGGCACAGTCGTGACCGAACCCGCCGAACGGCGGTTGCTGACGCCGGAGGAGTACCGGCAGGCGCAGAACTCGCCGGAGTTCACCGAGCTGCGCAGGCGCTTCCGCGCCTTCGCGTTCCCGATGACCGTGGCCTTCCTGGCCTGGTACCTGCTCTACGTCCTGCTCTCCACCTACGCGCCGGACTTCATGGCGACCCAGGTGTTCGGCAACGTCAACATCGGGCTCCTGCTCGGGCTCGGACAGTTCCTGTCCACGTTCGTGATCACCCACCTGTACGTCTCGCACGCGAACCGGCGCACCGACCCGATCGCCGACGAGATGCGCGAGCGGCTCGAGCACCACGAGTACGCCGCCGGTCACCGCGCCGGCACCGACCTCGGGAAGGGGGCCACGCGTGCCCGCTGACGTGCTCGCCGCCGACGCCACCATCGGCACGCCGGCCCTCAACATCGGCATCTTCGGCGCGTTCGTCCTGGTCACCCTGGTGATCACCTTCCGCGCCAGCCGCAACAACAAGAGCGCAGCGGACTACTACGCCGCGGGCCGCAACATCAGCGGCACCCAGAACGGCCTGGCCATCGCCGGTGACTACCTGTCGGCGGCGTCGTTCCTCGGCATCGCCGGGGCGATCGCCGTCTACGGCTACGACGGCTTCCTGTACTCGATCGGCTTCCTCGTCGCCTGGCTGGTGGCGCTTCTGCTGGTCGCCGAGCTGATGCGCAACACCGCCCGGTTCACCATGGCCGACGTCCTGGCCTTCCGGATGCGGCAGGGCCCGGTCCGGACGGCGGCGGCGATCTCCACGCTGGCGGTGTCGCTGTTCTACCTGCTGGCGCAGATGTCGGGCGCCGGCGGCCTGGTGACCCTGCTGCTGGGGGTCACCGGCGAGGCCGCGCAGGCCCTCGTCGTCGTCCTCGTCGGCGCGCTGATGATCATCTACGTGCTGGTCGGCGGCATGCGCGGCACGACGTGGGTGCAGATCATCAAGGCCTCGCTGCTCATCGCCGGCGCGCTGGTCATGACGCTGTGGGTGCTCGGCGAGTTCGGCTTCAACCTGTCCTCGCTGCTGGGCGGCGCGCAGGCCAACGCGGTCGAGGGCCGCGACGTCCTGGCGCCGGGCGCGCAGTACGGCGCGACCAGCACCTCGAAGCTCGACTTCGTCTCGCTGGGCCTGGCCCTGGTGCTCGGCACGGCGGGCCTGCCGCACGTGCTCATGCGCTTCTACACCGTGCCGACGGCGAAGGACGCCCGTCGCTCGGTGGTCTGGGCGATCTGGCTGATCGGCATCTTCTACCTGTTCAGCCTGGTCATCGGCTACGGCGCCGGCGCCCTCGTCGGGGCGGACACCATCCTCGGCGCCCCCGGTGCGGTCAACTCCGCGGCCCCGCTGCTGGCCTTCGAGCTCGGCGGCACGGTGCTGCTCGGCATCATCGCCGGCGTCGCGTTCGCGACGATCCTCGCGGTGGTCGCCGGCCTGACGATCACCGCGTCGGCCTCGTTCGCCCACGACGTCTACGCGTCGGTCATCAAGAAGGGCAACGTGCCGCCCAACGGCGAGGTGCGGGTCGCCCGCATCACCGCCGTCGTCATCGGCGCGATCTCGATCGGCCTGGGCATCCTCGCCCTGCAGGCCGGGCTGAACATCGCCTTCCTGGTGGCGCTGGCCTTCGCCGTCGCGGCGTCGGCGAACCTCCCGACGATCCTCTACACGCTGTTCTGGAAGCGGTTCACCACCCAGGGCGCGCTGTGGTCGATGTACGGCGGCCTGATCGCCTGCATCGTGCTGATCGTCTTCTCGCCGGTCGTGTCGGGCGCGCCGGTCAACCCGGCCACCGGGCTGTCCCCGTCGCTGTTCCAGGACGTGGACTTCCACTGGTTCCCGCTGAACAACCCCGGCATCGTGTCCATCCCGCTGTCGTTCTTCCTCGGCTGGCTGGGCACGGTCCTGTCCAAGGAGAAGCCGGACCTGGACAAGACCGCCGAGCTGGAGGTCCGCTCCCTCACCGGGATCGGTGCCGAGAAGGCCGTCGCCCACTAGCGGTCGCGGACCGCGACACAGCCGAGGCGCGCGTCCCCGTCAGGGGGCGCGCGCCTCGCGCGTTCAGGCGGCGCGGGCGGGGGCGGCCTCCGGCAGCGGGGCGTCGGGCAGCGCGGCGTCGACCGTCGCCACGGCGGCCGCGGTCGTGGGGGCGGTCCGGCGGGAGCGGCGCACCGCCCAGCGGGTGACGAGGGCGGCGAGGACGACCAGGCCGGCCAGGATCTCGCGGGCCGAGCCGGTGGTGGCACTGGCCACGGCGACGGCGAGCGCCGCGGCGTAGACCGCCGTCAGGACGACGGCGGGGGTGGGCAGGTGCACGGGGGACCTCCGGGGACTGCCGTTCCGGGTGCGGCCCCGCCGGGCCGGCGGCCGGGCTGCGGGAGCCCGGCCGCCGGCGCGGCGACGGCGCGGTGATCGGGAGCTCAGCGGCTCACTTGAGCAGGTCCTTGGCCTTCTGCAGCATCGTGTGGGCCTCGGTCTGCGGGGTGCTGTAGAGCCGCGGGTCGCCCGGGGGCAGCGTCGGGGCGTCGGCGGTGGCCTCGATCGCCGCGGCGCGGAGCTGGTTGTCCGTGCCGTCGAGCGCCGGACCCGACGCCCAGCGGCCGTTGGCGGCCTCGGGGCCGTCGGAGGCCTGGATGAAGGTGTAGCCCAGGTCGCCGACCTCGTCGGACAGCGGGAACGCCTCGGGCACCGGCAGCCCCTCGAGGTCGTCCTCCTTGAGCTGCTCGATGGCGGCCAGCCACTGCTGCTGGTGCATGTGGTCGCGGGTGATGAGGAAGCGCAGCAGGTCCTTCACGCCCGGGTCGTCGGTCATGTTGTAGAGCCGGGCCACCTGCAGCCGGCCCTGCATCTCGGCGGTGGCGTTGTAGTAGAAGTCCGCCATCAGGTTGCCGCTGGCGGTGACGTACGCGCCGGTCCACGGGTTGCCCATGCTGTCCATGTAGGACGCCGCCTGGCCGTTCTGGATGAGGTGCTGTGGATTGTGCTGCCCGTAGCCGGCGGCGGCCTCCTTGCTGCGGTCGGCCGAGTCGGGCTTGAGCGGCGCGTGGTCGAGCAGCCGGTCGATCATCGTGATGATCATCTCGACGTGCGCCAGCTCCTCGGTGCCGATCGAGAGGAGCATGTCCTTGTACTTGCCGGGCAGCCGGCAGTTCCAGCCCTGCAGCAGGTACTGCGTGGCGACGGTCATCTCGCCCCACTGACCGCCGAGGACCTCCTGCATCTTGCGGGCGAAGTCCGGGTCGGGACCGTCGGGCTTGGCCTCGTACTGCAGGGCGTGGGTGTGCGTGAACACGGGCTCTCCCTCACTCGGCTTGCGTCGTCGCGCCGCCGCCGCTGCGGCGACACCCGGGGATCTGCCCGCGCCCGGTGGCCCGCCCGTGCCGTCCCGTGGCCCCCCGGTGCCACGTCTCCCGTGCCGTGTCGTCCGTCGGCCTGCCGGCCGACACCGCGGCCAGGTGCCGTCCCCTCCTGCGCTGAGCCGTTCCCGGCCCTCGCTCGCGGGACCCTCCGGGCCCCACTCCTCGGCCCGCCTCGCGGGGCGGCTCACGTCGGGAGGGGGTCTCACCGGTCGGGGAGCTGGACGCAGAGGGTGAGCCCGGCGTCGGAGGTGGCCCAGACGACGGCGCCGCCGAGGTCGTGCGCCTGCCGCTGCACCGACCACAGGCCCAGGCCGGTGAGGTCGACCGGCGGGGCGTCGTGGCGGAGGTACTGCACGACCCGCCCGGGGTGGGCCACGTCCTGGGTGAGCGCAAGCCGGACCCAGCCGTCGCGGTGGACGGCGGTCAGCAGCACCGCGGCGCCGTCCCCGTGCCGGTGGGCGTTCTCCAGCAGGTTGGTGAGGATCCGCTGCACCCGGGCGTCGGCCACCCTCACCCCGGCGGCGCACTCCTGCACCGCCAGGGTCAGCTGCCGCAGCGGCAGGCCGGACGCGGCCACCGACGCGCGCAACACCTCGCCGAGCAGCCGCCCGCCGGGGGGCCGCCGCGTCGCCCCGCCCGAGGCGTCGGCGGTGCGCAGCATCGAGGACAGGTGGGCGGTCTGCGCGCGGGCCAGCTCCAGCAGCTCCTCGCGCTGGGCGGACTCGCGGTCCAGCGAGCCGAGCAGCGCCTCCAGCGAGGCCAGCGGGCTCCGCATGTCGTGGCACATGGCTCGCAGCAGCGCGCCCTCGGGTGTGGGCGGCGGCTCCTGGCCCGGCCGCGGGCCGCGGGCGGCGCGGACGACGTGGTCGCGCACCACGCGGGCCAGGTCGGTGAGCAGCCGGCCGGAACCGGACCGGACGGTACGGGGCGTGTCGGGGGCCAGGGTCACGGGCACCTCCGGGTGCGTGGAGCCCGGTGCGCCGGGCGCGCCGGGCCGGGGTGAGGAGGGTCGTGGGGTCGACCGACGCCGGGGCTGAGCGTCAGGGGTACGTGGACGTGGTCGTCGTCGACGACCATCCGCTGTTCAGCCGGGGGCTGTCACTGCTGCTCCCCGGGGTGAGCGGCGGCCGGGTGCGCGTCGTGGCCACCACCGACGACGCCTCCGCGGCCGCCGCGCTGGTGCGCCGGCACCACGCCGACGTCGCCGTCGTGGACCTGCACATGCCGCCCCCGGGCGGCGTGCGGGCGATCGCGGCGATCCGCCGGGCCGACCCCGTGGTCCGGGTGGTGGCGCTGTCCGGGCTGGCCGAGGCCGACGCGGCGCTGGAGGCGCTGCGGGCGGGCGCGGCGGGCTTCCTGCCCAAGAGCGCCGACCCGGAGCACCTCGTCCGCCCGCTGCTGGCAGTGCTCGACGGATGGTCGGTCGTCCCCGAGGCGCTGCTGCGCCGGCTGCTCGACGACGCCGCGCCGACCGGCGAGCAGACCGTGACCGACCGGCTGACCAGCGACGAGCGCCGGCTGTGGCGGCTGGTGGCCGACGGCACGAGCACCGTCGACATCGCCACCACGCTGCACGTGTCCGAGCGGACCGCCAAGCGGCTGGTCGCCTCGCTGCTGCGCAGCCTCGGCGTGGCCACCCGCGTGGAGGCGGCCGCGCTGGCCGGCCGCGTCGGCCTCGGCAGGGAGACCGGCGGGCTGCGCTGAGCGGGCGTGCCGCGGTGCGGCGGTCATCGAGCGCCGGGCTACCCGGGCGGATGATCGACACTCCCGGGTTCCGGTGACCTGGCCCCGACGGGCCAGCGACCTCCGCCGTCAGCCCGTCGGGCGGGGCGTCCCCCGGCCGGGCGCGGTGGCCCACGGTCCCGACGCGGCGGCGGTGAACGCCGCGACGTCGTCGGCGGCCATGTCCACCGCCGCGTAGCCGCCGCTGCCCGCGCCGACGCAGGCGACGACGGTGGCCAGGCCCGCGCGCCGCTGGAACCAGGTCTGCCGGACCTGCCAGCCGACGACGGCCCGCCGCTGCAGCACCGCCTGCTCGCGCACCAGCAGCCCGCTGCGCACGCTGAACGAGCCGGGCCCGGTGGCGTGGCCGAGCGCGGCGTAGCGGCCGAGGCCCAGCGGCACGCCGAGGACGGTGAGCACGACCCCGGCGGCGAGCACGCCCCAGAAGCCGGTCAGCGCGGTCAGCACGGCCCCGGCGGCGGCGACCAGCAGCCCGGTGGCGATCGCGCGGACCAGCGCCCGCCGGCGGGCCGCGGGCGGGTGCGGCGCCAGCGGGCCCGGGTCGTCGACCAGCAGGCCGAGCAGCCGCACCGCCTCCGCGCGCGGGCCCAGCGGGAACAGCTGGCCGCGCCGGCTGGCCGCGCCCAGGCCGGTGACCAGGGCGTTGACCCGCGCGGCCCGCACCAGCCGCATGCCCAGCCCCTCGGCCAGGGTGCCGCCGCGGATCCGGTCCACCTCCAGCTCGGTGTGCCGCCGGGTCACCAGCCCGCGGACGGCGACCAGCGAGCCCCCGCGGCGCACCAGCCGGAAGCCCCAGTTGACCACCGCCGCCCCGGCGACCGCCCCGACCGCGAGCAGCGCCACCGCGACCACCGCGGTGACGACGAGGACGCGGACGTCGGTCAGGTCGGGGCCGTCGAGGTCGGGGCGCAGGTCCCGGGGCAGCTCCTGCAGCAGCCGCGACAGCGCGCCGACCGCGGCCAGCGGCACCGCCAGGTAGCTGGCGACCAGCGGCGCGTAGAGCAGCCAGCGCCGGTCGAACCGGGCCAGCTCCCGCTCGGCCGGCTCCTCCGGCGACGGGGCGGACGGGTCCGTACCGGGGAACGCCGCCGCGGCCCGCCGGTGGGTGAGCACCGAGGCCCGCAGCCGGTCGCCCTCCACCCGCGGGACGCCGTCGACGACGACCTCCTCGTCCCCGCCGGTCATCGTGCCGGCCGCGGCGTCGACGCGGACCCGGACCAGCCCGAACAGCCGGTGCAGCGCCGGCGCCTCGACCTCCACGCCGCGGATCCGGTCGTTGGGCACCGTGCGCACCGACCGCGCGAGCAGGCCGCGGGTGACCACCACCGCGGTGGGGGCGTCGAGGTAGGTGAACCGCCACCACGACAGCGCGGCGAACAGCAGCGACAGCGCCGTCACCGCCACCACCAGCGCGACGACGACCTCCGGGCCGTCCACGCCGACCGCGGCGACGACGGGGATCGCGGCCGGCACCACCTGCCGGGCCTGGCGGAACGTGACGGTGTGCACGAGCACGATCAGCGGCGAGGTGCGCCGTGGGGCGGTGAGCTCGGGCGCCGTCAGCACCGGGTCCGTCACGTGGCCTCGTCCCGCACCTGCTCGGCCCGCCGGGCCAGGTCCTCGGCCACCCGCTCGGCGACGGCGACCTCCAGGTGCGGCACCCGGACGGTGCCCTGCGACGAGGCGGTGAGCACCGCGACGCTGGCCAGCCCGTAGAGCTGCTGCAGCACGCCGCGGGTGACGTCGACGGTCTGGATCCGGGCGACCGGCACCAGCGTCCAGGTGCGGCTCAGCCAGCCGGTGAGGGCGTGCACCGCGTCCGCGGTGACCTCCCAGCGGTGCACCCGGTAGCGGATCCACGGCCGCACGCCGATCGCCACCACCGCGTACACGACCAGCAGCACCGGCAGCAGCCACCGCAGCACCGGCACCGGCCCGCCCACCGACGCCGGCACGGCGAGCACGAGCACCGCCACGAGCACGCCGTAGACGAGCGTGCCGATCACCCCCTGGGTGACCCACAGCCAGATGGCCGAGCGGGACAGCGACCAGGCCGGCTCGCGGACCGGTGGCGCGGGGGGAGCGGACGTCACGGCCCGATCCTCCCAGCCTGCCGGTGCGGTGGAGCCCCACCTGGGAGGATGGGGCGCGTGATGCCGCAGCAGGTCCCGACCGTGTCCGCCGCCGAGGTGCCCGAGGACGCCGCGCTCCTCGACGTCCGCGAGGACGGCGAGTGGGTGACCGGGCACGCCGAGGGCGCCACGCACATCCCGATGGGCGACGTCCCGGCCCGGCTCGACGAGGTCCCCGACGGCGACCCGGTGTACGTCGTCTGTCGCAGCGGCGGGCGCTCGGCCCGGGTCGCCGCGTGGCTGAACCTCAACGGCTACGACGCGGTGAACGTCGGCGGCGGCATGGGGGAGTGGGAGGCGGCGGGCCGGCCCCTGGTGAGCGAGACCGGCCAGCCGCCCTTCGTCCGCTAGGACCCCGTCTCAGGACTTGGGCTCGTACTCCGCGAAGCGGCTGCGCAGGTCCTTCTTGGAGAACTTGCCGACGCTGGTCTTGGGC
Organism: Geodermatophilus sp. SYSU D00879; assembly: GCF_054050375.1. Classification (NCBI taxonomy): domain Bacteria; kingdom Bacillati; phylum Actinomycetota; class Actinomycetes; order Geodermatophilales; family Geodermatophilaceae; genus Geodermatophilus; species Geodermatophilus sp. SYSU D00879. The sequence continues at coordinate 20,772 of NZ_JBJGZF010000030.1, forward strand.
ACCTCGTCGATGAACTCGACGGCGTCGGGCATCCACCACTTGGCCACCAGCGGCCTGAGGTGCTCGAGGATCTCCTCCTCGGTCGCCTCCTCGCCGTCCTTGAGGACGACGCAGGCCAGCGGCCGCTCGTCCCACTTGGGGTGCGGGATGCCGACGACCGCGGCCTCCTTGACCTTCGGGTGGCTCATGATCGCGTTCTCGAGGTCGACCGAGCTGATCCACTCGCCGCCGGACTTGATGAGGTCCTTGGTGCGGTCGGCGATGCGGATCGAGCCGAAGGAGTCCATCGCCGCGACGTCGCCGGTGCGCATCCAGCCGTCGTCGGTGGTCAGGACGACGCCGGCGTCGGGGTTGTAGTAGTCCTTCGCGCACCACGGGCCGCGGACCTGCAGCTCACCGGTGGCCTTGTCGTCCCAGGGCTGCGGCTCGAGGGTCTCGGCGTCGACGATCCGGGCCTCGACGCCGAGGAACGGGATGCCGGCGCGGGCCCGCTGGTCGGCCTTGGTCGCCTCGTCGGCGTCGGCGTACCGCTTGGGCAGCACGCCCGAGGAGGCGACCGGGTGGGTCTCGGTCATGCCCCAGGCCTGCAGGATCGGCAGCCCGACCTGCTCGCGGTAGGCCTCCGACAGCGCCTTGGGCACCGCGGAGCCGCCGCAGCCGATGTCGCGCAGCTTGTGCGGCTTGCCGGCCAGGTGCGGCAGCACGCCCTGCCAGATGGTCGGGACGCCGGCGGTGAAGGTGACGCCCTCCTCGACGATCAGCTTGGCCAGGGCCTCGGGCTGCATCATCGGCCCGGGCATGACCAGCGAGGCGCCGGCGGCCGGGGCGGCCTGGGCGATGCCCCAGGCGTTGGCGTGGAACATCGGCACGACCGGCATCGCGACGTCCTGGATGCCGAGGCCGAACGCGTTCGGCTGCATCACGCCCATGGTGTGCAGAAACGTCGAGCGGTGGCTGTAGACGACGCCCTTGGGGTTGCCGGTGGTCCCGGACGTGTAGCACATGGACGCGGCGCGGTTCTCGTCCTCGACGTGGAACTCGACCGGCTGCGCCTCGGCCAGCAGCGCCTCGTAGTCCAGGACGCGCGGGTCGTCGGGGATCTCGTTGTCACCGCCGTCGTCCATGACGACGACGTGCCTGACCGTCTTCATCGTGTCGACCAGCGGCCAGAACAGCGGCAGGACGGTGCGGTCGACGAAGACCACCTCGTCCTCGGCGTGGTTGGCGATGTAGGTCAGCTGCTCGGGGAACAGCCGGATGTTGAGGGTGTGCAGCACCCGCCCGGTGGCCGGTGCGGCGAAGTACAGCTCCAGGTGCCGCTGGCTGTTCCAGCCGAAGGTGCCGACCCGTCCGTCCTCGCTGACGCCGAGGGTGTCGAGGACCCCGCCCAGCCGCCGGGTGCGATCGGCCCACTCGGCGTAGGTGCTGCGCACCGGGCCGGTCGGGCTGCCGGTGACGATCGTCCCGTCGCCGTAGTGCTGCTCGACGTGCCGGAAGATCGCGTCGATCGTGAGAGGGAAGTCCTGCATGAGGCCGCGCATGGCGGCATCGTGCCAGTGACCGCGCTCACGATCTACCGCGGAGTACGCCGTTCCAGCTCCCTCAGGGCGTCCGCGCCGACCCAGCGGGCGCCCCGGCCGCCGGACCGCAGCTCGCGCGCCGTCGCGACGGCGCGTCCGTGCAGGCCCGGGCTGCGCTTGCCGATCTGCCGCAGCGCCCAGCTCGCCCCCTTCCGGACCACCGGCCGGTCGTCGTCGGCCCGCTCGGCGACCGCGCGGAGGAACGGCTCGAACCGCCCGTCGTCCGCCCCCTTGTCGGTCACCGCCAGCCCGGCCATGACGGCGAACCCGGCCCGCTTGACGAACTCCTCCGGCCGCCCGCTCCACGCCAGCGCCGTGTCCCAGGCGGACGGGGTGTGCCGCACGAGGTTCTGGCAGACCTGGTCGCACAGGTCCCACGAGTCGAACCCGGCCGCCCACGCGTCGAGCTGCGCGGCGTCCGCCGCGGCCGGCTCCTCGACCATGCTGGCCAGGACCCGGGCCTCGTGGACGCCGGAGTCCCACAGCGCGGCGGCCAGCGCGTGGTCGCGGCCCAGTTCCCTCGCCAGCGTGCGCAGCTCGGCGACCGTGACGCCCAGGGTCTGCGCGCCGCCGACGCCGGAGCGGGCCATGCCCGCCGGCCGCGACGGGTCGGCCAGCTCGCGGAGCCGGCCGAGCACCTCCGCGGTCGCGGCCACTACCGGGTCAGGACGACGGGCAGCTCGGCCAGGCCGCGGATGACGAACTCCGGACGGCGCCGCGCCGGGCGGGCGAGCTGCAGGTCGCTGGTGCGGCCCAGCAGCGCGCCGAAGGAGGCCTGCAGCTCCACCCGGGCCAGCGGCGCCCCGATGCAGAAGTGCACGCCCGCGCCGAAGGAGACGTGCGGGTTGTCGGTGCGGCCGACGTCGAGGGTGTCGGGGTCGGCGAAGACGGCGGGGTCGCGGTTGGCGGCGCCGAGCAGCGCGGCGACCTTCTGCCCCTCCCGCACGGTCACGCCGCCGACCTCGACGTCGGCGGTCGCGGTGCGCTCGAACAGCTGCAGCGGCGAGTCGAACCGCATGAGCTCCTCGATCGCCGTCGGCAGCAGCGCCGGGTCGGTCCGCAGCCGCGCCAGCTGGCCGGGGTGCTCCAGCAGCGCGAGCAGGCCGTTGCCGCTGACGTTGACCGTGGCCTCGTGGCCCGCGTTGAGCAGCAGGATGCAGGTGGTGACCAGCTCGTCCTCGGTGAGCCGGTCGCCGTCGGCGTCGCGCACGGTGACCAGGTGGGAGAGCAGGTCCTCGCCGGGCGCGCGGCGGCGCTCGGCGGCCAGCCCGCGCAGGTAGGCGACGAACTCCGCGGCGGCGCGCTCGGCGGCGTCCTCGACCGCCGTCGTCCGGCCGTACTCGTACATCTTCACGATCGCGTTGGACCACGGCCGCAGCAGCGGCCGGTCGGCGGCCGGGACGCCGAGCAGCTCGGCGATGACCGCCACCGGCAGCTCCTCGGCCATCCCCGAGAGGACGTCGACCGGCTCGCTGCCGCCGGAGCGCTCGACCAGCCCGTCGACCAGCCCGCCGGCCAGCTGCTCGACCCACGGGCGCAGCCGCTCGACGTGCCCGCGGGCGAAGGCCGCGCTGATCAGCCGGCGCAGCCGGGTGTGGTCGGGCGGCTCCATCTCGAGGATGGCGTTGCGGTGGACGAGGTTGAACTGCCCGAACCGCTCGGCGGGCTCCCGGTCCCGCCAGATCCGCCCCAGCCGGCGGTCGCGCAGCACGGCGTTGCTGTCGGCGTGGGTGAAGGCCAGCCACAGCCGCAGCCCCTCGTGCCACTGGACCGGGGCGACGGCGCGGGCGGCGGCGAAGGCGGGGTACGGGTCGGCGACGACGGCCGGGTCCGCGAGGTCGAGCGGTGCCGCCAGGGAGGTCACGACCCCGAGCCTATGGCCCGCCGGACCCCGTTCCTGCCCCCACATACCCTGGGCCGCATGGCCCGTTCCGCGACCCGCCGCCGTCCCGCGCCCGCCGCCGCCGAGGGTGAGATCAACCCGAAGGCCCCGTGCCCGTGCGGCTCGGGCCGCCGGTACAAGCACTGCCACGGCTCGGGCTACGCGCCCCCGGTGACCCGCCCCTTCGAGGGCCTGCCCGGCGAGCCGGACTGGGTGGCGCTGCGCGAGCTGGTGCCCGCCGCCACCGCGCCGCTGACGACCACCGACGGCCGCGAGGTCACCCTCGCCAGCGTGCTGCCCGGCGGCGCCCCGGCGCTGGTCCGCAGCAACGGCGAGATCCTGCTCGGCGTCCAGCTGCAGGCCTCCTCCGACGACGTCAGCCGGGACATCGGCACCGCGCTCGCCGCCGCGCTGGACTCGCCGGCCGGCGCCCCCGTCGACCCGGGCCCGATCGGCGCGGCGGGCTCGGCCGGGCCGCGGCTGCAGGAGCTGCTCGACCTCACCGTGCCGCTCGAGGTCACCGTGCACCCCGACTTCGGCTTCTGGCTGGAGGGCACCGACCCCAACCCCGCCGCGCAGGCCGGGCTGGAGCGGGCCAACGAGGCGGTGCTGCCCACCGAGCGGCTCGAGGGCCTGGGCGCTGCCTACTGGGTGCGGCCGGGCAACGAGCGGGCGCACCTGCGCTGGGTGCGCCCCGAGGCCGAGGAGCCGCTGCTCGACGCGCTGGCCCGGCTCTCGGCGTCCGAGCAGCTGCTGCTGGGCGAGGGCACCCGGTACGCCGGCGCGTTCCGCGCGCACGGGCTCGTCGTCCCGGTCTGGGACCTGCCGGCCGACACCCCCGCGCAGGAGTGGGCCGGCCCCGCGGCCGAGTTCGCCTCCCGCCTCGAGCAGGCGCTGACGGTCACCGACCCGCTGAGCAGCGACGAGCGCCGCGCCCGCGCCGGCCTGCTGTCCCGCCAGGTCACCCTGCGCTGAGGCACCCGCTCCCCGCCTCGTCGTGCTCTGCCCCCACCTGGGGGCAGAGCACG
>NZ_JBJGZF010000031.1:0-24563 GCF_054050375.1 Geodermatophilus sp. SYSU D00879
CCCCGGTACCCGCCCCCCCCCGACGCCCCCCCCCCCCGCCACGCCCCCACCGCCCCGCCCCCCCCCCCCCCCAGCGCCCCCCCCCCCCCCCCCCCCCCCCCCCCCCCCCCCCCCCCCCCCCCCCCCCCCCCCCCCCCCCCCCCCGGAAGGGGGTCAGGACTCGAGGATCGCGACGACGCCCTGGCCGCCGGACGCGCAGATGGAGATGAGGCCGCGCTTGCCCGGGCCGGCCTCGTGCAGAGTCTTGGCCAGGGTCGCGACGATGCGGCCGCCGGTCGCGGCGAACGGGTGCCCGGCCGCCAGCGACGAGCCGTTGACGTTGAGCCTGTCGCGGTCGATCGCGCCGAGCGGGGCGTCGAGGCCGAGCCGCTCCTTGCAGAACGCCGGGTCCTCCCACGCCTTGAGCGTCGAGAGCACGGTGGACGCGAACGCCTCGTGGATCTCGTAGAAGTCGAAGTCCTGCAGCGTCAGGCCGTTGCGGGCGAGCACGACCGGCACCGCGTAGGCCGGCGCCATGAGCAGGCCCTCCCCCTCGTGGACGTGGTCCACCGCTGCGGTCTGCGCGTCGACGAGGTGGGCGAGCACCGGGAACCCGTGCTCGGCGGCCCACTCGTCGGAGGACAGCAGGACCGCCGAGGCGCCGTCGGTGAGCGGCGTCGAATTGCCCGCGGTCATCGTGGCGCCGGGGCCCTCGCCGAAGACCGGCTCGAGCTTCGCGAGCTTCTCCAGCGAGGTGTCCGGCCGCAGGTTCTGGTCGCGGGTCAGGCCCAGGTAGGGGGTGACCAGGTCGTCGAGGAAGCCGCGGTCGTAGGCGGCGGCGAGGTTGCGGTGCGAGCGGACGGTCAGCTCGTCCTGCTCCTCGCGGCCGATCTGCCACTCCTCGGCGGTGATGGCGGCGTGGTCGCCCATCGCCAGCCCGGTGCGCGGCTCGGCGTTGCGCGGGATCTCGGGCACCAGCTGGCCGGGGCGCAGCCCGCGCAGGGCCTTGAGCCGCTGGCCGAGGGTCTTCGCCGAGTTGAGCCGGATCAGCACGCGGCGCAGGTCCTCGTGGACGGCGAGCGGCGCGTCGGAGGTGGTGTCGACGCCGCCGGCGATGCCCGACTCGATCTGGCCGAGGGCGATCTTGTTGGCGACCAGGACCGCCGCCTCGAGGCCGGTGCCGCAGGCCTGCTGCACGTCGTAGGCCGGGGTCGCGGCCGACAGCGTGGAGCCGAGCACCGACTCGCGGGTGAGGTTGAAGTCGCGCGAGTGCTTGAGGACCGCGCCGGCGACGACCTCGCCCACCTGCTCCCCCTGCAGGCCGAAGCGGGCGACCAGGCCGTCCAGGGTCGCGGTGAGCATGTCCTGGTTGGACGCCTGCGCGTAGCGGGAGTTGGCGCGGGCGAACGGGATGCGGTTGCCGCCGAGGACGGCGGCCCGCCGGGTCCGGTGCGAGCTCATCGGTGACCTCCGGGGGTCCCTGGGGCGCCGTTCACGAGCGAACGGCGGACGAAGTGGCCGGTACCGACGGTACACGGTACCGTCGGTTACATGAAAGCCGAGACGGCGTCCCGGCGGCGCGACCGCCGGGACTCGCGGTGGGACGAGCACCGCCGCGCCCGCCGCGAGCAGCTGGTGGACGCCACCGTGGCCGCGGTCGGCAAGCACGGCGCGGGCGTCGGCATGGACGAGATCGCCGCCGAGGCCGGCACCAGCAAGACCGTCGTCTACCGGCACTTCGCCGACCGCAGCGAGCTCTACGTCGCCGTCTGCAACCGGGTCGCGGCCCAGCTCACCGAGAAGCTGCGCGTGGCGATGACCAGCACCGACCACCCACGCCGGATGGTCGCCGCCGCCGTCGAGACCTATCTGGCGTTCCTGGAGGCCGACCCGGAGCTCTACCGCTTCGTCGTCGCCCACCCACTGCTGGACCGGCCGGTCGACGCCGACCCGGTCAGCACGCTGTCCGACCTCGTCGGCGACCAGGCCGCCGCGCTGGTGGCCGTCGCGCTCGAGCGGGCCGGCCGCGACCCCGCGGCCGCCGCGCCCTGGGGGCACGGCCTGGTCGGGCTGGTCCGCGCCGCCGCCGACTGGTGGCTGCGCGCCGACCGGCCGATGCCCCGGGCCGACCTGGCCGCCCACCTCACCGACCTCGCCTGGGCCGGGCTGCGCAGCCTGGTGCCGGGAGAGCCCGTCCCCACCCCCGAGGAGAAGAAGTGACCTCCACCCTCCCCCGCACCGTGGACCCGGCGCGCCTCCAGGAGGTGCTCGACGGGCGGTGGGCGCACGTGCGCCGCGACGCCCGCGAGCAGCTCGGCGACCCGAAGTACGCCCCGGTCTACGGCGAGTCGGTGCAGGAGGCCCGCGAGCGGATCACCCGGCTGGCCGGCGAGCTGGCCGCCACCGGCCGCGTCGGCCTGGGCTTCCCCAAGGAGTACGGGGGCGAGGCCGACGCCGGCGGCTCGGTGACCTCCATCGAGATGCTGGCGTTCGGCGACCTGTCGCTCATGGTCAAGGCCGGCGTCCAGTGGGGCCTGTTCGGCGGCGCGGTCCAGCTGCTCGGCACGCAGCGGCACCACGACGCCTTCCTGCCCGACATCATGAGCTTCGCGCTGCCCGGCTGCTTCGCCATGACCGAGACCGGCCACGGCTCCGACGTCCAGCAGCTGCGCACCACGTGCACCTACGACCCGGCGACGCGGACCTTCGACCTGCACACCCCGCACGAGGCCGCGCGCAAGGACTACATCGGCAACGCCGCGAAGGACGGGCGGATGGCCGTCGTCTTCGCCCAGCTGGTCACCCAGGGCGAGCCGCGCGGCGTGCACGCCTGGCTGGTGCCGATCCGCGACGAGGACGGCAGGCCGATGCCCGGCGTCACCATCGGCGACGACGGCCCGAAGGCCGGGCTGCTCGGCGTCGACAACGGCCGGCTGTCCTTCGACCACGTCCGTGTGCCGCGGGAGATGCTGCTCGACCGGTACGGGCAGGTGGCCGAGGACGGCACCTACACCTCGAGCATCGAGAACGAGACCCGCCGCTTCTTCACCATGCTCGGCACGCTGGTCCGCGGCCGGGTGAGCGTGGGCGGCTCGGCCGGCTCGGCGACCAAGCTGGCCCTCGACATCGCCGTCCGCTACGGCGAGGTCCGCCGCCAGTTCGCCGCCCCCGGCCGCGACCGGGAGATCGTGCTCAACGACTACCTGGTCCACCAGCGCAGGCTGCTGCCGGCCCTGGCCACCTCCTACGCCCTGGCGTTCGCGCAGGAGGAGCTGGTCAGCACCATGCACGACGTCCAGACGGCGGTGCACGAGCACGGCGAGGCGGTCGACGAGGCCGCCCAGCGGGAGCTCGAGTCGCGCGCGGCCGGGCTCAAGGCGGCCAACACCTGGCACGCCACCCGCACCATCCAGACGTGCCGCGAGGCGTGCGGCGGCGCCGGCTACCTGGCCGAGAACCGGCTGCCCCAGCTCAAGGCCGACACCGACGTGTTCACCACGTTCGAGGGCGACAACACCGTCCTGCTGCAGCTGGTCGCCAAGGGTCTGCTCACCGGCTACCGCGACGCGTTCGGCTCCCTCGACGGCTGGGGGCGGGTCGCGTTCGTCGCCGACATGGTCCGCGAGACCGTCCTCGAGCGGACGGCGGCCCGCGGCCTGATCGCCCGGCTCGTCGACGCCGTCCCCGGCCGGGACGAGGACGTGCCGCTGCGCGACCGCGGCTGGCAGCTGAAGGCGTTCGAGTTCCGCGAGAAGCACACCCTCGAGGGCGCCATCCGCCGGCTCCGGAAGAACGCCGCCACCGAGGGCATGGAGCCCTTCCAGGTGTTCAACACCGTCCAGGACCACGTGCTGCGGACCGCGTCCACGCACATCGACCGGGTGGTGCTCGAGGCGTTCGTCGCCGGGATCGAGCGGACTCCCGACCCGGACGCGAGGGCGCTGCTCGAGGCCCTGTGCGACCTCTACGCGCTGTCGACCATCGAGGCGGACAAGGGCTGGTTCCTCGAGCACGGCCAGCTCACCCCGGCCCGGTCCAAGGCGCTGACCGCCACGGTGAACGCCCTGCTCGCCGAGCTGCGGCCGCACATGGTCACCCTCGTCGACGGCTTCGCCATCCCCGCCGCGTGGAAGGCCGCCGCGATCCTCGAGGAGGAGGCGGACCGGCAGGAGGCGATGGCCGCCGAGGACGCCCGGGTCCGCGCCGCGGCGGCGCCGGGCGGGGCCGTGCCGGACGACACCGCCACCGCGGTGGAGGTCGCGCCCGCCCAGTAGCGAGCCCGGGTCAGCTGCCGGCGGGCAGGGCGCCGTTGACGGTCACCGCGTCGACGGCGCCGTGCCCGACCTCCCAGCGGTCGAGCAGCTCCCGGTAGACGCCGTCGTCGACCAGCCGCTGCAGCGCCTCGGTGAGCACGTCGCGCAGCCCCGTCCGGTCCGGGGCGACGGCGATGCCGTACAGCCCGGGCTCGTACTGGGTGTCGGAGACCAGCTGGTAGCTGTTCTGCGTCCGCGGGTCGGTGGTCACGTAGACCGCCGGCGGGTAGTCGGCCACGACGGCGTCGGCGCGGCCGGTGCGCAGCTCGAGCAGGGCGTCGTCGTTGGTGGGCAGCTCGTGCACGTCGATGCGCCGCGTGCACGAGGTCTGCGCCCGCTCCAGCAGCCCGACCTGCACGGTCCCGGCCTCGACGGCGACGCTGCGGCCGCACAGCCCGGCCAGCTCGTGGATGCCGAGCGGGTTGCCGCGCGTGACGACGATCGAGGAGCCGGCGCGGAAGTAGTTGACGAAGTCGGCCTGCTGCTCCCGCTCGGGGGTGTCGGTGACCGCGCTCATGACGAGGTCGAACCGGTCGGCGGCGAGGTCGTCGAGCAGCGTGTCGAACGAGGAGGCCTCGAAGCGCACCTCCACGCCGAGCAGGTCGCCGAGCGCGGCGCCGAGGTCGGGCTCGAAGCCGACGATGGTCCGCCCGTCCGGGCCGAACGACGACGCCGGCGGGTAGGACGGGTCGTTGGCCACGGTCAGGACCCCGGCCTCGCGCACGTCGGCGGGGAGCGCGGCGTGCAGCTCCTCGTCGACGGCGACGGCGACGGCGGCAGCCGGGCCGGTGTCCGCCGTCGGGGCGGCTCCCCCGCACCCGGCGGTGACCAGGGCGGCGGCGAGGACGGCGGTGCCGGCGAGGGCACGGCGGGTGCGGGTCACGCGAGGACCTCCTGGGCGGGCGCGGACGCCGGGAGGGCCGCGCAGGTGAGTTCCGGCCACGGGCGGGGCCGGGAGAACAGCCAGCCCTGGGCGCGGTCGCAGCCGACCGCCCGCAGCCAGGCGGCGACCTCGGGCGTCTCGACGCCCTCGGCGCAGACCGACAGCCCCAGGCCGTGGGCGAGCTCGACCAGCGACCGCACGACGGCGGCGTCCTCGGCCGAGACGTCCACCCCGGTGACGAAGGCCCGGTCGACCTTGACCTCCGCCAGCGCCAGCGAGCGCAGGTGCGACAGGCTGGCGAAGCCGACGCCGAAGTCGTCCAGCGCCGCGCCGAACCCGTGCGCGGCGAGCTCGGCCAGGCAGGCCGAGGCGGCGGCGAGGTCGGCGGGCAGCGCGGTCTCGGTGACCTCCAGGACCAGCTTCGCCGGCGGCACCCCGGCCGCGGCGGCGAGCCGGGCGACGGTGGCGGCGAACCCGGGCGCCTCGAGGTTGCGCACCGAGACGTTGACCGAGACGGTCCAGTCCTCGCCGGCGGCGGTCCAGGCGGCGCAGTCGGCCAGCGCCTGCCGGAGCACCCACTCGGTGAGCGCGCCCATGACGCCGGACTGCTCCAGCGCGGGCAGGAACTCGCCCGGGCCGATCAGCCCACGCTGCGGGTGCTGCCAGCGCAGCAGCGCCTCGACGCCGACGGTGGCGCCCGAGGCCAGGTCCACCTGCGGCTGGTAGTGCAGGCGCAGGTCGCCGTCCTCCAGCGCGCGGCGCACGTCGTGCTGCAGCGCCGGCGAGTGCGGCGAGGGGGCGGTGGCGCGGGGGGCGAAGACGACGACGCCGGTCGCGCCGCGCTTGCCCTGGTACATGGCGGCGTCGGCGCAGGTCATGAGCGTCTCGACGTCGGTGGCGTCGGCCGGGTGCATGGCGATGCCGCAGCTGGCCTCCACCGCCAGCGGCACGCCCTCGACCACGGTCTCCACCGACAGCGCGTCGCTGACCCGCTGCACCAGCTCGCGGGCGGCGCCGGCGTCGTCCATGCCGGGCAGCAGCAGGCCGAACTCGTCGCCGCCCAGGCGGGCCACGGTGTCCTCCGCCCGCACGGTCGCCGACAGCCGCCGGCCGACCTCGCGCAGCAGCTGGTCGCCGGCGTGGTGGCCGAGGGTGTCGTTGACCTCCTTGAAGCGGTCGAGGTCGACGAGGACGACGGCGGCCGGGGCGCCGCGGCCGACCTCGGCGGCCACCCGGCGGGCGAACATCTCGCGGTTGGCCAGGCCGGTCAGCGGGTCGTGCAGCGCGTCGTGGGCGGCCTGCGCGGCCTGGCGGCGCAGCCGGCGGGTGGTCGACCAGGAGATCCCGGCGAGCACCACGTACAGCGCGCCGAGGCCGGCGCCCAGCCGCCAGTAGGTGCGGGTGGTGGCCGCCTCGACCTGGGCGGCGACGGTGTCGTAGGGCAGCAGCAGCTCGAGCACGCCGACCGAGCGGCCGGAGGTGTCGGCGACGATCGGTTGCAGGACGCGGATCATCCGGCCCACGGCCAGGCCGTCGTCGTCGAGCAGGGCGACGTCGGTGCCGCCGGCCGCGGCCGTGGCGAACGCGGCGCCGGCCGCGGGGACGACGTCCTCGCCGGCGGGGTAGTCGGGCAGCGCGGTCTCGGGACCGGTGGCGCCGTCGTCGGCGAAGACGACCGCGCCGGCGAAGTCCCGCAGCCGCAGCCGCAGGATCGAGCCGCGGAAGACGGCGAGGTCGGTGGCCGCCTGCAGCCGTTCGCGCTCGGCGCCGGTCAGCCCGGTCCCGAGGTCCTGCCCGCGCAGCGCCGGGGCGATGGCCATCTCCTCGACCACCGCGGCCTGCGCGTGGCCGTACTCCAGCGCGCGGTCGACGGCGTCCTGCCGGATGCCCGCCGCGAGGACCGCGCCCAGCACGACGACCGGCACCAGGCTGGCCGCGGCGTAGGCGGCGAACAGCCGGGTGCCGGCCGCCGTCGCGCTCCGGGACCTGCTCATGGCTGCCTCATCGGACGGACCGGGCCGCGGGTCGAGCGCCGTCTCACCCGTCCGGGGGGCCGGGTCCCGGGCGGCGCGGGCCCGGGCGGGAGGATGGACCCTCGTGAGCACCCTCGCGGCGGCCACCGAGACGCTGCACGTCCCGGCCGCGGTCGACCTCGCCGCGATCGTCGTCGGCGCGCTCACCGGCGGGCTGCTGGCCGCCCGGGAGGGCTTCGCCGTCTCCGGGGTCCTGCTGCTCGCGGTCAGCGGCGGCCTCGGCGGCGGGCTGATCCGCGACGTGCTGCTCGCCGAGGGGCCGCCGGTGGCGCTGACCAACCGCGCCTACCTGCCCGCCGTGGCCATCACCGCGGCGGTGACCTTCTTCTTCTCCGGCTGGCTGTCCCGGCTCACCGCGCTGCTGGTCGTGCTCGACGCGCTGACCCTCGGCCTGTTCACGGTCATCGGCGCGCAGAAGGCCCAGCTCGCCGGCCTGCCCAGCGCCTCGGTCGTGTTCATCGGGACGCTGACGGCGGTCGGCGGGGCGGTGATCCGCGACGTGCTGCTCGCCCAGCGCGCCGACATCGTGCAGCCCGGGCCCTACAACGCCGTCGCCGCGCTGCTCGGCGCCACCCTGCTCACCCTGCTGGCCGGGCCGCTCGGCGTCGACCCCATCCCGGTGGCGCTGCTGGTGATCGCCTTCGTGGCGGCGCTGCGGGTGCTGTCGGTGTGGCGCGGGTGGGAGGCGCCGGTCGCCGTGGACCTCCCCGGCCGCGCCCGCAGCCGGCTGGCGGCCCGCGACCGGTCCGGGCGGCCGGACGGGCGCCGCCGGGTCCTCCGCCGCCGGATGCGGTGAGCCGGAGCCGCCCGGCAGGATGAGCCGCATGCCCGAGCGGGAGCACGACGTCGTCCTCTTCGGCGCCACCGGCTTCGTCGGCCGCCTGGTCGCCGCCTACCTGGCCGAGGCCGCGCCGCCGGACCTGCGCGTGGCCCTCGCCGGCCGGTCGCGGGAGAAGCTGACCGCCGCCGCGGCCGACCTGCCGGAGCCGGCCCGCCACTGGCCGCTGCTCGAGGCCGACAGCGGCGACCCGGCGTCGCTGACCCGCATGGCGGAGGGCACCCGGGTGCTGGTCACCACGGTCGGCCCCTACCACCGCTACGGCCTGCCGGTGGTGGAGGCCTGCGCCCGGGCGGGCACGCACTACGCCGACCTCACCGGCGAGGTGCTGTTCGTCCGCGAGGCCATCGACCGCTGCGACGCCGTCGCCCGGGAGACCGGCGCCCGCCTCGTGCACGCCGCCGGCTACGACTCCATCCCGTCGGACCTGTCGGTGTTCCTGCTCGCCGAGCGGGCCCGGGCCGACGGCGCGGGCGGGCTCACCGACGTCCGCCTGGTCGCCACCGTCCGCGGTGGGTTCAGCGGCGGCACGGTCGACTCGATGCGCGCGCAGGTCGAGGCGATGGCCACCGACCGGGCGGTGCGCAAGGTGATCGGCGACCCGTACGCCCTCTCCCCCGACCGCGCCGCCGAGCCGGACACCAGGCAGCCGCCGGACGCCGTGCCGCCCGCGCTCGCCGCCGAGGGCCGCTGGACCGCGCCGTTCGTCATGGCGCCGTTCAACACCCGGATCGTGCGCCGCAGCAACGCGCTGCAGGACTGGGCCTACGGCCGCGGGCTGCGCTACGGCGAGTCGATGAGCACCGGCCGCGGGATCCCCGGGGCCCTCGCCGCCGCCGGCGTCACCACCGGCCTCGCCGCGGCGCTCGGCGCGATCGCCTTCCCGCCCACCCGGGCCCTGCTCGACCGGGTGCTCCCCGCGCCCGGCAGCGGACCGAGCGAGGCGGTGCAGGAGAAGGGCTTCTTCCGCATGGTCGTCGACGCCGACACCGAGAGCGGCCGCCGGTACCGCGCGACCGTGGCCGGGCAGGGCGATCCCGGCTACAAGGCGACGTCGGTGATGCTCGGGGAGGTGGGCCTGGCCCTGGCGCTCGACGAGGAGCGGCTGCCGGACCGGGCCGGGTCGCTGACCCCCGCGACGGCGCTGGACGGCGTGCTGGTCGAGCGGCTGCGCGCGGCCGGGCACACCTACGAGGTCGCCGCCCTCTGAGGGCGCCTGTCGTCGAGGAGTGGGGCCCGGAGGATCCCGCGATCGAGGCGACGGGGAGGCTCAGCGCAGGTCGGGGACGGCACGTGGCCGCGGTGCGAGCGACGAGCGGGGCCCGGAGGGTCCCCGAGGAGGGACGCGACCGCAGGGCTCAGCTCAGGTCGGGGACGGCACGTGGCCGCGGTGCGAGCGACGAGCGGGGCCCGGAGGGTCCCCGAGGAGGGACGCGACCGCAGGGCTCAGCGCAGGTCGGGGACGGCACGTGGCCGCGGTGCGAGCGACGAGCGGGGCCCGGAGGGTCCCCGAGGAGGGACGCGACCGCAGGGCTCAGCTCAGGTCAAGGACGGCACGTGGCCGCGGTGCGGTCCGGAGGACCGCGATGTCATCGCTCGACGCGGACGGCGAGCAGCGCGACGTCGTCCTCGGCGCCGGGCAGGACCATCCGCCCGAGCAGCCGGTCGCACAGCTCCGCGAGCGGCAGGTCGCCGAACTCGCCCAGCGCGGCGGTGAGGGCGGCGGTGCCGGCGTCGAGGTCGCGGTCCCGCCGCTCGACCAGGCCGTCGGTGTAGAGCAGCACCGTGCTGCCCAGGGGCAGGTCGCAGTCGTGGTCGGCGCGCGGACGGCGCGGGTCGACGCCGAGCAGCAGGTCCGCCGTCCCCTCGTCCAGCACGCGCACGCCGCCGCCGGGCAGCACGAGGACCGGCGGGGGGTGTCCGGCGCTGGACCAGCGCAGCCGTGCGCCGCCGCCGTCGGTGCGCTCCAGCCGGGCGAGGACCGCGGTGGCCATCGTCCCGAGGGCCAGCCCGGCCGCGGCGCGGTCGAGCCCGGCGAGCACCTCGGCGGGTGAGCCGCCGCCGGCGTAGCCGATGCCGCGCAGCAGCCCGCGCAGCTGTCCCATCGCCGCCGCGGCGTGCCGGTCGTGCCCGACGACGTCGCCGATCGCGAGCACCACCGCGCCGCCGGCCTCGACGAACGCGTCGTACCAGTCGCCGCCGATCTCGGCGCCCTCCGACGCCGGCACGTAGCGGACGACGATCTCGCAGCCCTCGGGCTGGGGCGGCGCGGTGAGCATGCTGTGCTGCAGGGCGTCGGCGAGGTCCCGCTGCTGCTCGTAGAGGCGGGCCGCCTGCAGGGCCAGCCCCGCCCGGCGGCCGACCTCGATCGCGGTCTCGATCTCACCTGGCGTGTGCGGCCCGCGCGCGGCGTCGTTGGCGGTGCCCAGGGCGCCGATGACCCGCCCCCGGGCCACGAGCGGCACGATCAGCGCCGAGCCGGGCGCCAGCCGCAGGAGCGTCTCCTGGTCGGCCGGGTCCGGCAGCGCCTGAGCGATCCGCTCGGCGTCCACCTCCGGGACGACGAGCGGGCGGCCGGTGCGGGTGACCACCCGCGCGGCGTGCTCGTCGCTCATCCCGGTCGCCATCGCGTGCACGTAGGCGGCGACGTCCTCCTGGCGGGCCGGGTCGCGGTGCGCCCAGGCCACCTCGTGCAGCCGGCCCTGCTCCTCGGTGACGACGATCCAGCACCAGTCCGCGAGCGCCGGCACCACCAGCTGGGCGAGCTGCCCGAGCTGCTCGCCGATGTCGAGGCTGCCCGAGAGCACCCGGCCGGCGTCGGCCAGCAGCTGCAGCCGCTGGTTGGCCTCGGACATGGCACGGACGGCGTCGGCCCGCTCGGCCTGGGACCGCAGGCGGGAGACGCTCAGCGCGATCTGCGCGGTCAGCGCGTCGAGCAGCTCGACGTCGTCGTCGGCGAAGACGTGCTCGGTGTCCCAGAGGACGACGAAGCTGCCCAGCAGCCGGCCCTCGACCCGCAGCGGCAGCGCGGCGAGCGCGCGCAGGCCGAGCGCGGCGCCGACCTCGGCCATCTGCGGGAACCGGGCCACGGCCTCGTCGAGGTCGGCGAAGACCAGCCGCTCGCCGTGCCGGGCGGCGTACTGGGTGGGCAGCGTGTCGTCGAGCTCGATCACGAGGGCCTCGGCCGGCAGCTCGACGTCGGCCTCGGCGGCGGCGCTGGCCACGGTGTCGGCCAGGTCCCGGGCGAGGTGCAGCCGCAGCGCGCCGTCGCCGTCGAAGGCGGCCAGCGCGCTGGTGGACGCCCCGAGCACCCGGGCGCCCCGCAGCGCGATCTCGGCCAGCTGTGACAGCGCGGTCGCGTTGGCCAGCTCCGCGGCGACCTCGGCGACGGCGGCGGCCCGCTGCACCGCCGCCATCCGGCGGGTGGCCTGCTCGCGGGCCTCGGTGACGTCGAGGACGGTGCCGAGGACCCGCGCCCGCTCGCCGCGGGAGTCGCGCACCACGCGGCCGCGGGACACCGTCCAGCGCACGCTGCCGTCGGCGTGCAGGGCGCGGGCCTCGACGGCGTACTCGCCGGCGCCGGCCAGAGCCTGGGCCATGGCCGTCCGCACCGCGGCGTGGTCGTCGGGGTGGATCCGCTCGGTGAGCATCCGGTCGACGTCGAGGATGTCCAGGGGCCCCTCGAGGCCGTGCACCGCCGCGCATCGCTCGTCCCAGTGCAGCGCCCCGGTGCGCAGGTCGTACTCCCAGATGCCGATCTCGCTGGCCTCGAGGGCGACCTCCAGCCGGGTGCGGGACACGCCGATGGCGGAGCGGGCCGCCGAGAGCTCCAGCTCGGCCACCACCGCGGCGGCCAGGTGCTCCAGCAGCGCGACGTCGTCGGGCTCCCAGGTGCGGGGCTCGCGGTCGTAGACGGCGAGCGCGCCGACGACGAAGCCGGACGCGGACAGCAGCGGCGTGCCCAGGTAGGCCACGACCTCACCGGAGGTGACAGCGGGCAGGGCGGCCAGCACGCGGTCGGCCCGCGCGTCGGACACCGCCAGGGGCCGCCCCTCGCGCACGACGCGCTCGGAGAACGCGCCGGTGAGCAGCGCCCGCCCGCCGACCACGCCGGGCGGCAGGCCGTGCCCGCCGACGACGGTGTCCCGTTCGATGAACAGGGTGATCTTCGCGTGGCCGACGTCGAGCAGCCGCGCGGCCAGCCCGGACAGCCGGTCGTAGGCGGCGGGACCGGACACCTCGAGGAACAGGCGGCGGGCGGCGGCGACGCGGTGCGGGTCCTGCAGGACGTCGTCGGGGGCGGACGGCAGGGGGACGGTCACGGCCCTCCTGTCCTCACGCGACCGGGCGGCCGCAGCCGTCCATGGTGCCACGGGAGGCGGCCGAGCGGACGCCACCGTCCGGGTGGCGTCCGCGGTCCCCCGCCCGGGTGAGGGCCGCCGCCGCAGGGGTCGGGCGGACGGCGCCGGCGGCCGATCCCCAGGGCATGACGGGGATGCTGACGCGGCGGCTGCCCGACTGCCGCCCCCTGCTCGCCGACCCCGACCACCTCACGCTGGTCTTCCAGCCGATCGTCGACCTCGCGCGGGCCCGCGTGGCCGGGTACGAGGCGCTGTCCCGCTTCCCGGGCACCGCCGGCCCGGACGTGTGGTTCGCCGCGGCCGCCGACGCCGGGATCGCCGCCGAGCTCGAGGCGCTGGCCCTGCACAAGGCCCTGGCCGCCGTCCCGGACCTGCCCGCGGACACCTTCCTCACCGTCAACGTCGGCCCGCACCTGCTCGGCACGGCGCCGGTGCAGGAGGCGCTGGCCACCCGCCCGGACCTGCACCGCGTCGTCGTCGAGCTGACCGAGCACGCGCCGGTCGACGACCTGGGCGCGCTGCGGGTCCAGGTCGCCGCGCTGCGGGCGCGGGGCGCGCTGGTCGCCCTCGACGACACCGGCTCGGGCTGGTCGGGCCTGCAGCAGCTGGCCGCGCTGCGGCCGCAGCTGGTCAAGCTCGACCGCTCCCTGGTCGCCGGCGCCGACACCGACCCGGTGCGCATGGCGCTGGCCGAGATGGTCGGCGAGTTCGCCGGCCGGATCGACGCCTGGCTGCTCGCCGAGGGCATCGAGACCCGCGGCGAGCTGGCCGCCTTCTGCCGGCTCGGCGTGCCGCTGGCGCAGGGGTGGCTGCTCGGCCGGCCCGCGCCCGGGTTCGCGCCGCTGGACCCGGACGTCGTCGCGCTGGTCCGCGGCTGTGCCGCCCGCGCCCGGACGGCGTCCACCGTCGCGAGCCTGCTGCGGCCGGTCCGCCAGTGCGAGGTCACCGCGGCCTTCCCGGGCGTCCCGCCGGTCGTCCTGGTGGGCCCGCAGGGCGAGCCGCTGGCCCTGCGGCTGACCGACCCGCGCACCGGGCAGGCGCATACCGCCCCCGTGTCGCTGCGCGCCAAGCCGGCCGACGACGTCACCGCCACCCTGCAGCGGGCGCTGACCCGCTCGCCGGCCCAGCGCTTCGACCCCGTGGTCTGCACCGACGCCGCCGGCGCCGTGGTGGGCCTGCTGCGCGTCGAGGACCTGGCGTCGGCGGCCGCCGCCCGCTGACCGACCGCACCACCCACCCTCCCGAGAGGAACCGCCCGGTGAAGACCTTCACCTGCGGGGACGTCGTCCCCGGCTGCACCGCCTCGTTCACCGCGGCCGACGACGCCGGGATCCTCGGCCAGGTCGCCGGGCACGCCGCGGCCGCCCACGGGCTGGCCGACGTCGGCCCGGAGCTGGTGGCGGCCGTCTGCGCGCACATCCGCGCCGCCTGACCCCCCGCCCGGGTCCCGCCGCCCTCCCCGGCGGCCGCTCCGAGGCGGCGGTGAGCGCCGCCCGCGATCGGCGCGGTCACTGTCGGCCGGTCGGCGCAGCGCCACCGCGGCCGGGCCGACCCGCGGCACGCCGCTCACGCTGTGTCGCGGGGGGTCCGCCCGCCCCCGGGACGGGTGGGACCGGCGGGTCCGTAGGGTCGTGATCAGGCCCGTGCACTGGTCAGATGCCCCGTCGGCGTGTCACGGTGCCCCGGGCCGGACCCCCGACGGGGACCGGTCCGTCCCGGGCACCCGCCCGGGGTCGCCGCCGCGGACCCGCGGTCGGCGCCCACCCGGCGGCCGCCGAACCGCGCGGTCGCGACGTCCTGAGAGGAACCCCGTGAACAAGGCCGAACTCGTCTCCGCCATCGCCAAGCGCGCCGACGTCCCCAGCTCCACCGTCGACGCGGTGCTCAGCGGCCTGCAGGAGGAGCTCGTCGAGGCGATCACCCGCGGCGAGAAGGTGGCCGTCTCCGGCCTGCTCACCGTCGAGCGGACCCAGCGCTCGGCGCGCACCGGCCGCAACCCGCAGACCGGCGAGTCCATCGAGATCCCCGCGGCCAACACCGTCAAGGTGACCGCCGGCTCGAACCTCAAGAAGGCCGCGAGCAACGTGCCGGTCTGATCTGCCGGGACCCCCGCCGGGGCGGCGCCTGCCCCCTGTGACCTCGCCCACGTCCCGTGGGTCAGGATGCGCAGGCAGGCGCCGCCCGAGGGCGACGGTGCCGGGACGGAGGAGCACGTGGCGAGCGGACTGACCCTGGAGACCGACCCGGCCGAGGTGGGCCTCGACGCCGGCCGGCTGGAGCGCCTGGACAGGCGACTGGCCCGCTGGGTCGACGACGGGCAGCTGCCCGGCTTCCTCGTCACGGTGTCGCGGCACGGCCGGCTGGCCCACGTCGGGCGGTACGGCTCCCGCCACGTCGAGAACGGCCTGCCGGTCGAGGAGGACACCCGCTGGCGGATCTTCTCCATGACCAAGCCGGTGACCTCGGTGGCGGCGATGATGCTGTACGAGGAGGGGGCCTTCGAGCTCACCGACCCGATCGCGAAGTGGCTGCCGGAGTTCGCCGGGACCCGCGTCTACGTCGCCGGGTCGGCGCAGAAGCCGGTCACCCAGCCGCAGGTCGAGCCGATCCGGGTGCGGCACCTGCTCACGCACACCTCCGGGCTCACCTACGGCTTCCACCACGCCCACCCGGTCGACGCCATGTACCGCGCGATGGGCCACGAGTGGGGCACCCCGCCCGGCGTCGACTCGGCCGAGGCGTGCCGCCAGTGGGCCTCGGTGCCGCTGGTCTTCCAGCCCGGGTCGGAGTGGAACTACGGCGTCTCCACCGACGTCCTCGGCCGGCTCGTGGAGGTCGTCTCCGGGCAGACCCTCGACGTCTTCTTCGAGGAGCGCGTCTTCCGCCCGCTGGGCATGACCGACACCTCCTTCGGCCTGCGCGAGGACGACGACGTCGCCTCCCTGGCCCGCCTCTACGCCGCGGTCCCCGGGCAGCCCGGCGGCCCGGCCACCGCGTTCGCGCCGATCGACGCCATGGGCGAGGCGGCGCACCGGAAGCCCACGTTCCTGTCCGGCGGCGGCGGGCTGGTCTCCACCGCGGGTGACTACCTGCGGTTCTGCGAGATGCTGCGCCGCGGCGGCTCCTTCGACGGCGGGCGGCTGCTCGGCCCGCGGACGCTGGCGCACATGGTCCGCAACCACCTGCCCGGCGACCAGGACCTGGAGACCTTCGGCCGGCCGCTGTTCGCCGAGACGCCGCTGCGCGGGGTCGGCTTCGGGCTGGGCTTCTCGATGGTGCTGGACCCGGCGCGCTACGGCGGCGTCGCGAGCGTCGGCGACTACAGCTGGGGCGGGGCGGCGTCGACGGCGTTCTACGTCGACCCGGTCGAGGACGTCGTCGTCAGCTTCTACACGCAGCTGCTGCCCTCGAGCACGCTGCCCATCCGGGCCTACCTGCGCGCCCTGGTCAACCAGTCGATCGTGAACTGAGGTCCGGCACCTCCGCGGACGTGCACGGAGCACGTCCGCGGAGGTGCACCGCCCGGCCTACAGGTAGCGGCGGTAGACGACGGTCGCGACCATCGCCGGCTTGGACCCGCCCTCGACCTCGACCGTGACGTCCATGTTCATCGCGATGCCGCCCTCGATCGGGGTCGCCGACGCCAGCGTCGCGCCCGCCCGCACCCGGCTGCCCACCGGCACCGGCGAGGGGAAGCGCACCTTCTCGGTGCCGTAGTTGACGCCCATGCGGAAGCCGGAGATCTCCACGATCTGCGGCAGCAGCGAGGGGATGAGCGACAGCGTCAGGTAGCCGTGCGCGATCGGCCCGCCGAAGGGGCTCTCCCTCTTCGCCCGCTCGGGGTCGACGTGGATCCACTGGTGGTCGCCGGTCGCGTCGGCGAACTGGTTCACCTGCTCCTGGGTGACCTCGACCCAGTCGCTGTAGCCCAGGTGCTGGCCGACGAGCCCCTGCACACCCTCGACGCCGTCCACGGTGGTCTGCGCCATCGCCTGTCCTCCTGTGTCCCTCGGTCCGGACCGCCGGTGGTCTGGTTGGCTGACTCCACCACATCGGCCGGGACGGAGGCGACGGGGTGCTGCGACTGGGCCGGCGGGACGTGCCCGACGGCGGGCTGGTGGTCATGGCGATCGTCAACCGCACGCCGGACTCCTTCTACGACCGCGGGGCGACCTACGAGCTCGCCGCCGCCGTCGAGCGGGTGGACCGGGTGGTGGCCGAGGGCGCGGACATGGTCGACGTCGGCGGGGTGAAGGCCGCCCCGGGCGCGGAGGTCTCCCCCGCCGAGGAGATCCGCCGCACCGTGGACCTGGTCGCCGCCATCCGCGCCGCCCACCCGGACCTGCCGATCTCGATCGACACCTGGCGGGCCGAGGTCGCCCGGGAGGTGCTCGCCGCGGGGGCGGACGTCGTCAACGACGCGTGGGGCGGCGTCGACCCCGAGCTGGCGGAGGTCGCGGCCGAGGCGGGCGCGGGGATCGTGTGCACGCACGCCGGCGGCCTGCCGCCGCGGACCCGGCCGCACCGGGTGCGGTACGACGACGTGGTGGCCGACGTCGTCACGCGGACGACGGCGCTGGCCGAGGCCGCGGTCGCGGCCGGCGTGGACCGCGAGCGGGTGCTGGTCGACCCCGGCCACGACTTCGGCAAGAACACCCGGCACTCGCTGGAGGCCACCCGCCGGCTCGGCGAGCTGGTGGCCACCGGCTGGCCGGTGCTGGTGGCGCTGTCGAACAAGGACTTCGTCGGGGAGACCCTCGACGTCCCGCTCGACCAGCGGCTGACCGGCACGCTCGCCGCGACGGCGGTCAGCGCGTGGCTGGGCGCCCGCGTGTTCCGCGCCCACGACGTCGCCGCGACCCGCCAGACGCTGGACATGGTGGCCTCCATCCGCGGCGACCGTCCGCCGGCGCGGACCACCCGCGGCCTGGCCTGAGCCGGCCGGGCACCCCACTGGAGGGACGGCGGCCCCCGGCGGGCGCGACGGAGGGCCCTTCCGCCGCGCGGCCGGACGGATCATGCTCGGGTCGCCCGCCGGGGCGCCGGGTCCCGCGGGGACGGTGCCGGGGAGGCCGTCATGACCGAGCAGGCCGCAGGCGTCGAGGAGTCCCGGGCCCACGGGCCGCGGGTGGTGGTGGGCGTCGACGGGTCGGCGGGGGCGCGGGCCGCGCTGCGGTTCGCCCTCGACGACGCCGTCCGCCGGGACGTGCCCGTCGAGGCGGTCACCGTGTACCGCCCGCCCGAGGCGTGGATGGACTTCGACGTGGTCGGCGACGTCCACTACGACCGGGCCGAGGCGGCGGCGGTGGAGCGGGCCGAGACGTTCGTCGAGGAGGTGCTCCGCGAGGTCCCGGAGCCGCACCCGGTGATCCACGTGACGGCCGTCCTCGGCTCGGCGGCCGAGGGGCTGGTCCGGGAGTCGGAGGGCGCGGACCTGCTGGTGGTCGGCAGCCGGGGGCACGGCGGGTTCTCCAGCGTGCTGCTCGGCTCGACGGGCCTGCAGTGCGTGCTGCACGCGCCGTGCCCGGTCACCGTCGTCCACTCGGCCGAGGCGCACCGCGAGCGGCTGCACCTGCGCCGCCGCACCGAGGGCGAGCGGGTCCGCACCCACCGCCGCCGCTTCCGCCGGTCGCGGGCCGACTCCGCCGCCCCCTGACCCGGCCGGGCCCCCGCTCGGGCGGCGCTACGGTCGCGGCCATGGCCGCCACCGGGTTCCTCACCGCCGACGAGCTCAACACGCTGCTGCCGGGCACCCTGCCCGGGCTGATCGGGCTGACGGTCACCGCGCACGAGCCGGGCCGGCTGGAGGCCGCCCTCGACGTGCGCCCGGAGCTGCTCGCGCCCAACGGCTACCTGCACGCGGCCACCGTCGTCGCGCTGGCCGACACCGCCTGCGGCCTGGCCACCCGCGCGCTGCTGCCCGACGGGTCGGCCGGGTTCACGACCATCGAGCTGAAGAGCAACTTCCTCGGCACCCTCCGCGAGGGCCGGCTGCGCACGGTGGCGACGAACGTGCACGCCGGCCGGACGACGCAGGTGTGGGACGCCGTCGTCGCCTCCGACGCCGGGAGGACCCTCGCACTGTTCCGCTGCACCCAGTCGGTGCTCTGGCCGAGGTGACCGGCGAGTAACCCGCGTGCCGCGCGACACACCCCGGGTGTGAGACTGGCGCCACTACGCACGCCTTGAGGAGGAGCACCGTGGCTCTGGCCAGTCGTTACCCCGACGTCGAGATCCCCGACCAGTCGGTACCCGAGTTCGTCCTCGCCGGCGGGGCCTCGCGTCCCGACGCGCCCGCGCTCGTCGACGGTCTGACCGGCGACTCGATCAGCCACGGCCAGCTGGCCACCTACGTCGACCGGGTCGCCGCCGCGCTCGCCGCCCGCGGGCTGCGCAAGGGCGACGTCGTCGCGGTCCTGTGCCCCAACACCATGTGGTACCCGGTCGTCTTCCACGGCATCGCCCGCGCCGGCCTGGTGATGAGCCCGATCAACTCGCTCTACACCGCCCACGAGGTGGCCTACCAGCTCAAGGACTCCGGCGCGAAGGTGCTCGTCACCGTCTCGCCGTTCCTCGACCGGGCGCTGGAGGCCACCGAGCAGACGCCGGTCGACGAGGTCATCGTCATGGACGGCGCCGAGGGCCACGCCTCGCTGCTGGACCTCATCACCAGCGACGCCCCCTCGGTCGAGGTGGACATCGACCCGGCGGACGACCTGGTCACGCTGCCCTACTCCAGCGGCACCACCGGCCTGCCCAAGGGCGTCATGCTCACCCACCGCAACCTGGTGGCCAACGTCAGCCAGTCCCGCCCGCTGGTGGAGCTGGTCGAGGGCGACGAGCGGATCATCGCCGTCCTGCCGTTCTTCCACATCTACGGCCTGACCGTGCTCATGAACCAGGGCCTGCAGTGGGGCGGCACCGTGGTCACCCTGCCCCGGTTCGACCTCGAGCAGTTCCTGCGCACGATCCAGGACCAGCGGATCACCCGCGCGTTCGTCGCGCCGCCCATCGTGCTGGCGCTGGCCAAGCACCCGATGGTCGACCAGTTCGACCTGTCCTCGCTGCGCAGCATCACCTCCGGCGCCGCGCCGCTGGACGAGGCGCTGGCCCAGGCCGCCCAGGACCGGCTGCGCAAGGGCGCCGCCGACGGCGTCGTCGTCGCTCAGGGCTACGGCATGACCGAGCTGTCGCCGGTCTCGCACACCACCCCGGACGCCACCCGGCTGCCCGAGGGCGTCACCGAGGTGCCCAAGGGCTCGGTCGGCCTGGCGCTGCCCAACACCGAGTGCCGCCTCATCGACCCGGAGACCGGCACGGACGCCGCCCCCGGCGAGCGCGGGGAGCTGTGGGTCCGCGGCCCGCAGGTCATGAAGGGCTACCTGAACAACCCGACGGCGACCGCCCAGACCCTCGACGACGAGGGCTGGCTGCACACCGGCGACGTCGCCATCGTCGACGAGAACGGCTGCTACACCGTCGTCGACCGGGTCAAGGAGCTGATCAAGTACAAGGGCTACCAGGTGGCCCCGGCCGAGCTCGAGGCCGTGCTGCTCAGCAACCCGGCGATCGCCGACGCCGCCGTCATCGGCGTCAAGGACGAGGAGAGCGGCGAGGAGCTGCCCAAGGCGTTCGTCGTCAAGGCGCCCGGCGCGGAGATCTCCGAGCAGGACGTCATGGACTACGCCGGCAGCCGGCTCGCCCCGCACAAGAAGATCCGTGCGGTGGAGTTCATCGAGCAGGTGCCCAAGTCCGCGGCCGGCAAGATCCTGCGCAAGGACCTCAAGGCCCGCGCCTGACGGTCACGCGACGGCCGGGTTCCCCTCCGGGGGAGCCCGGCCGTCGCCGTCCCCGGGGTCACCAGGGCGTGCCGAGGACGGCGTCGCGGGTGCGCGCGTGGCGCGCGCCGGCGAACCGCAGGACCAGCCGGGCCGGGCGGGACGCGGTCTCGAGCACCGCCACCCGCTCGGCGGGGTGGCAGGCGTCCAGCAGCCACGGCAGCGTGAACAGCGCCTGGGCGGCCGGCAGGCCCCGGCGGGCGGACCGCTCGGCGCGGCGGCGCTCGGCGGCGGACACGTGCTCGTCGACCAGCGGCAGCACGCCGGCCTCCTCGGCGTCCAGCCGGGCGGCGACCAGGTCGGCGAGGTCGGTCAGCGCGACGGCCAGGGCGGGCGCGCCGGCGCTGGCGTCCCGCGCGAACAGCGGCAGCGCCAGGACGGCCCGCG
This sequence comes from Geodermatophilus sp. SYSU D00879, assembly GCF_054050375.1. Taxonomy (NCBI): domain Bacteria; kingdom Bacillati; phylum Actinomycetota; class Actinomycetes; order Geodermatophilales; family Geodermatophilaceae; genus Geodermatophilus; species Geodermatophilus sp. SYSU D00879. Next base: position 20,633 of record NZ_JBJGZF010000031.1, read on the forward strand.
TGAGCGCCTCGTCGAGGGCGGCGTCGCCACCGGGGCGGCGCGGGTCCGGGCCCCCGCCGGGCAGCACGACGCGGGACACCGCGGCCTCCAGCCGCCGGCGCAGCACCGCGTGCGCCCGGACCTCGGTCAGCACGCCGCTCGTCCAGCGGACCAGCTCGCGCTGCCGCTCGGGGCAGCACGCCTCGTCGAAGGCGATGCCGGTCAGCGCCTCGGCCACCACCCGGGTGCCCGAGCGCAGCGCCCGGTGCAGCAGCGCGTGGTCGCCCAGGGAGCGGACCGAGCCGCGGCGGGCGGGCGCGCGGCGGACGGGGGCGGGGGACGTCGTCGTCTGGGTGCTCGTCGTCTGGGTGCTCGTCGTGGTCACGGTGGGGACGGTGCCGCCCGGTCCCTGCAACGGGCTTGTGGCCTGCTTGGACGGCGCCGCAGGGCGTCTCAGGAGCGTCGCGCGGCCGCCGTCGGCGCGACGCCGACGATCCGCTCGTACGCGCGCGAGAACGCCGCCTCCGACTCGTAGCCCAGGTCCCTCGCCAGCTCGCCCACCCGCGCCCCCTGCCCCAGGGCGACCGTGGCCAGGTGCATGCGCCAGCGGGCCAGGTGGTGCATCACCGGCTCCCCGGCCAGCTCGGCCTGGACTGGACGATCGTGCAGCCGGTGTACCTCACCGACGGCGACGAGCCGGCCGCGACCTCGCCGGCCGGGGACACCGAGGGGATGCACGTCTCCCGGCGGGCGCTGGGCGGGGTGCTCGCCGACCTGGTCGCCGGGCCCGGGAGCGGGCGCTGCGTCACCGTCTCCGGCGCCACGGCGCCCGTGGCGCCCGTCCGGAGCGCCTGAGGGCCGGCTCACGAGAGGTGGGGGGCGAGCGGGTCCTCCTAGTGTCGGGGGCATGCGTGCGGTGATCGCGAGTGGACCCGGCGGCCCCGAGGTGCTCGGCTGGGGTGAGGTCCCCGACCCGGTGGCCGGTCCCGGCGAGGTCGTCGTCGACGTCGCGGCCACCGCCGTCAACCGGGCCGACCTGCTGCAGCGGGCCGGCCACTACCCGCCGCCGCGGGGCGCCAGCGAGGTCCTCGGCCTGGAGTGCAGCGGGATCGTCAGCGAGGTCGGCGAGGGCGTGACCGGCTGGTCGGTGGGCGACGAGGTGTGCGCGCTGCTGGCCGGCGGTGGATACGCCGAGCGGGTCGCCGTCCCGGCGGTGCAGCTGCTCCCCCGCCCCGCCGGCGTGGAGCTGGCCACCGGGGCCGCGCTGCCCGAGGTCACCTGCACCGTCTGGTCCAACGTCTTCCAGCTCGCCGGCCTGCGCCGGGGCGAGGCCTTCCTGGTGCACGGCGGGTCCAGCGGGATCGGCACGATGGCGATCCAGCTCGCCGTCCGGGCCGGTGCGCGGGTGTTCACCACCGCCGGCAGCGCGGCCAAGCTGGAGTTCTGCCGCGAGCTCGGCGCCGAGGTGACGATCGACTACACGTCCGAGGACTTCGTCGAGCGGGTCCGCGAGGAGACCGACGGCGCCGGCGTCGACGTCGTGCTGGACAACATGGGCGCCAAGTACCTGGCCCGCAACGTCGACGCCCTCGCCGTCGGCGGCCGGCTGGTGGTCATCGGCATGCAGGGCGGCACGAGGGCGGAGCTGGACCTCGGCAAGCTGCTGGCCAAGCGGGCGTCGGTGGCGGCCACCGCGCTGCGCTCGCGCCCGCCGGCCGGCCCGGGCGGCAAGGCCGACATCGTCGCCGCGGTGCGGGCGGAGGTGTGGCCCGACGTGGAGCGCGGGGTGGTCCGGCCGATCGTCGACCGGCGGCTGCCGATGTCGCGGGCGGCCGAGGCGCACCGCGTCGTCGAGGCCAGCGAGCACATCGGCAAGGTGCTGCTGCTCCCCGACGCGTGAGCGCCTAGAGCAGCGCGCCGCGCAGCGCCGCCACCGAGTCGATCACGTAGCCGACCTCCTCGGCGGTGTTGTAGTGCACCAGGCCGAGCCGGACGGCGCCGCCGAGCTCGTTGACGCCGAGCGCGTCGAACAGCTCGCGGGCGTAGAAGTCGCCGTCCCACGCGCAGATGCCGCGGCGGGACAGCTCGGCGGCCACCTGCCGCGGGCGCATGCCGGGCACGGTGAACGACAGCGTCGGCGTCGTGTGCTCGGGGAAGCCGACCACCTGCACGTGCCGCATGGCCCGCAGCGCCTGGTCCAGCCAGTCGAACAGGCTGGTCTCGTACGCGGCGACGGCGACCATGGACGTGCGCAGCCGGTCGCGGCGGCTGCCGGTGGCGTCGTCGCACAGACCGGCGAGGTGGTCGACGGCGGCGGTGACCCCGGCGTAGAGCTCGAACGGCGGCGTGCCGGTCTCGAACCGGTCGGGGACGCGGTCGGGCGTGGGCAGCAGCCGGTCGGGGGCGAGCTCGGCGAGCAGGGCCGGGTCGGCCACCACCGCGCCCACGTGCGGCCCGCACCAGGTGTAGGCCGACACGGCGAGGAAGTCCGCGCCCAGGGCGGCCTTGTCGAGGTACACGTGCGGCGCGGCCTGGACGGCGTCGACGAAGACCAGCGCCCCGACGGCGTGCGCGCGGGCGGCGATCGCGGCGACGTCGGGCCGCGTGCCGATGGCGTTGCTGGCCGCCGTCACCGCCACCAGGCGGGTGCGCGGGGTGATGAGGTCGTCGTACTGCCAGGCGGGCAGCTCGCCGGTCTCGATGTCCACCTCGGCCCAGCGCACGACCGCGCCGACCTGCTCGGCCATCTGCACCCAGGGCCGGATGTTGGCGTCGTGGTCGAGGCGGCTGACCACCACCTCGTCGCCGTAGCGCCAGGTGCGCGACAGCGCCCGGGCGAACGCGTAGACGAGCGAGGTGGCGTTCGGGCCCAGGACGACGCCGGTGGGCACCCCGCCCACGAGGTCGGCGACCGCGGACCGTGCGCCGGCCACCAGGGCCTCGGTGCGCGCGGAGGCCGGGAAGACCCCGCCCCGGTTGGCCACCGGCACCCGCATCGCCGAGGAGACGGCGTGCACGACGCTCTCGGGCATCAGCGTGCCCGCGGGGGCGTCGGTGTGCACGAAGCCGTCGGAGAGGCCGGGGAACAGGCCACGGACGCGCGCGACGTCCAGCCGTGGTTCCCCCGGGTGCATGCGGGCGACCCTAGTTGGGCGCTGCACCGGGACCGCCGCCGCACCCGGCACCCCGCCGCCCCGCGTTCACCCCGCGACGGCTAGGGGCAGGATGGAGGCATGACGGCACCGGGGAACGGCATGGAGCGTCCGCAGCAGGTCGTCGTCGTGGGTCCCGACGGGCGGCCGGTCGGCACGATGCCCGTGCCCACCGGCGGCCCGGACGGCGACGGCGACGGCGCGCCCACCGTCGGCGAGATGGTCGAGCAGCCCGCCAAGGTCATGCGGATCGGCACCATGATCAAGCAGCTGCTCGAGGAGGTCCGTGCCGCGCCCCTCGACGACGCCAGCCGGGCCCGGCTGCGGGACATCCACACCTCGTCGGTCCAGGAGCTGGAGCAGGGCCTGGCGCCCGAGCTGTCCGAGGAGCTGCGCCGGATCACCCAGCCCTTCGGCGAGGGCGAGACGCCGTCGGACGCCGAGCTGCGGATCGCGCAGGCCCAGCTCGTCGGCTGGCTGGAGGGCGTCTTCCAGGGCATCCAGACGGCGCTGTTCGCCCAGCAGATGGCCGCCCGGGCGCAGCTGGAGGAGATCCGGCGCGGGCGGGCGCTGCCCGGTGGCACCGCCGAGCAGCGCCCCGGCGGAGGCCAGTACCTGTAGACGAGATCGTCCCGTGCACTTCCGCGGCAGTGCACGGGTCGACTCCGCGGAAGTGCACGGGGGGGGGGGCGGCCGCGCGGGGGGGGGGGGCGGGGGGGGGGGGGGGGGGGGGGGGGGGGGGCCGGGGGGGGCGCGCGGGGGGGGGCGGGGGCGCGGGCGCGGGGGGGGGGGGGCGGGGG
>NZ_JBJGZF010000032.1:0-24559 GCF_054050375.1 Geodermatophilus sp. SYSU D00879
CCCCCCCCCCCCCCCCCCCCCCCCCCCCCCCCCCCCCCCCCCCCCCCCCCCCCCCCCCCCCCCCCCCCCCCCCCCCCCCCCCCGCCGCGCGCCCCCCCCCCCCCCCCCCCCCCCCCCCCCCCCACCGACCTCACGGGCCGCACGGTCCGCGAGGTGGTCCCCCGCGGCAAGCACATGCTCACCCGGTTCACCGACGGCTGGACGCTGCGCACCCACTACCGGATGGACGGCAGCTGGCACATCTACCGCAAGGGCGCGCGGTGGCGGGGCGGGCCGGCGTTCTCCATCCGCGCGATCCTCGCCACCGACCAGTGGGACTGCGTCGGCTACCGGCTGCACGACGTCACGATGGTCCGCACCACCGACGAGGACCAGGTCGTCGGCCACCTCGGCCCCGACGTGCTCGGGCCGGACTGGGACCTCGACGAGGCGCTGCGCCGGCTGCGGTCGCACCCCGACGAGCAGATCGGCGTCGCGATCCTCGACCAGCGCAACCTGTGCGGGCCGGGGAACCTCTACAAGGTCGAGGGGCTGTTCGTCTGCGGCGTGCACCCGTGGATGCGGGTGGCCGACGTCGAGGACCTGCCCGGGCTGGTCGACCGCACGCGCACCCTGATGCTGGCCAACCGGGACCGCCCCGAGCAGAGCACCACCGGGGACCTCCGCCGGGGCCGCGACCACTGGGTGTACGGACGCAAGGACAAGCCCTGCTACCGCTGCGGCACCCCGATCCTGCGCGGCGACCAGGGGCCGGACCTGCAGGAGCGGATCACCTACTGGTGCCCGACCTGCCAGGCCACCGACGCGCCCGTCGACCCGGCGGCCCGCACCGGCGAGCCCGGCCGCCCGCCGCCGCTGGCCAACGCCCACTAGGGACGCCGCGGGCCCGGCTCCCGGGGGAGCCGGGCCCGCGGCCGTCAGGACCTAGGCGTTCTCGGGACGCTGAGCGGTCTGCTCGGTCTTCTCGAACGACGGCGACGCCGTGCCCGGGCCGATCGCCCCCGCAGCACCGGTGCCGCCCTCGACGGCTGGCTGCCCGCCCATCGCCGCGCGGATCTGCTCCAGCCGGGAGGCGCCGGCGACGTCGAGGGTCGCCTTCTGCACCTCGAGCATGCGGCCCTCGACGGAGGTCTGCGCCAGCTCGGCCTGGCCGAGCGCGTTGGCGTAGCGGGCCTCGATCTTGTCGCGGACCTCGGCCAGGCTCGGGGTGTTCCCCGGCGCGGACAGCTCGTTGACCTGGCGCATCGAGGCGGCCACGTGCTCCTGCATCTTGGCCTGCTCGAGCTGGCTCATGAGCTTGGTGCGCTCGGCCAGCGTCGTCTGCAGCCGCATCCGGCTCTGCTCGACGGCGCCGCGCGCCTGCTCGGCGGCCTGCAGCGCCTCGTCGTGGCTGCGCTTGAGGTCCTCCATCGCCTGCTCGGCGGCGACCAGCTGGGTGGCGAACGCCTGCGCGGCCTGCTCGTACTCGGCGGCCTTGGGCGCGTCCCCCCGGCCGCGGGCCTGGTCGGCCAGCACCAGCGCCTGGCGGGCCGAGGCCTGCAGCTTCTCCACCTCGCCGAGCTGCCGGTTCAGCCGCATCTCCAGCTGCCGCTGGTTGCCGAGGACGGCGGCGGCCTGGTTGGCCAGCGCCTGGTGCCGCTGCTGCTCGGCCTCGATCGCCTGCTGGATCTGGATCTTCGGGTCCGCCCGCTGGTCGATCTGCGCGTTGGCCGACGCGGTCAGGTACCGCCAGAGCTTGACGATCGGGTTGGGCATGTTGGGCTCCTCCTGCTCCGGCGCGGTCCCGCGCCGCCTCCTGGCTCCCGCACCGCCGCGGTGCCACGGCGGTTCTCCCCGTCATCGTCCCAGCAGGAACGGTGTCCCGGCCAACAGGGACGTCCCCGGTCCGGCCGGCGTCCCCCGTCCGGGGATCCCCGGAGGAGCGGGCCCGGCCGGGTTAGGGTCGGCCGATGGACAGCGCCGTCCCCACCCTCACCGTCCTCGGCGAGCTCGTCGTCGACCTGCTGCCGGTCCCGGACGCCGACGCCGGTCCCGAGGGCACCGCGCCGCAGTACGTGGCGCGGCCGGGCGGCAACGCCCTCAACGTCGCCGTGGCCGCGGGGCGGCTGGGTGCCCCGGTGGCGCTGCTGGCCCGCCTGGGCACCGGCCCGCTGGCGCCTGCGCTGAGGCGGCACGCGGAGCTGTCCGGCGTCGACACCCGGGGCATGGTGGCCGCGACCGAGCCGGTGAGCCTCGCCGTCGTCGGGCTGGGCCCGGACGGGTCCGCCGACTACGGCTTCCACGTGCAGGGCGCCGCCGACTGGCAGTGGACCGACGAGGAGCTGGTCGCCGTCGTCCCCGAGACGACGGCGGTGCTGCACGTCGGCTCCATCTCCAGCTGGACGCCGCCCGGGTGCGACGCGATCGCCCGGCTGGCCGAGCGGCTGGCCGGCCGCGCGCTGGTCAGCGTCGACCCCAACCTGCGCCCGATGCTGGCCGGCGGCCCGGTCGGCGCGACGCTGGGCAACGACCCCGCCGCCGTCCGGGCCCGGCTCGACCGGCTGGTCGCCGTCGCCGACCTGGTCAAGGTCAGCGCCGAGGACCTCGGCTGGCTGGAGCCCGAGGCCGCCGGTGACCTCGACGCCGCCGCGCAGCGCTGGGCCGGCCGCGGGCCGGCGCTGGTGCTGCTCACCGACGGCGGGGCGCCGCTGCGGATCGCCCGCCCGGGCCGGCCGCTGCTGCACCGCGAGCCGCCGCGGGTGACCGTCGCCGACACCGTCGGCGCCGGCGACACCCTCGCCGCCGGGTTCTTCGCCGGGCTGCTGGCCGCCGGGGTCACCTCCCGCGCGGCGCTGGAGGCGCTGTCCGACGACGACCTGCTCCGCCTCGTCCACGACGCCGCGCTGGCCGCCGCGCTCACCTGCACGCGGGTCGGCGCCGACCCGCCCACCGCCGCGGAGCTGGCCGCCGCCCGCGGCTGACCCTCCCTAGGCCGGTGCCAGCCAGGCGGCGGTGTCCGGCGGCAGGTCGTCGCCGGCCGCGGCGCTGGTGAGCAGCACCCGCCCGAGCCCGGACAGCGGGACCCGCTCCGCGGACAGGTTGACCACGCAGCGCAGCGCCGTCCCGCGGTCGAAGGCCAGCACGCCGGCGCCGCGGTCCAGCCAGGTCAGCGGCTCCTCGGCCAGCAGCTCGCGGCGCAGCCGCAGGGCCGCCCGGTACAGCGAGAACGTCGACGTCGGGTCGTCCCGCTGCGCCTCGACGGTGAGGTCCCGCCACGACGCCGGCTGGGGCAGCCACGGAGCGACCCCCTCGGGCGCGAACCCGAACGGCGGCCGGTCCCCCGACCACGGCAGCGGCACGCGGCACCCGTCGCGGCCGCGCGCGGTGCGCCCGGACCGCTCCCAGGTGGGGTCCTGCAGCGCCTCCTCGGGCAGGTCCTCCACCTCGGGCAGGCCGAGCTCCTCCCCCTGGTACAGGTAGGCCCCACCGGGCAGGGCCAGCGTCAGCAGCGCCGCGGCGCGCGCCCGCCGCAGCCCGAGGGCGAGGTCGGCGGGCGCGGCGGCGTCGAAGCCCATGACGGCGGCGCCGCTGTGCGCCCGGCCGAAGCGGGTGACGTGCCGGGTCTCGTCGTGGCTGGACAGCACCCAGGTGGCCGGCGCGCCGACGGGGGCGAGCGCCGCGAGGGTGCCGTCGACCACCGCGCGCAGGGCCCCGGCGTCCCACGGCGCCCTGAGGTAGTCGAAGTTGAAGGTGGTGTGCAGCTCGTCCGGGCGCACGTAGCGGGCCAGCCGCTCGGGCCCGCGGACGACGGCCTCGGAGACGAACAGCCGGTCGCCGTCGTAGGTGTCGCCGATGCGCCGCCAGCGGCGGAAGACCTCGTGCACCGCGTCGACGTCCCAGTGCGGGTTGTCCACCCACTCGCTGCTGGCGAAGACCGCGCCGGGGCCGTGCCCGGCGTCGGGCAGGCCGGGCACCTTGGCCATCGCCGGCGCGGCGTCCACGCGGATCCCGTCGACCCCGCGGTCGAGCCAGAACCGCACGATCCCGTCGAACTCCTCCTGCACCTCCCGGGAGGTCCAGTCCAGGTCTGGCTGCTCGGGGGCGAACAGGTGCAGGTACCACTGCCCGGGCCGGCCGTCGGGCTCGCGCACCCGCGTCCAGGCCGGCCCGCCGAACGCGCTGATCCAGTCGTTGGGCGCCTCGGTGCCGCCCGCGCGGCCGTCCCGGAAGAAGTAGCGCGCCCGCTCCGGCGCCGCCGGGCCCCCTGCGAGGGCGGCCCGGAACCAGGGGTGCTCGGCCGAGGTGTGGTTGGCGACGAGGTCGACGACGACGCGCAGCCCGAGCGCGTGCGCCTCGGCGAGCAGCGCGTCGACGTCGGCCAGGGTGCCGAACCGCGGGTCGACGTCACGGTGGTCGACGACGTCGTAGCCGCCGTCGGCCATCGGTGACGGGTACCAGGGGGTGACCCACAGGGCGTCGACGCCGAGGTCGGCCAGGTACGGCAGCCGGCCGCGCAGTCCGGGGACGTCGCCCAGCCCGTCCCCGGTCGCGTCCGCGAAGCTGCGCATGTAGACCTCGTAGACCACCGCCGTCCGCCACCACGGGCGGCGGTGGTCCACGGGGAGGTTCCGGTCCTCCCTCAGGCGCTCGCCCGGTGGGCCCCGGACGACCCGGAGGACCCGGACGGCCCGGTGCTCCCGGAGATGACGCTGGAGCCGACGGTCTGCCCGCTGGCCTGCGCGTCCTGCACCTGCCCGACCCGGTCCTCCTCGGCCAGCTGGGTGAGCCGGGCGCCGGCCTCGGCGTCCCGGGTGAGGTTCTCACCCGTCTGCGGGTCGAAGACGTGGATCTTCCGGCTGTCGAGCCAGAACTCCGCGTCCCGGCCCTCGCGGATGCGGCTGGTCGCGTCGATCGACACGATCGCCTGGGTGCGCAGCTCCTCGGAGTCCAGCTCCCGCGACAGGTCGCGCAGCTGAGCGGTGATCGCCTCCGGTGCCTCGTAGGGGATGTAGGCGTACTGCGAGTCGCCCAGCCACTCGGTCACGTCGACGCGGGCGCGGAAGACCGACCCGTGCGGCCGCTTGGCCTCGTCGACCAGCGAGGCGTCCTCGAAGTACTCCGGCCGGATGCCGACCAGCAGCAGGTCGCGCCCGCGCACGGCGGCGACGCGCTTCTCGTCGAGCTCCACCTGCCCGAACGGCGTCTGCAGGGCGTTGCCCTCCAGCGTCGCCGGGAGGAAGTTCATCGGCGGGGAGCCGATGAAGCCCGCGACGAAGAGGTTGACCGGCTGCTCGTAGAGCTCCCGCGGCGAGGCGACCTGCTGGATCTTCCCCTTGCGCAGGACGCAGACCCGGTCCCCGAGGGTCATCGCCTCGGTCTGGTCGTGGGTGACGTAGACGGTCGTGATGCCGAGCCGGCGCTGCAGCCGGCTGATCTCGGTGCGCATCTGGCCGCGCAGCTTGGCGTCGAGGTTGGACAGCGGCTCGTCGAAGAGGAACGCCTCCGCCTGGCGCACGATGGCCCGGCCCATCGCGACGCGCTGCCGCTGACCACCGGAGAGGTTCGCCGGCTTGCGCTCGAGGTGCTCCTTCAGCTCGAGCACGTCGGCGGCCTCGTTCACCCGGCGCCGGACCTCGTCGTCCGGCGTCTTCGACAGCCGCAGCGGGAAGGCGATGTTCTCGAACACCGTCATGTGCGGGTACAGCGCGTAGTTCTGGAAGACCATCGACAGGTTGCGCTCGCGCGGCGCCAGCTCGTTGACGCGCTTGCCGCCGATGAGCATGTCGCCGCTGGTGATGTCCTCGAGCCCGACGATCATCCGCAGCAGCGTCGACTTCCCGCAGCCGGACGGGCCGACGAGGATCATGAACTCGCCGTCGGCGATGTCCAGGCTGACGTCGTTCACGGCCGGGTAGCCGTCCCCGTACTGCTTGACGATGTTCTTCATCTCGATGGAGGCCATCAGATCTCGTCCCCTCGATGGGTCGGCGGGATGGTGGGCACGGCCGGGTCAGCCCTTGACCGCGCCGTTGGTGAGACCGGCGACGATGCGCCGCTGGAACAGGAGCACGAGGACGACGACGGGGATGGTGACGATCACCGCCGCCGCGGCGATGGCACCGGTGGGGTCCTGGAACTGGGACGCGCCGGAGAACAGGCCGAGCGCGGCCGGGACGGGGCGGGCGGCGTTCGTCGAGGTGAGCGAGATGCCGTACGCGAAGTCGTTCCAGGCGATGAAGAAGGCGATGATCGCCGTGGTGAACACCCCGGGCGCGGCCAGCGGGACGATCACCTTGCGGAACGCCTGCCAGGTGGTCGCACCGTCGACCTGGGCCGCCTGCTCCATCTCCCAGGGGATCTCCCGGAAGAACGCCGACATGGTCCAGATGGAGATCGGCAGGGTCAGCGACAGGTAGGGGATGATCAGGCCCGGCCAGGTGTCGTACAGCCCGATCTGCCGCCACAGGTTGAACAGCGGCGTGACGATCGAGATGACCGGGAAGATCGCCACGGCCAGCGCGGTGCCGAGGATGAGCCTCTTGCCCGGGAAGTCCAGCCGGGCGATCGCGTACGCGGCGAACATCGAGAGGATGCACGAGATGAACGTCGCGATCAGGCAGATCCCGAAGCTGTTGCGCAGCGCCGGCAGGAACAGGTCACTCGCCGAGCCGGTGAGGATCGTCGAGTAGTTCTCCCACGTCCAGGCCGACGGCAGGAACGACTTGTTCGCGAGGTCCGCCGTCGTCTTGAACGACAGCGAGACGATCCAGGCGATCGGGAACAGGCAGTAGAGGACGATCAGGGCGCCGCCGATCCACCACCAGGTCTTCTCCTTGGTCGACATCAGCGCTCCCCTCGTGCCTGGGCCAGGTCGACCCGGAATCCCTTGATGAAGCTGAAGGCGATGAGCACCACCGACAGGAAGAGCAGCACGGAGACGGCCGAGCCGAGGCCGATCTCCACCCGGGAGATCGTCTGCCGGTAGGCGAGGAACGAGACCGACTCGGTGTTGTTCGCGCCGGCGGTCATGATGAAGATGCTGTCGAAGATCCGGAACGCGTCCAGGGTCCGGAACAGCAGCGCCACCATGATGGCGGCCTTCATGTTGGGGATGGTGACCCGCCACATGCGCTGCCACCAGGTGGCGCCGTCCACCTTGGCGGCCTCCTGCAGCACCTCCGGGACCTGGGCCAGGCCCGCCAGGAGCAGCAGCGAGATGAACGGCGTCGTCTTCCAGATCTCGGCCAGGCAGATGACGAACAGCGACGAGGCCTGGCCGCCGAACCAGTCGGTGGTGTCGCTGACGCCCGGCAGCCAGGCAAACCAGCTGTTGACGAAGCCGGTGTTGATCTTGAAGGCGAACTGCCAGGCGTAGGCCGACACGACCGTGATCACCGCGTAGGGGATCAGGATGGCAGCCCGGACCACCGGGCGGATCGAGCTGAGGGCCTTGGCCATCACCAGGGCCAGGGCGAAGCCGAGCACCAGCTCGACGGCCACCGTGACCACCGTGATGATCACGGTGACGAGGATGGCCTGCCACCACACGCCGTCGGTGAGGATCACCCAGTAGTTGCCGAGGCCGTCGAAGGACCGGTTCTCGGGGTCGGTCAGCCGGTAGTTGAACAGCGAGTAGTAGACCGCCTGGATGATCGGGTAGGCGGTCACCAACAGCATGACCACGAAGGCCGGGCCGGCCAGCATCCAGCCGAGCTTGCGCTCGGCCCGGGACCGGTCGCTGATCGTGCCGCGGGGCGCCGAGACCGGCTGGGTCTTCTCGACCGGCGGCAGCGTCGTCTGACTCATAGCAGCTGCTCCCCTGAGAGGATGGCCTGGGTCAGGGTCTCCGTTCGCTCACCGGTCTGGTCGTCGACCGAGCCCGGTGGGTGGTACTCGCGGAGGAAGGACCCCAGGACCTCGCTGTAGTAGGCCGTGAGCGGGCGGGACGCCGCCAGCTCCAGGGACTCGCGGATGGTGTCGGCCATCGGGTAGGCCTCCTGCACCTCGGGGTCGTCGTACACCGCGACCGACGACGCCGGGTTGCCGTTGGTCACCATGTACTCGGCCTGGTTCTCGTCCTGGACGATGCAGCTGACCGCCTCGTAGGCGAGGTCGGGGTACCGGCTGAACGCCGACACGGCGATGTCGATCCCGCCCAGGGGAGGCGCGCTCGGCGTCCCCTCGTCGACGGCGGGGTACAGCGCCCAGCCGTAGTCGTCGATCGCCGACTGGTCCAGCGTCCCGGCCTCGACCTTGCCGACGCCCTGGGCGTAGACGAACGGCCAGTTGACCATGAAGCCTGCGTCGTCGCTCTCGAACTCGCTCGCGTTGGTGTCCTCGTTGGACGTGGTGAAGCCGGGGCCGACCGCGGAGGAGTTGGCCACGGCGGCCATCACCTCGGCGGCGCGGTCGGCCTCGGGAGTGGCGAGACCGAACTGGATGCTCTCGGGGGTGTCCCCGCTCTCGACGATGTACTGGCCACCGGCGGACTCGAGGAGCGCGTTGAACCACACCATCAGGGACTCCGACCGCCGGCCCTGGGCGCTGAGGAGCTTGTCCTGGCCCTCCGCGGCCTCGATCAGCTGCTCCCAGGTGACCGGCTGGGTCATGTCGAGCCCCGCCGCCTCCGCCACGGACTTCCGGTACCAGAGGAGCTGGGTGTTGGACCAGAAGGGGATCGCGACGAGCTCGCCGTCCCACGTGGCGGAGTCCAGCGCGCCCTCGAACACCCCCTCGCTGACCTCCTGCGCGACGTCCTCCGGGACGGGGGCGAGGAAGCCCGCCTGGGCGAACTCCGGCGGGAAGACGACGTCGAGGCTCATGAGGTCGATCGACTGGTCCTCTGCCGCCAGCCGGCGGACCAGCTGCTCGCGCTGGGCGGGCGAGTCACGAGGGAGCTGGGACACCTCGATCGTGTAGGCCCCGTCCGACTCCTCGGAGCAGCGCTCGGCGATCGTCGCCTGGCCACCGGAGTCGGGGTTGATGTACCAGGTCAGGGTCGGGGTCCCGCCGTCTCCCCCGTCACCGCCGCAGGCGGCCAGCGTGGACGCCACCACTGCCGCGGTGGCCATGCTGCCCAGTGCGCGGCGTCGCCGCCTGCGCCCGCTCCGGTGTGGTCGACCGGCTCCGGTCTCCGGGATCCGTCCTGCGATGGACAAGACTCATCGCCTCCGTTTCGGCGAGCACCGACGATCACCGCGTGATCAGTACCGTGGCCCTGATCACAGGAGCGCGCAACCCGGCCGTTAACCGGCCGTGACCTGCGGCAGCGGCGGCGATCCGCCTCAGGTGCGCCGGGCGATGACCGACGGCGTGGTGATCTCCTCGGGGGTCCGGGAGAGCACGTTCTCGAGGTAGGACCGGAGGGCCTTCCTCGCCCCGACGTCGCGGCCGGCCTGCTCGGACAGGAACCACCGGTGCTCGAGCACCTCGTGGAACACCTCGGCCGGCGCCAGGCGCCCGGCCAGCTCCTTGGGGACCGCGTCGACGACCGGCTGGTACACCTCGGTCAGCCAGCGGGTGCTGGCCTCGGCCTGCGGCACCGGCCGGCCCGTCTTCTGCTCCAGGTAGGCGCGGTAGGAGCGCAGGTCGTTGAGCAGCCGGCGGGCCTGGTTCTCCTGCACCTCCAGGCCGGTCAGCCGGAACAGCTCCCGCCGGTGCTGGCCCGGGGAGGAGACCCGGGTCTCGACCCGGAGCCGGGCGCCCTCGTCGGAGGTGACGAGCTCGACCTCGCCGACGTCGAAGCCGAGGTCGTTGAGCCGCCGCAGCCGCTCGGCCACCCGGTAGCGCTGCTCGTCGGCGGAGAAGACCTCCTCGCGGGTGACCTCGTCCCACAGCAGCTCGTAGCGGCGGGGCAGGCTCTCGGCCACCTCGATGGGGTCCACGCCGTCGGGCAGGAGCTCGCCGAACTGCAGGTCCAGCAGCTCCGCGCCGACCCGCTCCCGTGCGAGGTCGAGGTCGTAGTGGCGCTGGCCGCGGGACAGCTGGGGGTGCCGCTCGGCGGTCTCGGCGTCGACCAGGTGCGCGGCCAGCGCCCCGGCGTCGAGGCGGAAGAGGGTGTTGGACAGCGAGCAGTCGCCCCAGAAGACGCCGGCCAGGTGCAGCCGCACCAGCAGCACCACCATGGTGTCCATGAGCTGGTCCACCGACTGCCGGGCGCTGGGCCGCGAGAACAGGTAGCGGTAGGACATCGAGTACTCGAGGTACCGGGTCACCAGGATCGCGTCCTGGCCACCGGGCCGGTCCACGCACACGCCGAGCACCGAGACCGCCGGCAGGCCCTCCTCCTCGAACTCGCCGAGCAGCGCGTACTCGTGCCGGGCCAGCGGCTCGGCGATCTCCTTGAGGGCGAAGACCTGGTCCTGCTCGGCGACGAAGCGGACGACGTGCCGGGAGATGCCGCGCTGCGGGACCTCGAGGAGCAGGTCCGGGTCCCACTCCTCCAGCGGCTGGTGCCACGGCAGCGCGAGCAGCCGGGCACCCTCGGTCCCCGGTGGCCGGAACAGGTACCGCACGGCGACCTCCGCAGGTTCCCGGAGCAGCCGACCGCCCGCCGGTGAGCGGTCCCCCCGGGATCACCCTGCCACGGCGGGGGGCGCGACGCCCGGCACCACGGCGGGGCGGCGCGCCCGCCGCGGTGGGCGGCTACGCGGCGAGCGAGACGGCGCGCAGCCCGGCGCGGGCCGGCTTCTCGGCGCCGACCAGCGCGAGCGCGGGCTCGGCGACGGGTGCGGCCTCGGGGGTGGGCGCCGACGCGGCGGCCGGCTCGGCCGCGGCCTCCTCGGCGGGGGCGGTGCCGGTGGGGGCCAGCGGGCGGACGCGGGTGTCGGAGCCCCGCAGGCCGGAGCTGACCTCGGCGAGCAGGTCGGCGAGCTCGACGTCGAGGGCGTCGCAGATGGAGGCGAGCAGCTCGGAGGAGGCCTCCTTCTGCCCGCGCTCGACCTCGGAGAGGTAGCCCAGGCTCACCCGGGCGGCACCGGAGACGTCGCGCAGCGTGCGCCGCTGCTGCAGCCGGTGACCGCGCAGGGTCCGCCCGAGCTGGGTGCGCAGCAGCGTCATGGCCGTCTCCTGTCTGGCAGAGGGAAGAGCGGCGGCACCCGCGGGTGCCGTGCGCCCACGGTACGCGGCCCGCCCGCTCGGGACGGAGCCGACGGGGACGCGTCCGCTCATGGCGTAACGCCGCAGGCCGGCACGCACTTCCCGGGCGGCCCCGGCCTCAGGCCGCGCTGTCGGTGACCGAGCCGGTGGGCCCGGCGGCGCGCCGCGCGGCGGCGGCGCGCATGGCGCGGGCGCTGGTGCGGCGCAGGGTCAGCGCCCGGTAGACGTAGTCGAGGCCGGTGACCAGCGTGAGCACGACCGCGGCCGCCATGACCCACCAGCGGGCGCTGGCCAGCACCCCGGTCAGCGGCAGGGTGTACAGCCCGATGGCCAGGGCCTGGACGACGGTCTTGGCCTTGCCGCCGCGGCTGGCGGCGATGACGCCGTGCCGGATGACCCAGAACCGCAGCAGGGTCACGCCGACCTCGCGGACGAGGATGGTCAGCGTCACCCACCAGGGCAGCAGCCCGAGCACCGAGAGCCCGACCAGCGCGGTCCCGGTGAGCGCCTTGTCGGCGATCGGGTCGGCGAGCTTGCCGAACTCGGTCACCTGGCCGGTGCGGCGCGCGATGAGCCCGTCGTAGCGGTCGGTGATGATCGCCAGCGCGAAGAACACCGTCGCCCACACGCGGCGGTCGTCGTCCATGCCGCCGTCGGACAGGAGCAGGACGGCGAACACCGGCACCAGGGCCAGCCGCAGGACGGTGAGCGCGTTCGGCAGGTTGACCAGCCTGGCCGACTGCGGCGGGGTCGCCGCGGGGTCCGGCAGGACGGCGCTCACCGCCCGCTCACCGCCCGGCCGGGAGGGAGGCGGGCTCGAGGGCGGCCGCGACCAGGTCGACGCCCTCGGTGCCGACCACCTCGGCCGCGAGCAGCTGCCCGGGCCGGGCGTCGGCGGGGACGCCGGTCACCGTGGTCGTGCCGTCGGCGTCGGGGTCCTGGTGGGCGGCGTGCCCGGCCCAGACGCCCGGGCCCTCCTCCGCCGACAGGTCCTCGGTGAGCAGCACCTCGACGCGCTCGCCGACGCGGTCCTCGGCGCGCTGGGCGGTGAGCTCCTCGACCAGGTCGGTGATCCGCCGGACGCGGGCGTCGATCTCGGCCCGGCCGAGCTTGCCCGGCAGGCCGATCGCCTCGGTGCCCTCCTCGTCGGAGTAGCCGAACACCCCGACGGCGTCGAGCCGGCCCTCGGTGAGGAAGCGCTCGAGCTCGGCGACGTCGTCCTCGGTCTCCCCCGGGAAGCCGAGGATGACGTTGGTGCGGAACCCGGCCGTGGGCGCCAGCGACCGGGCGCGCTCGATCAGCGCGAGGAAGTCGTCGGTGCCGCCGAACCGGCGCATCCGGCGCAGCAGGCCGGGCGAGGAGTGCTGGAACGACAGGTCGAAGTACGGCGCGACGCCGTCGGTCCCGGCGATGACCTCGAGCAGGCCGGGGCGCAGCTCGGCCGGCTGCAGGTAGGCCACCCGCACCCGGGCGATGCCCTCGACCGCGGCCAGCTGCGGCAGCAGCCGCTCCAGGGAGCGCAGGTCGCCGAGGTCCTTGCCGTAGGAGGTGGAGTTCTCGCTGACCAGCACCAGCTCGGTCACGCCCTGCTCGGCCAGCCAGCGGGCCTCGCCGAGGACCTCGGCCGGGGGCCGGGAGACGAACGAGCCGCGGAAGGCCGGGATGGCGCAGAAGGCGCACCGCCGGTCGCAGCCGGAGGCGAGCTTGAGCGCGGCGGAGGGACCGGAGGCCAGCCGGCGGCGCTGCACCCAGCCGTGGCCGGGGATGGCCGGCGCCTCGGCGGAGGCCGCCGCGGCGGTGCGGGCCACCGGGCTGATCGGCAGCAGCGTGCGGCGGTCGCGCGGCGAGTGCGGGACCAGCGGCCGGCCGGCGAGGACGTCGTCGAGCCGGTCACCGATCGCGGCGTAGTCGTCGAAGCCGAGCACGGTGGCCTCGGGCAGCGCCCCGGCCAGCTCGGAGCCGTAGCGCTCGGCCATGCACCCGACGGCGACCACCTCGGCGCCGCTGTCGGTGGCCGCGAGGATGGCGTCGACCGAGTCCTTCTTGGCCGACTCGATGAACCCGCAGGTGTTGACCAGGACGGCGTCGGCGCCCTCGGGGTCCTCGACCAGTCGGTAGCCGTCGGCGGCCAGGCGGCCGGCCAGCTCCTCGGAGTCGACCTCGTTGCGGGCGCAGCCGAGGGTCACCACCGCCACCGTGCGGGCGGGGCCGGTCGGAGCTGTCACCGGCCCATCGTAGGCGCCGGGCGCCACCCTCCCCCGTCGTGCGGGGGGAACGCCGCCCGCTCCCCCGCTCAGTCCTCTCCCGCGGGGAGGGTCCCGCCACGCAGCGTGAACAGGACCGACTCCAGCTCGTCGGGCTTGACCAGCACGTCGCGGGCCTTGGAGCCCTCCGACGGGCCGACGACGCCCCGGGTCTCCATGAGGTCCATGAGCCGGCCGGCCTTGGCGAAGCCGACCCGCAGCTTGCGCTGCAGCATCGACGTCGAGCCGAACTGGCTGGTGACCACGAGCTCGACGGCCTGGCAGAGCAGGTCCAGGTCCCCGCCGATGTCCTCGTCGATCTCCTTCTTCTCGCCCTGCGCGGCGCTGAAGACCTCCTCGCGGTACTCCGGCTCGGCCTGGCGCTTGGTGAACTCGACGACCGCCTCGATCTCGGCGTCGGACACGTAGGCGCCCTGCACGCGGATCGGCTTGCCGGCGCCGATCGGCAGGAACAGGGCGTCACCCATGCCGATCAGCTTCTCCGCGCCCGGCTGGTCGAGGATGACCCGGCTGTCGGTGAGGCTGGAGGTGGAGAACGCCAGCCGCGAGGGCACGTTGGCCTTGATCAGGCCGGTGACGACGTCGACCGAGGGCCGCTGGGTGGCGAGCAGGAGGTGGATGCCGGCCGCGCGCGCCTTCTGCGTGATGCGGACGATCGACTCCTCGACGTCGCGCGGGGCGACCATCATGAGGTCGGCGAGCTCGTCGACGATCGCGAGGATGTACGGGTAGGGCCGGTAGACGCGCTCGCTGCCCGGCGGCGCCACGATCTCGCCGCGCTCGACCTTGCGGTTGAAGTCGTCGATGTGCCGGACGCCGGACGCGCGCATGTCCTGGTAGCGCTGCTCCATCTCCTCGACCAGCCAGGCCAGCGCGGTGGCCGCCTTCTTCGGGTCGGTGATGATTGGCGTGATCAGGTGCGGGATGCCGTCGTAGGGCGTGAGCTCGACCATCTTCGGGTCGACCAGGATCATCCGCAGCTGGTCGGGCGTGGCACGCAGCAGCAGCGACACCAGCACCGAGTTGACGCAGCTGGACTTGCCGGAGCCGGTGGCGCCGGCGACGAGCAGGTGCGGCATCTTCGCGAGGTTGGCGCAGACGAAGCCGCCCTCGATGTCCTTGCCCAGGCCCACGAGCATCGGGTGCGGGTCCTGCTTGGCCACCGTGGACCGCATGACGTCGCCGAGGCTGACGGTCTCGCGGTCGGTGTTGGGCACCTCGACGCCGACCGCGGACTTGCCCGGGATCGGGGCGAGGATGCGGATGTTGTCGTTGGCGACCGCGTACGCGAGGTTCTTGGTCAGCGCGGTGATCTTCTCGACCTTGACCGCGGGACCGAGCTCGATCTCGTAGCGGGTGACCGTCGGGCCGCGGGTGAAGCTGGTGACCGCGGCGTCGACGTTGAACTGCTCGAGGACACCGGTGATCGCCTCGATGGCGGCGTCGTTGGCCTGCGAGCGGGCCCGCGGCGGCGTGCCCGGGCGCAGCGAGTTGATCGAGGGCAGCACGTAGTCGCCCTCGACCGGCTCGATGACCAGCTGCTGCGGCTCCTCGACCGGCGGGAGGTCCTCCGGCGGCGTCGTCCGGTCGACGACGGCCGGCCGCCGGGGCGCGGCGGGTGCCGGCTCGGGCGCGGGCTCGTGCCGGACGGCCTCCCGCACGTCCGCCGTGGGCACGTGGTCGATCGGGCCGGTGGCGGTGAGGTCGGGGGCGTCCTCGTCGAGGACCTCGGCCAGCGCGGCGCGCTTCGAGCGGCGCGGCTTGACCGGCGCCTCCGGCTCCTCCTCGGCCCAGTCCTCGTCGTAGCCGTCCTCGTCCCACTCCTCGTCGTCGCCCCGGCCGACGAGCTCGCGCAGCCGCTCGGGCACCTGGTGCAGCGGGGTCCCGGTGAGCACCAGGACCGCGAAGACGGCGAGCAGGGAGAGCAGCACGACGGCCACGACGGCACCGAGCCCCGCGGTCAGCGGCGTCCCGACGGCCCAGCCGACCAGGCCGCCTGAGCCGGGCTCCCCGCCCATCGGGTCGGCGGGGGTGCCGACGACGGAGGCGATGCCGAGCACCGCGAGCGTGGCGCACACCCAGCCGATGGCCAGCCGGCCGCGGGCCTCCGGGCGCGGCGCGCGGCGCAGCAGCCGCAGCGCGACGAGGAACAGCAGCGCGGGCAGGACGACGAGCAGGGAGCCGACGATCCAGCGGACGCCGGCGGCCAGGCCCGCGCCCACGGGGCCGATGCCGTCGAACCACGCGGCGGCGCCGAGCACGACAGCGAGCCCGAGGACGGCGAGGCCGGCGCCGTCGCGGCGGTGCTCGGGGGCCAGCGGCTCGGCCTCCTCCGGGCGGGCGATCGAGCGGGCCAGCCCGCCGGCGCCGCGGGCGACCAGGGACCAGGCACCCGCGGCGGCCCGGAAGGCGCCGGCGGCCGCGCCCGGCCCCTGCTTGGGGGCGGGCTTGCGGGCGGGCGGCTTGCGGTTGCCGTTGCGGGCGGGCGTGCGCGAGGCCGGCCGCTTGCCGGAGGCCGTCGACCCGGACCGGCCCTTCGGGGCCGAGCCGGCCGGCCGGCGCGAGGGCGTGGTGCGGGCAGGCATGTGTCGACGGTAGCCGCCGGCCGGCGTCCTCCCAGGAAGGCGCGTGATCGTGTCCCCGGCCTACGGTCGCTGCATGCCGACCTCCTCCCCCGTCCCGTACGGCAGCTGGCCCACCCCGATCACCTCGGCACTCGTCGTCCGAGCGGCCGCGCGCCTCGGTGAGGTCGCCGTCGACGGCGGCGACGTCTGGTGGTCCGAGTCACGCCCCGGTGAGGGCGGCCGGTCGGCGCTGGTGCGGCGCGCGGCCGACGGCACCACGACCGACGTCCTCCCCTCCCCCTGGAACGCCCGCACCCGGGTGCACGAGTACGGCGGGGCGGCGTGGGCGGTCGCCGGCGGCACGCTGTGGTTCACCCACTTCGACGACCAGCGGCTGTACCGGCTGTCCCCCGGCGACGAGGCACCCGTCGCCGTCACGCCCGAGCCGGAGCTGCCGGCCGGGGTGCGGTACGCCGACCTGACCCCGGACGCCGGCGGCGCGCTGCTCGCCGTCCGGGAGACGCACACCGCCTCCGGCGCCGCGGCCGACGTCGTCGACGAGGTGGTGCGGCTGGCGCCGGACGGCACCGCCGAGGTGCTGGTCAGCGGGCCGGACTTCGTCTCCGACCCCCGGCCCGGCCCCGACGGGCAGCTGGCCTGGCTGCAGTGGGACCACCCGGCCATGCCCTGGGACGCCGCGCAGCTGGTCGTCCGCGCCGCCGACGGCACCGAGACCGTGGTCGCGGGCGGTCCGGGCGAGTCGGCGGTGCAGCCCACCTGGGCCGACGACGGCACCCTCTGGTTCTGCTGCGACCGCACCGACGTGTGGTCGCTGTGGCGGTGGCGACCGGGCGGCGAGGCGGAGCTGGTCCTCGACACCGGCACCGAGATCGCCGGGCCGCAGTGGGTCTTCGGCGCCCGCCGGTTCGTCCTGCTGCCCGGCGGCCGGGTGGTCGCCGCGGCCGGCGGCGAGGGCGGGGACCGGCTGGTCGTGGTGGAGGCCGACGGCACCACGCGGCAGGTGGCGCTGCCCCGGTGGACCGCCCTGCGGTACCTCACCGCGCTCGGCGACGGCGTCGTCTGCGTGGCCGGCAGCCCGGCGAGCGAGCCCGTGGTGCTGCGCGCGGACCTCTCCGGGCGCAGCGACGTGCTGCGCCCGGCGCGCGACCTCGGGCTGGACCCGGCCTGGTTCTCCGCGCCGGAGCACCTGACCTTCCCGACCGAGGAGCGCGGCACCGGCATCGCCGAGGCGCACGCCGCGGTCTACCCGCCGGCGAACCCGGAGGCCACCGCGCCCGAGGGCGACCTGCCGCCGCTGCTCGTGATGGTGCACGGCGGCCCGACGTCGGCCCACCCGCGCGTGCTGGACCTGGAGATCCAGTACTTCACCTCGCGCGGGTTCTGCGTGGCGCACGTCGACTACCGGGGCTCGACCGGCTACGGCCGCCGCTACCGCGACGCGCTGCAGGGCCGGTGGGGCGTCGTCGACCTCGACGACGTCGTCGCCTGCGCCCGCTTCCTCGCCGACGCCGGCCGGGTGGACCCCGCCCGCACGGCCATCCGCGGCGGCTCGGCCGGCGGCTACACGACGCTGGCCGCGCTCACCCTGCGGCCCGGCGTCTTCACCGCCGGCGCCAGCCACTTCGGCGTGGCCGACCTCGGTGCCCTGGCCTCGGACACGCACAAGTTCGAGTCCCGCTACCTCGACGGGCTGGTCGCGCCGTGGCCGGAGGGCGCCGACGTCTACGCCGAGCGCTCGCCGATCACGCAGGTCGACGCGCTGGACACCCCGCTGGCGGTGTTCCAGGGCGCCGAGGACCGCGTCGTCCCGCCGGAGCAGGCCGAGGTGATGGTCGCGGCGCTGCGGGAGAAGGGCGTGCCGCACGCCTACCTGCTGTTCGACGGCGAGCAGCACGGCTTCCGGCGCGCGGAGAACATCCGCGCCGCCCTCGACGGCGAGCTGTCCTTCTACGCGCAGGTGTGGGGCTTCGACCTGCCGGCCGGCGAGGGGATCTCGCCGATCGAGGTGGTGCGCTAGCCGCTCAGACCTCGAGCACCGTCGGGATGATCATCGGGCGGCGGCGGTGGGTGTCGGACACCCACTTGCCGACCGTCCGGCGGATCGTCTGCGACAGCCGGTGGGCGTCGCGCTGACCGTCGGCGAGCTCCCGCTTGAGGTTGTCCTCGACCAGGTGCAGCACCTCGTCGAAGGCGCTCGGGTCGTCGGAGAAGCCGCGGGTGGACAGGTGCACCGGCCGGACGATCGTGCCCGTCGAGGGCTCGATCACCACGGTCAGCGCCACGAAGCCCTCGTCGCCGAGGATCCGCCGCTCCTGCAGCGACTCCTCGCCGACGTCGCCCACGTTGAGGCCGTCGACGTAGACGTTGCCCACGGGCACGGACCCGGTGATCGAGGCCTTGCCGTCGACCAGGTCCACCACCACGCCGTCCTCGGCGAGGAGGACCCGGTCGGCGGTCATGCCGGTCTCCTCGGCCAGCGCGGCGTGCGCCCGCAGGTGCCGCCACTCCCCGTGCACCGGCATCAGGTAGCGCGGCTTGGCGACGTTGAGCAGGGTGCGCAGCTCACCGGCCGGGGCGTGCCCGGAGACGTGCACGCGGGCGGTCTCCTTGTGCACGACGGTGGCGCCGAGCCGGGCCAGCCCGTTGATGACCTTGTAGACGGCGGTCTCGTTGCCGGGCACCAGCGAGGAGGCCAGCACGATCGTGTCGCCGGCCTCGATGGTCACCTGGTGGTGCTCGCCGCGGGCCATGCGCCCGAGCGCCGACAGCGGCTCGCCCTGCGAGCCGGTGCTGATCAGCACCACCTGCTCCGGCGGCATGCTCGTCGCCTCGTCCAGGCTCACCGTCAGCCCCGGCGCGACCCGCAGCAGTCCCAGGTCCCGGGCCACGCCCATGTTGCGGACCATCGAGCGACCGACCAGGGCGACCTTGCGGCCGTGCGTCTCCGCGGCGTCGAGCACCTGCTGGATGCGGTGCACGTGGCTGGCGAAGCTGGACACGATCAGCCGCTGGGTGGCGCGGCGGAAGACGTCCTCGAGCACCGGCCCGATCGACCGCTCGGGCGTGACGAACCCGGGGATCTCGGCGTTGGTCGAGTCGGCCAGCAGCAGGTCGATGCCCTCGAGGCCCAGCCGGGCGAAGGCGCCGAGGTCGGTGAGGACGCCGTCGAGCGGGAGCTGGTCCATCTTGAAGTCACCGGTGTGCACCAGCACGCCCGCGGGCGTGTGGACGGCGACGGCCAGCGCGTCGGGGATCGAGTGGTTGACCGCGATGAACTCGCAGTGGAACGGCCCGGCGACGTGGTCGTCGCCCGCTGCGACCTCGACCAGGGTCGGCACCAGCCGGTGCTCGCGCAGTTTGGCCGCCACCAGGGCGAGGGTGAACCGCGAGCCGACCAGCGGGATGTCCCCGCGCAGCCGCAGCAGGTAGGGGATCGCGCCGATGTGGTCCTCGTGCCCGTGGGTGAGGACGACGGCGACGACGTCGTCGAGGCGGTGCTCGATGACCCCGAAGTCGGGCAGGATCAGGTCGACGCCGGGCTGCTCGGCCTCGGGGAAGAGCACCCCGCAGTCGATGACCAGCAGCTTCCCGTCGAACTCGACCACGGCCATGTTGCGGCCGATCTCGCCGAGCCCGCCGAGCGCGATGACCCGCAGGCCGCCGGCGGGCAGCGGGGGCGGCGTCTTGAGGTCCAGGTGCGGCTGACCGGCGGTGCCGGCGGAGCTGATGGTCACGGGGCGGTGCTCGCAGGGCTCACAGGGGGATGCCTCCGTCGGCGAGGTCGGCGCGCAGCTGCGCGATCTGCTCGGGCGTGGCGTCGACGAGCGGGGGGCGCACGGGGCCGGCGGGCAGCCCCAGCTCGCGCAGCGCCGCCTTCACCATGATGACGCCCTGGGTGCGGAAGATGCCGGTGTACAGCGGCAGCAGGGTCTCGTTGACCTCGCGCGCCTTGGCCAGGTCGCCGGACTCGACCGCGGCGATCAGCTCAGCGAGGCGGGGGCCGGCCAGGTGGCCGACGACGCTGACCACGCCGACGGCGCCGAGGGCCAGCATCGGCAGGTTGACCATGTCCTCGCCGCAGTAGTAGGCGAGGTCGGTGCGGGCCAGCGTCCAGGCGAGCGCGCCGAAGTCGGACTTGGCGTCCTTCACCGCGACGATGCGCGGGTGCTCGGCGGCGCGGACCAGCGTCTCCACCTCGATCGGCACGACCGAGCGCGGCGGGATGTCGTAGAGCATCACCGGCAGGTCGGTGGAGTCGGCGACCGCGGTGAAGTGGCGCAGCAGCCCGGCCTGCGGCGGCTTGTTGTAGTACGGGGTGACGACGAGCAGGCCGTCGGCACCCAGCCGCTCGGCCCGGCGTGCGTTCTCGATGGTGTGCGCGGTGTCGTTGGTGCCGACGCCCGCGACCACGGAGGCGCGGTCGCCGACCGCGTCGATGACCGCCTCGAGGACGGCGTGCTGCTCCCCGTCGCTCAGCGTGGGGGCCTCCCCGGTGGTGCCGAGGACGACGAGGCCGTCGTGGGCCTGCCGGTCGACCAGGTGCGCGGCCAGTTCCTGGGCCCCGGCGAGGTCGATCGAGCCGTCCTCCGCGAGCGGGGTGACCATCGCCGTGATGACACGTCCGAACGGCCGGGCGGGGTCGGTGGTCATGCCGAGGAATCTACCGACCGGCCGCGGGCGTCCCGGTCCCGGCAGCGTCCCGCCGGAACTCGGAGACCGCGTACCGCAGCCCGGTCGTCGAGGTCTCCCACCCCGCGTCCGGCGTGCGGGACGCCCGGCGCCAGCCGTCGTCGAGGACGGGGGCGCGGGTGTCGCCGTCGACGGCGAGGTCGACGTCGGTCACGACCAGCCGGTGCGCGTGCGGGAGGAACGCCGAGTAGACGGCCGCGCCGCCGATCACCCAGCAGTCCGGGTGCGCGGCGAGCACGGAGGTGACCGAGCCGGCCCGCTCCGCGCCGTCGGCCGACCAGTCCGGGTCGGTGGTGAGGACGACGTTCACCCGGCCCGGCAGCGGCCGGTTGCGCGCGGGCAGCGACTCCCAGGTGCGCCGCCCCATGACGACGGTGCCGCCGCCGGTCAGGCGCCTGAACAGCCGCAGGTCCTCGGGCAGGTGCCAGGGCAGGGCGCCGCCGGCACCGATGACCCGGTCGTGCGCCTGCGCCCAGATGCAGGCTATGCCCATCGGCGCCGAGTCCTGCGCACGGTCACACGGCCACGGCGGCGCGGATGGCCGGGTGCGGGTCGTAGCCGTGCAGGGTGAACGACTCGAGGGTGTGGTCGAACAGAGACGGCGCCGGGGCGATCTCCAGCGTCGGGAACGGCCGGACCTCGCGGGAGAGCTGCTCGCGCACCTGCTCGACGTGGTTGCTGTAGACGTGGCAGTCGCCGCCGACCCAGATGAACTCGCCCGGCTCCAGCCCGACCTGCGCGGCGACCATGCGGGTCAGCAGCGCGTAGCTGGCGATGTTGAACGGGACGCCGAGGAACATGTCGGCGCTGCGCTGGTAGAGCTGGCAGGACAGCCGGCCGTCGTGGACGGCGAACTGGAACAGCGCGTGGCAGGGGGCCAGCGCCATCTCCGGCAGCGCGGCGACGTTCCACGCCGACACGACCATGCGCCGGGAGTCGGGGTCCTTGCGCAGCGTGTCGAGGACGCCCTGGATCTGGTCGACCGTGCCGCCGTCGGGGGTGGGCCAGGAGCGCCACTGGACGCCGTAGACCGGCCCGAGGTCGCCGTTCGCGTCGGCCCACTCGTCCCAGATGGTGACGCCGTGCTCCTGCAGCCAGCGGACGTTGCCGTCGCCGCGCAGGAACCACAGCAGCTCGACCGCCACGGACCGGAAGTGCACCTTCTTCGTCGTGACGAGCGGGAACGCGGTCGACAGGTCGTAGCGCAGCCGCTCGCCGAAGGTGCTGACCGTGCCGGTCCCGGTCCGGTCGGACTTCGGCGTGCCGGTCTCGAGGATCCGCCGCAGGAGGTCCTCGTACTGCGTGTCCACCGGTCCGTTGCTCACCACGGGCGTCGAGCCTAGGCGACCACGGGGCGCGGAGCGGGCAGCGCGGCGGTGAGGTCGGCCGCCAGGTCCCCGCGGTCGGCCACGGCGACGTCGTCGAGCTCCAGCCAGTCCGCCATCAGCCGCAGCTCCTCGGCCAGCGCGGCGGCGACCTCGGCGCGGTCGACGCCGTCCTCGGCGTGGGTGGCCTGCGCCCGGAGCACGCCGGCCTGGCGGTCGGCCTTGAGGTCGACCCGCGCCACCAGGCGGTCGCCGAGCAGGAACGGGAGCACGTAGTACCCGTGCACCCGCTGCGCGGCGGGCGTGTAGATCTCCAGCCGGTAGCGGAAGCCGAAGATGCGCTCGACCCGCGGCCGCTCCCACACCAGCGAGTCGAACGGGGACAGCAGCGCACGGGCGCGGATCCACCGGGGCCGGCGGGCGGCCGGGTCCAGCCAGGCGGGCGCGCCCCACCCGGCCACCTCGACCGGCAGCAGCTCCCCCGCGTCGGCGAGCTCGGCGATCGCCTGCCGCGCCTGCGCGGGCCGCAGCCGGAAGTAGTCGCGCAGGTCCCGCTCGGTGGCCACGCCGAGCGCGCGGGCGGCGGTGCGCACGAGCTCGCGGACGGCGTCGGCGGGGTCCGGCGTCGGGGTCCGCAGGACGGCGGCGGGCAGGACCCGCTCGGTGAGGTCGTAGACCCGCTCGAACGACGTCGTCCGCGCCCGCGCGGTGAGCACGCCGGTGTAGAAGAGCCACTCGAGGGCGACCTTGCCGGCGTGCCAGTTCCACATCTGCCCCGGCCGGTCCGGGCGGGGCTCGGCGAGGTCGCTGGCCTTGGTGGGGCCGCCCTCCCGCACCCGGTCGAGCACCTCGGCCACGTAGCCCGGCCGCTCGCGCTGGATGCGCACCATCGAGCCCCAGGCGTGCTCCTCGGCGGCCGCCATGCGCCAGCGCAGGTACGGGTGCAGCCGCACCGGGAGGAAGGACGCCTCGTGCGCCCAGAACTCGAACAGCTCGTGCCGGCGGGCGGTGAAGTCGTCGAGGACCGCCCGGCGGTAGGCGCCGAGCCGGCTGAACGCCGGCAGGTAGTGCGACCGGGACAGCACGTTGACCGAGTCGATCTGCACGACGCCGAGCCGGTCGACCATCCGCCGCAGCTGCCGGCTGTCGACCACCCCGGTGGGACGCGGGTCGGCGAAGCCCTGCGCGGCCAGGGCGATGCGCCGGGCGAGGGCAGCGGGCAGCCGGTCGGCGACGGGGGCGGGCACGCCGCCGATCCTGCCGTGCACCGGTGACGGTCCGCCTCCGCGCTCCCCGACCTAGGCTGCCCGGCGTGGACCCCCGCCCGGCCTTCCCGCGCCTGACCGGCACCGCGGACGTGTCCGTGCGCCCCGCCGTCGCCGCGGACGCCGCCGAGGTGGCACGCGTGCAGGGCGACACCTGGCGCACCGCCTACCGCGACGTCCTGCCGCCGGCCGCGCTCGAGGGCTGGGACGCCGCGGCCGCCGAGGCCGCCTGGCGCGCGGCGATCACCGCTCCGCCCACCGCCGCGCACGGGGTGCTGGTCGCCCTGGACGACGGCCGGGTGGTCGGCTTCGCCGCGTTCGGTCCCGCCGAGCTGGCCGACGGCGAGCAGCCGCACCCGGCCGGCCCGACGACCGAGCTCGCGGTCCTCCTGGTGGAGCCGCGGTGGGGACGGCGGGGGCACGGCAGCCGGCTGCTCGCGGCGGTGGCCGACCTGGCCGCCGGCACCGGTGCGGCACGGCTGACCGCCTGGGTGCCCGAGGCCGACCGGGTCACGGCCGGTTTCCTCGAGTCGGCCGGATGGGACCGGGACGGCTGGGCACGCACCCTCGACGCCGCCGGGGTCCCGCTGCGCGAGGTCCGCTGGCACACCCTGCTGGGAGGAGACGCATGACGTTCCAGGGCTTCCCCGACGAGGGCCTGGTGTTCTACGAGGGCCTGGAGGCGGACAACTCGAAGACCTACTGGACGCGGCACCGCGCCGTGTACGACACCTGCGTCCGGGGGCCCATGCAGGCCCTCGTCGACGAGCTGGCCGCGGAGTTCGGCCCGGCGAAGCTCTTCCGCCCCTATCGGGACGTCCGCTTCAGCAACGACAAGACGCCGTACAAGACACACCAGGGGGCCGTCGCCAACCCGGAGGGCCGGGGCGCGGGTGCCTGGTACGTCGAGATCTCCGCCGCGGGCCTGCGCGTCGCGGGCGGCGCCTGGCGACTGGAGTCCGACCAGGTCGAGCGCTACCGCCGGGCCGTCGCCGACGACGTCCAGGGCCCGCGTCTGCGGGACGAGGTGGGCCGCCTGGCCGCGGCCGGCTGGTCCGTCGACGGCGACCGCCTCACCCGGGTGCCCAAGGGCTACGACCTGGACGACGACGCCCGCGCGGACCTGCTGCGGCACCGGTCCCTGCACGCCGGCCGGCTCTTCGACTTCGCCGAGTGGCTGCACGGGCGCGAGGCGCTCGAGCAGGTCCGCACCGCCTGGCGGGACCTCGTCGCGCTCAACGCCTGGCTGGCGGACAACGTCGGCGCGACGACGAAGGAGATCCGTCGGCGCTGAACGAACACCTGTTGCCGTTCTGACGGAGTGCAGAAGGGCCCCGCCACCGGATGGTGGCGGG
>NZ_JBJGZF010000033.1:0-23033 GCF_054050375.1 Geodermatophilus sp. SYSU D00879
GCCCGGGCGTGCAGAAGCCGCACTGGACGGCGCCGGCCTCGAGGAACGCCTCCTGGACCGGGTGCAGCCCGCCGGCGGGGGCGAGCCCCTCGACGGTGCCGACCTCGCGGCCCGGGGGGGGGGGGGGGGGGGGGGGGGGGGGGGGGGGGGGGGGCCCCCCCCCCCCGCCCCCCCCGGCGCAGCGTCTGGCCGGCCAGCGCGGTGTTCATGCGCTTGGCGGCCAGCCAGACGGTGTCTCCCTCGGGCACCTCCCCAGTGTCCCCTGCGCGCATCCGCGCTGCTCGGGAGCGAGGGACGTCACCCCGGCGGCGGGAAGGGCGCGCCCGGCGCGGACGCTGCAGCACCCGTGCAGCGACGTCCCGCCTCCGCCAGCACCACGCCCGCGCACCTGACCGCCGCCGGCGAGCCGGTCACCGTGACCGTGGCCCGCGACGTGCGGCCGGCGCAGCGCGAGGCGTTCGAGCGCTGGGCCGCCGACGTCCTCGGCCTGGCCGCGGCCTTCCCGGGCAACCTGGGCACCAGCCTGCTGCGGCCGGGGCCGGGCTCCACCCGCTACCACCTGGTCTACCGCTTCGCCGACGGCGAGTCGCTGGCCCGTTGGGAGCGCTCGGCGCAGCGGCAGCAGGCGCTCGAGCGGGTCGAGCACCTCGCCGACGGCGCCGACTACGCCCGCGTCGCCGGGCTGGACAGCTTCTTCACCGCGCTCACCCCGCCGCGCCCGGGCCCGCGCTGGCGGCTGACCGTGCTGACCATCGCCGTCGTCTTCGCCATCACGCTGGCCTTCCAGCTGCTCGTGGCCCCGCACATCGCGTCCTGGCCGCTGCCGGCGCGGCTGCTGCTGTCGGCGACCGTCGTCGTCGTGCTGCTCGGCCAGGTGGTCATGCCGCGGCTGTCACGCTGGCTCGCCCCCTGGCTGCGCGGCCGCCGCTGAGGACCGCGCGCAGGACCGTCGCACCCCCGGCGTAGACCGGGGCCGTGACCGAGATCCCGGTGCGCGGCCCCTTCGACCTGGCGCAGAGCGCCCGCTTCCTCGAGGGGTTCGCGCCCGCCCGCCATCCCGGCGCGCCCGACGGCGTCCTGCGGCTGGCCTGCTGGGTGGAGGGCTCGGACACCGCCGTCGGCGTCGCCGTGTCCCAGGACACCGGCGGCGCGGTGCACCTCCGCGCCGACGCGGACCCGCCGCGGCTGGCCGAGCAGGTCGCGCGGATCCTCGGCCTCGACGTCGACGGGGCGGGCTTCGGCGCGGTCACCGCGGCCGACCCGGTGCTCGCCCCGCTGGCCGCCGCCCGTCCCGGCTTCCGGCCGGTCTCCTTCTGGTCGCCGTACGAGGCCGCGTGCTGGGCGGTGCTGTCCCAGCGCACGAGCACGGCCGCGGCGGCCGGGACCAAGGCGCGGATCGCCGAGCGGTGGGGGACCGTGCACCGCGTCGACGGCGTCCCGGTGACGGCGTTCCCCACCCCGGCGCGGCTGGCGGCCGTCGCGGACGAGCTGCCGGTGCCGGCGGTCAAGCGCGAGCGGCTGCGCGGGCTGGCCGGGGCCGCGCTCGACGGGCGGCTCGACGGCGGGCGGCTGCGCGCGCTGCCGGTGGAGCAGGCGCTCGCCGAGGTGCGGGAGCTGCCCGGCATCGGGCCGTTCTCGGCGGAGCTGGTCGTGGTGCGCGGCGCCGGGGCGCCGGACGTCTTCCCGGCCGCCGAGGCGCGGCTGCACGAGGAGATGGCGCGGCGCTACGGCCGGGCCGACCCGTCCCCGGCGGAGCTCGCGGGGATCGCCGAGCGGTGGCGGCCCTTCCGCAGCTGGGCGTCGGTGCTGCTGCGGGCCGCCCGCGAGGAGCGGGCGGCCCGCGCCGGGTGACTCAGCCGAGCGGGCGGACGCCGCTGGCGCTGGTGCCGCGGGCGCCGGAGGTGCGGGTGAACGCGACCCGCTGGCCCTCCTCGAGCTCGCGGTAGCCGCCGTCGTCCTCGATCTCGGAGAAGTGCACGAAGACGTCGTCGCCGCCGTCGTCGGGGGTGATGAAGCCGAAGCCCTTCTCGGCGTTGAACCACTGCACCGTGCCCTCGGCGTCGCCGCCGGCGTCCCCGCCGCGCGGGGCACGGGCCGGCCGCTGGTCCCGGCCACCGCGGTCGTCCCGGCGGTCGTCCCGGCGGTCGCGGGGCGCGGGGCGGTCGTAGCCGCCGCGGCGCGGGGTCGACGGGAGCAGCCGCACGGAGTCGGCCTGCAGGCCGCGGTTGCCCTCGACCAGCTCGAACTCGACCCGGTCGCCCTCCTCGAGGTCGCCGCCGCGGGTCACCGCGGAGACGTGCACGAAGACGTCCTCGGGGACGATGAACCCGAAGCCGCGGTCGGCGTCGAAGCGCGCGACGGTGCCCTGGACGACGATGCCGCGCGGCGCGCGGCCCCGCCCCCGGTCGTCCCGGCCGCGGTCGTCCCGCCCCCGGTCGTCGCGCCCGCCCCGGTCGTCGCGCCCGCCGCGGTCGTCGCGGCGGCCACCGCGCGGGGCGCCGCCGGTCGGGCGCACCCGCTCGGCCTGCGGGCCGCGCGGCCCCTCGGTGGCGTCGTACTCGACGGGCTGACCCTCGTCGAGGGTCCGGAAGCCACCGGTGTCCTCGATGGCCGAGAAGTGGACGAAGACGTCGTCCCCGCCGTCCTGCGGCTCGATGAACCCGAAGCCCTTGTCCGCGTCGAACCAGCGGACCGTGCCGGCTGCCATGTCTGTATCCCTCGATCCCTCACGTACTGCGACGGTCCACGGTACGCGTCCGGCGCGGACCGGCTCGCGTCAGCCGCGGAGGCTCACCCCCGCAGACGCAGCCCGCGGGGTGTGGCCGCGAACCCGGCCGCCTGCAGCGCCGACGACAGCGGCGTGTCCTGGTGCACCGAGGCGCCGTCGGCCTTCTGCACCACCATCCGGCCCAGCGCCCCGGCGGCGACGGCGCCCGACAGCGCGGTGGCCGCCTCCTTGAGCGTCTGCTCGTCCTCGGTCCACGACAGCAGCGTCTTCCCGCCGCGCTCGACGTAGAGCACCAGCTCGCCGTCGACGAGGACCACCAGCGCCCCGGCCTTGCGCCCGGCGCGGTGCCCGCTGGTCCGCTTCCCGCCGCCGGTGCCCTCGCCGACGTCGACGGCCACCTGCACGGCCGACGACCCCGTGGCCTCGCCGTCGGAGGGGCCGGTGCGGTCGGGCCAGGGCAGGGCGGCGCCGTAGACGTTGGCCGGGTCGGTGGCCGCGAGCACCACCGCGCCCTCGGGCGTGCGGTCGGGGACGGCGTACGCGCGCAGCCGGTCGACCGCGCCGACCGTGCCGAACTGCGCGGCGCCGAGGGTCTCGACGAAGTAGCCGCGCCGCGCCCGGTTGTTCTCCTCGAACGCGCGCAGCACCGGGTAGACCGCGGAGAACCCGCCGGGCACCTGCTCGGCCACGACCGCGCCGCGGGTCAGCACACCGTGCCGCTCGAGCAGCGCCTCGGCGCGGGCGGTGGTGCGCCGGGTGGGGTTGGCCTCGCGGTCGGGCAGCCGCGACCAGCGGCCGGCGACCGTGGGCGGGCCGGTGCGGCTGGGCATCGCCGGGCGGCCCAGCCGGGGGCGGCCGTAGCGGGTGCGGTCCACGCGGGCGCGCGGCGGCGCCGGCGCCCGCTTGTGCGTGCCGCCGCCGGCCAGCCGGGTGCGCAGCGGGGCGAGGGTGTCGTTGGTGAGCAGCCCGGCCCACACCAGATCCCACACGACGTCGGCGAGCGCGGTGTCGTCCGTGGAGCCGACCAGGTCGGACAGCCCGCGGAAGAACACCGCCTGCCCGGCCGACAGCTGCTCGAGGACCGCGAACCCGACGCCGCCCTCCTCCGGCAGCTCGAGGGGGTCGGGCAGCAGCAGCGGCGCGAGGTCGGCGGGCACCAGGCTGACCCAGCCGTCGCCGCCGGGCAGCCCGCCGGCGCCGGCCCACAGCACCTCGCCGGCGCTGGTCAGCTCGTCGAGCATCGCGGGGGAGTAGTCGCGCACCCGGGTCGGGAGCACCAGCGTCTCCAGCGCGCTGGCCGGCACCAGCGCGCCGGCCAGCTGCTCGACCACCGCCAGGACGCCGTCGACGCCGCGCATCCGGCTGCCCACCGACTGCCAGGCCGGCGTGAACCGGGCCAGCGTGCCGATCGGCACCGGCTCGACCTCCTGCCGCAGCCGGGCCAGGCTGCGGCGGCGCACCGAGCGCAGCACCTCGGCGTCGCACCACTCCTGCCCGGTGCCGCCGGGCCGGAACTCGCCGGTGACCAGCCGGCCGGTGCCGACCAGCCGCTGCAGGGTGGCGGTGACGACGGCGACGCCGAGCCCGAGCCGCGCGGCGACCTCGGCCGGCTGGAACGGGCCGTGCGTGCGGGCGTAGCGGCCGACGAGGTCGCCCAGCGGGTCGGCGACCGGCTCGGTGAACGCCTCGGGCACGCCCACGGGCAGCGCGGTGCCCAGCGCGTCGCGCAGCCGGCCGGCGTCCTCGATGGCGACGTGCCGCTCCTCGCCGGCGATCCGCACGACGATCGCCCGCCGGGAGGCCACCAGCTCGTCCAGCCACTCCGCCGGGACGCCGCGCAGCGCCGCCTCGGCGGGGGTGAGGTCGCCCAGGCCGCGCAGCAGGTCGGAGGCGCCGTCGACGTCGCGGGGGTGCCGCTCGGCCGGCAGCCGCTGCAGCTCGCGCTCCACCTCGGCCAGCGCCTCGGCGTCGAGCAGCTCGCGCAGCTCGGAGCGGCCGAGCAGCTCGGCGAGCAGGCCGGTGTCCAGCGCCAGCGCCTGCGCGCGGCGCTCGGCCAGCGGCGCGTCGCCCTCGTAGAGGAACTGCCCCACGTAGCCGAACAGCAGCGACTGCGCGAACGGGCTCGCGGCCTGCGTCTGCACGTCGACCACCCGCACCCGCCGCGAGCGGACGTCGCGCATCAGCTCGACCAGGCCGGGCACGTCGTAGACGTCCTGCAGCACCTCGCGGGCGGCCTCGAGGGTGATCGGGAACGAGGAGAAGTCGCCGGCCACGGAGAGCAGCTGGGCAGCGCGCTGGCGCTGCTGCCACAGCGGGGTGCGGCGGCGCGGGTCGCGGCGGGGCAGCAGCAGCGCGCGGGCGGCGCACTCGCGGAAGCGGCTGGCGAACAGCGCGGAGCTGCCGACCTCCGCGGTCACCTCCCGCTCGACGTCGTCGGGGTCGAGGACGGCCAGGTCGGCCTCGGGCGGCTCGCCGGTGGTGTCGGGCAGCCGCAGCACGATGCCGTCGTCGGAGTGCATCGAGGCGACGTCGACGCCGTAGCGCTCGCGCAGCCGGGCGGCGAGCACCAGCGCCCACGGGGCGTTGACCTGCGCGCCGAAGGGGGAGTGGACGACCAGCCGCCAGTCGCCGAGCTCGTCGCGGAACCGCTCGACCAGCAGCGTGCGGTCGTCGGGGAGGTGGCCGGTGGCCGCCTTCTGCTCGGCGAGGTAGGCGAGCAGGTTGGCCGCGCCCCAGTCGTCCAGGCCGGCCGCCTGCGCCCGCTCGCGGCCCTTCTCCGGCGTCGCCGAGCCGACCTCGCGGAGGAACGCGCCGAGCGCCCGGCCCAGCTCCAGCGGCCGGCCGGGGGCGTCACCGTGCCAGAACGGCATCTTCCCGGGCTGGCCCGGGGCGGGGGACACGAGCACCCGGTCGTGGGTGATCTCCTCGATCCGCCACGACGACGAGCCGAGCAGGAAGACGTCGCCGACGCGCGACTCGTAGACCATCTCCTCGTCGAGCTCGCCGACCCGGCGCCCGCCGGACCCCTCGCCGCCGACGAGGAAGACGCCGAACAGCCCGCGGTCGGGGATGGTGCCGCCGCTGGTGACCGCCAGCCGCTGGGCGCCGCTGCGCGCGGTCAGGGTGTCGGTGACCCGGTCCCAGGTCAGCCGCGGCCGCAGCTCGGCGAACGCGTCGGAGGGGTAGCGGCCGGCCAGCATGTCGAGGACGGCGTGCAGCGCGGAGTCGGGCAGGCCGGAGAACGGCGCCGACCGGCGCAGCAGCGCGCCGACCTCCTCCACCGTGCGCGGACCCTCGGACACGATCGCCACGATCTGCTGGGCGAGCACGTCGAGCGGGTTGCGCAGGTAGCGGATCGACTCGATGGCGCCGGCCTTCATCCGCTCGGCGACCAGCGCGCACTGCACGAGGTCGCCGCGGTACTTGGGGAACAGCACGCCGCGGCTGACCGCGCCGACCTGGTGCCCGGCGCGGCCGACCCGCTGCAGGCCCGCGGCCACGGTGGGCGGCGCCTCGACCTGGACGACGAGGTCCACCGCGCCCATGTCGATGCCGAGCTCCAGCGACGACGTCGCGACCACCGCCGGCAGCCGCCCGGACTTCAGCGCCTCCTCGACGACCGCGCGCTGCTCCCGGGACACCGAGCCGTGGTGGGCGGCGGCGACCGGCTGCACGCCCTCGGGGACGCCGCCGCCCGAGCCGGCCTGCGCCATGAGCGCCGCGGCGTTGGTGCCGGGCGGCACGGCCTCGCCGGTGGCCCGCTCGTAGGCCATCTCGTTGAGCCGGCTGGTCAGCCGCTCGGCCAGCCGGCGGGAGTTGGCGAACACGATCGTGCTGCGGTGCGCCTCGACCAGGTCCAGCACCCGCTCCTCGACCGCCGGCCAGATCGACGCCCGCGGCTGGTCCCCGGCCGCCGACCCCTCCAGCTCGCCGGTGGGCTGACCCAGCTGGCTCATGTCCTCGACCGGGACGACGACCGACAGGTCCCACTCCTTGCCCGCCGGCGGCTGCACCACCCGCACCGGCCGGCCGCCGGCGAGGAAGGTGGCGACCTCCTCGATGGGGCGCACCGTGGCCGACAGGCCGATCCGCTGCGCGGGGCGGTCCAGCAGCTCGTCGAGCCGGTCGAGGGAGACCGCCATGTGCGCGCCGCGCTTGCTGTCGGCGACGGCGTGCACCTCGTCGACGATCACCGTCTCCACCCCGCGCAGCGCCTCCCGCGCGGAGCTGGTGAGCATGAGGAACAGCGACTCGGGCGTGGTGATGAGGATGTCCGTGGGCCGCCGGGTGAACGCCCGCCGCTCGTCGGCCGGGGTGTCGCCGGAGCGGATGCCGACGGTGATCTCCGGGCGCGGCAGGCCCAGCCGCATGGCCGCCTGCCCGATGCCGGCCAGCGGCGCGCGCAGGTTGCGCTCGACGTCGACGGCCAGCGCCTTGAGCGGCGAGACGTAGAGGACGCGGCAGCGG
Source organism: Geodermatophilus sp. SYSU D00879 (assembly GCF_054050375.1). Classification (NCBI taxonomy): domain Bacteria; kingdom Bacillati; phylum Actinomycetota; class Actinomycetes; order Geodermatophilales; family Geodermatophilaceae; genus Geodermatophilus; species Geodermatophilus sp. SYSU D00879. Next base: position 7,196 of record NZ_JBJGZF010000033.1, read on the forward strand.
CGGCTCTCGTCGGCCGGCGGCGTGCTGGTCAGCCGGTCCAGCGACCAGAGGAAGGCCGCCAGCGTCTTCCCCGACCCGGTCGGGGCGACGACGAGCGCGTGCTCGCCGCTGCTGATGGCGTCCCAGGCGCCGTCCTGGGCCGCCGTGGGCTCGGCGAAGGCGCCGGTGAACCAGGCCCGGGTGGGCGCGGAGAACCGGTCGAGAGCGGGCACGTGTCCAGTGTCCCCGCGGGTACGACAGTCCGCTGGCCTGCGCCGACGCCCGGAGCGGGCGGCGCGCGCCCGGACCGGGGGTGGCGTGCGGCACACTGCCCGCCATGCGCCACTCGCTCTACGAGGCCGAGCACGAGGACTTCCGGCAGACGGTCCGCACGTTCCTGGAGAAGAACGTCGCGCCGTTCCACGACCGGTGGGAGCGGGAGGGGATCGTCCCGCGCGAGGTGTGGCTCGCCGGCGGCGAGCAGGGCCTGCTCGGCATGGACATCGACGAGCGGTTCGGCGGCGGCGGGGTCCGGGACTTCCGCTACAACGCCGTCCTCGACGAGGAGGTCACCCGGGTCGGCGCCAGCGGCCTGGGCTTCGGCCTGCACAACGACGTCGTCTCGCCGTACCTGCGCGACCTGTGCACCGAGGAGCAGGCGCAGCGCTGGCTGCCCGGCTTCTGCCGTGGCGAGCTGATCACCGCCATCGCGATGACCGAGCCGGGCACCGGCAGCGACCTGCAGTCGATCCGCACCACCGCCCGCCGCGACGGCGACTCCTGGGTGCTCAGCGGCGCCAAGACCTTCATCACCAACGGCATCAACGCCGACCTGGTGATCGTGGTGGCGCGCACCGACCCCGACGCCCCCGGCGCGAAGGGCACCAGCCTGCTCGTCGTCGAGCGGGACGTGCCCGGGTTCACCCGCGGCCGCAACCTCGACAAGGTCGGCCTCAAGGCGCAGGACACCGCCGAGCTGTTCTTCGACGAGGTGCGGGTGCCGGCGGAGAACCTGCTCGGCACGGAGAACCGCGGCTTCGCCCACCTCATGGAGAACCTGCCCCAGGAGCGGCTGTCGATCGCGGTCGGCGCGGTGGCCGCCTGCGAGACGGTGCTCGCCCGGACCCTCGAGTACGTGACCAGCCGGACCGCCTTCGGCCGGCCGGTCGGCAGCTTCCAGAACAGCCGGTTCGTCCTCGCCGAGCTGCACACCGAGACGACGGTCGCGCGGACGTTCGTCGACGAGTGCGTGCGGCAGCTGGGCACCGGCGAGCTGACCGCCGTCGACGCGGCGATGGCCAAGTACTGGACCAGCGAGCTGCAGAACAAGGTCGCCGACCGCTGCCTGCAGCTGCACGGCGGCTACGGCTACATGGACGAGTACCCGGTGTCCAAGGCCTGGCGCGACGCCCGCGTGCAGTCGATCTACGGCGGCACCAACGAGATCATGCGCGAGATCATCGGCCGGTCGCTGGGCCTGTGACGACGCAGGCGGCCGCCGACGTCGGCCGGGTGCAGCGGCGCACGGTCGCCGTGCTCTCGGGGGCGGTCGCCCTGGGCGGCCTCGGCGTGACCGTCGGGATCACCGTCGGCGGGCTGCTCGTGCGGGAGGTGTCGGGCAGCGACGCCGCTGCGGGGCTCGGGCAGACGATGGGCGTGTTCGGTGCCGCGGTGCTCGCCGTCCCGCTCGCGCGCGTCTCCGACCGGGCCGGGCGGCGGGCCGGGCTGGCCGCCGGGTACGCCGTCGCCGTCGGCGGCGCGGTGGTCACCGTCGTCGCCGCGGCGCTGTCCTCGCTCCCGCTGCTGCTCGCCGGGCTGTTCGCCTTCGGCGCGGCGACCGCGTGCACCCTGCAGGCGCGCTACGCCGCGGCCGACCTCGCCGTCCCCGAGCGGCGCGGCCGCGCGCTGTCGCTGGTCGTCTGGGCGACGACGGTCGGCTCGGTCCTCGGCCCCAACCTCGCCGCGCCCGGCGCCGACCTGGGGCGCGCGCTCGGCCTGCCCGCGCTCGGCGGTGGCTTCGTCGTGTCCGCCGCCGTGTTCGCCGTCGTCACCGCCGGGCTGTGGCTCGCCCTGCGCCCGGACCCGCTGCTGCTGGCCCGCCGGCTCGCCGACGGCGGCGGGCCGGCGCCCGCCCGCCCGCGGCGGGCCACCCGGGGCGCGCTGGCGGCGGTGTGGGCCGACCCCGGCGGCCGGCTCGGCCTGGTCGCCGTGGTGGTCTCCCACGCGGCGATGGTCGGCGTCATGGTCATGACGCCGGTGCACATGGGCCACGCCGGCGGGCACGACGACGCGACGACGCTGCGCCTGGTCGGCGTGGTCATCAGCGTGCACGTGGCCGGCATGTACCTGTTCAGCCCGCTCGTCGGGTGGCTCGCCGACCGGGTGGGCCGGCGCGCGACGGTCGCGCTCGGCGGGGCGCTGCTCCTCGCCGCCGCGGGCCTGGCCGGGACCGCGCCGCCGGAGGCCGCGGGCCGGCTGGGTGTCGGCCTGCTGCTGCTCGGGCTGGGCTGGTCGTGCGGGCTGATCGCGGGCTCCACGCTGGTCACCGAGGCGGTGCCGGCGGAGGTGCGGCCGACCGCGCAGGGCGGCGCGGACCTGCTCATGGGCCTGGGCGCGGCGGTCGCGGGCGCCGTCGGCGGCCCTCTGCTGGCGCTGGGCGGCTTCGGCCTGGTCGCCGGGCTGTCCGCGGCGCTGGTGGTGCCGCTGGCGCTGGTCTGGCTGCGGCGCTGACCGCCTCGGTGTCCCCTCAGTGGCCGCGCATGTTGCGCCACAGCATCACCAGGGTGATCAGCAGGCAGACCGCGATGCCGATCTCGAGGACGACGTCCCACGTCGCCGAGCCCGTGCTGGGGAACACGCCTCCAGCCTAGGCCCGTCCTGTATCGTGAAGGTGCTTCACGGTGCAGGAGGTTCACGATGGCGGACGCGCGGGTCGCGGCGCTCGACCGGGTCCTGGAGGTCACCGTCCTGCTCGGCCGGGACATGGCGACGTCGCTGGCGGCCGAGGGGCTGACCGTCGCCCGGACGACGCTGCTGTGGCGGCTGCGCGCCGCCGGCCCCAGCACCCAGCGGGCGCTCGCCGACGCCCTCGGGGTCAGTGCCCGCAACGTCACCGGGTTGGTCGACGGGCTGGCCGAGGCCGGCCTGGTCACCCGCGAGCCGCACCCCACCGACCGGCGGGCCACCCTGGTGACCCCCACCGCCCGCGCCGAGCAGCTGCTCGAGGAGATGGCGGCGGGGCAGGAGCGGCTCGCGGAGCAGCTGTTCGGCGGGCTGGCGCCGGACCGCCTCGACGGGCTGGTGTCCGCCCTCGACGAGGTCCTGGAGCGGCTGCGCGCGCTGGTCCCGGGCGGTACGGCCGCGGGGGAGGCGCCGTGACCGCCCGCGAGCTGGTGCGCCGGGCGGTGGCCTTCGAGCTCGGCACCTGGCGCAGCCTGTGGCGGTGGGTGCGCCGCCGTCCCGACGTGCCGGCCGGCGCCGACGCCTTCCCGTACGCCTCGGCGGCCGCCCCGGTGATGTGGACGTTCATCGTGCTGTCGGCGGTCGAGATCCCGCTGGTCGACTGGCTGCTGCCGTGGCAGTCGCTGCGGGTCGCGGTGGCGGTCCTCGGCGTCTACGGGCTGCTGTGGATGGTCGGGATGCTCGCCGGGCAGCGCGTGCACCCGCACACCGTCGACGCCGGCGGGCTGCGGGTGCGCAGCGGCTGGACCGTCGACGTCCGGGTGCCGTGGGAGGAGATCGCCGCCGCGCGCGTGCGGCGGCGCAGCGTCGAGGGGTCGCGCACGGTCGTCGTCGCGGAGGAGGGGGAGCGGCGCGCGGTGTCGGTCGCCGTCGTCGCCTCCACGCAGGTCGACGTCGAGCTGCGGACGCCGCTGGTACTGCCGCTCGCCCGCACCGGCGGGCGCCCGGTGGGCGAGCTGCGGCTGGCCGCCGACGACCCGGCCGCGCTGGTGCGCCGGCTGCGCGCGGGCCTGGCCGGGCACGCGGCTGCCACCCCCGACGCGGACGCGCGCTAGCGTCGGGGGCGTGCGCCTGCAGGAGTTCTGGTCCCGGCTCGACGACCGGTTCGGGTCGATGAGGGCGCAGAGTGTGGCGCGCGACCACGTGTTCTCGGCCCTGGGCGGGCGCACCGCCGTCGACGCCCTGGAGGCCGGGCTGCCGGTGCGCCGCGTGTGGCTGGCCATCTGCGAGGAGTACGACGTGCCCCTCAAGGAGCGCTGAGGCCGCTCCCCGGAGGCCCTGGGTACTCCGCGCGGAGTACGCGGCGCCCGCCAGGTGCGTCCCCGCGGCGGACGCGCCCGGGACCCCGCCGTCCCTAGCGTCGACGGCGTGATCGAGATCCGTGGACTGACCAAGCGCTACGGCGACCGCACCGCCGTCGACGACCTGACCCTCACCGTCCACCCGGGCCGCGTCACGGGCTTCCTCGGACCCAACGGCGCGGGCAAGTCGACGACGATGCGGGTCGTCGTCGGCCTCGACCGGCCGACCGCCGGCAGCGTCCGGGTGGACGGCCGCCGCTACTCCGACCTCCCGGTCCCGCTGCGCGCCGTCGGGGCCCTCCTGGAGGCCCGCTCCGCCCATCCGGGACGCACCGCCCGGGACCACCTGCGGGTCCTCGCGGCCACCGCGGGTCTGCCGCGGTCGCGCGTGGACACGGTCCTCGAGCTCGCCGGCCTGACGCCGGTCGCCGACCGCCGCGTCGGTGGGTTCTCCCTCGGCATGGGCCAGCGCCTCGGCGTCGCCACGGCGCTGCTGGGCGACCCCGCCACCGTGGTGCTCGACGAGCCGGTCAACGGCCTGGACCCCGACGGGGTCCTGTGGATCCGGACGCTGACGCGGCAGCTGGCCGCCGAGGGCCGGACGGTCCTCGTGTCCTCGCACCTGATGAGCGAGATGGCCGTCACCGCCGACCACCTCGTCGTCCTCGGTCGCGGCCGGCTCGTCGCCGACGAGCCGACGGCCGCGGTCCTCCGGCGCGCCGGGAACTCCTCGGTGCGGGTGCGCAGCCCGCGCCCCGACGACCTCGTGGGCGTCCTCGCCGGCGACGGCGTCAGCCTCTCCTCGCCCGAGCGGGGACTCCTGGAGGTCCAGGGGCTGGGAGCCGCCGAGATCGGTGACCGCGCCCTGCGCGCCGGCATCGCGGTGCACGAGCTGACACCGGTCTCGGCCTCGCTCGAGGAGGCCTTCATGGACCTGACCCGCGAGGACCGGGAGTACCGCACCGACCATCGGCAGGAGGCCCTGGCATGACCGGCCGCACGAGCACCCGCGTCCTCGACGCACCCGACGCACCCGACGCACCCGGCGCGACCCGGGCGCCCCGGGGGCCCGCCGGCGGCGGCTGGGGAGGCCTGGTCGCCGGGCAGTGGGCCGCCGTCCGGTCCCTGCGCACCACCTGGTGGGTGCTGGGCGGGGCGTCGGCCGGGATGGTCCTGCTCTCGCTGCTGTTCACCGCGACAGCGGGCGCCGGCGAGCAGGGCGGGCCGCCCGGCCTGGACCCCGCCGACCCGGTCGGCCTCAGCCTGGGCGGCTACAACCTGGCGGCCCTGGCCGTGGGGGTGCTCGGGGTCCTGCTGGTCACCGGCGAGTACACCAGCGGCGCGGTGCGGGTCGTGTTCGCGGCGGTGCCCCGCCGGTGGCCGGTCCTCCTGGCCCGCGCCGGCGTGCTCGCCGCGCTGGCCCTCGTCACGACCTCGCTCGCCGCGCTGGCGGCGTTCCTCGTCGGCCAGGCCGCGCTCGGTGACACCGGGGTGTCGCTGGCCGACGACGGCGTCGCCCGGGCCGTGCTCGGCGCCGGTCTGTACGTGACGGCGATCGGGGTGCTCGGCTCCGCACTCGGGTGGCTGCTGCGCTCGACCGGTGGGGCGATCGGCACGCTGTTCGGCGTCGTCTTCCTGCTCCCGGTGCTCGGCGGGCTGCTGCCCTCGAGCTGGGGTCCCGACGTGGTGCGGTGGCTCCCGGGGCAGGCCGGCGCCAGCGTCGTGCAGGTCGCGACGGGTGCCGACGAGTTCGCCCCCTGGACCGGCTTCGGGGTGCTGTGCGCCTACCTGGCCGTCCTGCTGGCGGCGGCGGTGGTCGTGGTGCGGCGCCGCGACGCGTGACTCCCGTGCCGGGGCGCGCGGGCGGCAGCATGTCCTCCGTGGTGCGGGCGGGCGGGTCGGTGGTGTGGTCGGTGGGGCCGGTGGTGGCCGGAGCCGTCCTCGCCGTCGGCCCGCTCGTCCGCTTCGGCGGCCCGACGGCGGCGGAGGTCGCCGTGACCGCGCTGGCCTGGGCGCCGGCCGTGGGCCGGGCGCGGGCGCCCTTCGCCGCGTTCCTCGCCTCCGCCGGCGTGGTGGTCGCCTGGTGGGTGCTGCACGGCCTGGAGGCGCGGGCGCTGCTGCCCGCCGGCGTGGCGGCCTGGTGGCTGCTCGTCTGGGTCGCCGACCGCTGCGCCCCGTGGCGCGTCGCCACCGCCGTCGGGATCGCCCTGGCCGTGCCCCTGGCCCTCGGCGCCGCCGCCCTGGCCGGCCCCGCCGACGGCGCCGCGGTGGTGCCGCTGGTGGCGGTGACCGTGACGGCCGCGGTCGTCGGGCGCGACCGGCGGACCCGGCGGGCCTACCTGGAGGCGCTGCGCGACCGCGCCGAGCGGGCCGAGCGGGAGAGGGACGCGCGGGCCCGGGTGGCGGTCATGGAGGAGCGCTCCCGGATCGCCCGTGAACTCCACGACGTCGTCGCGCACAACCTCTCGGTGATGACCGCACTGGCCGACGGCGCCGGGTACGCGCCGGCCACCGAGCAGGCCGCCCGGGCGGTACGGCAGATCGCCACGACCGGACGGGAGGCCCTCGCGGAGATGCACCGCCTCGTCGGCGTGCTGCGCACCGACGACGGCGGGCCGGAGCGGACGCCGGCGCCGGGCCTCGACGACCTGGCCGCGGTCGTCGAGCAGGTCCGGGCGGCCGGGCTGCCGACGTCGCTGACGGTGACCGGCCGGCCCGCGCCGCTCGTCGCCGGCGCCCAGCTCGCCGTCCACCGCCTCGTGCAGGAGGCGCTGACGAACACGCTGCGGCACGCGCGGGGGGCCCGGTCGGCCGCCGTGCGCCTGGACTGGCGCGACGGCGAGCTCGCCGTCGAGGTGACCGACGACGGCGACCCGGCCGCACCGCCCGGGCGGCCGGGGCACGGCCTGGTCGGCATGCGGGAACGCGTCGCGGCGTGGGACGGGGCGGTCGTGGCCGGGCCGCGCCCGGGAGGCGGCTGGCGGGTCGCCGCGGTCCTCCCGCTGGCCGCGGTCGGCGCCGAGGGGACCGGTGCGGTGGCGTGAGCACCCGCGTGCTGCTCGTCGACGACGAGCCCCTGGTCCGGCTCGGCTTCTCGATGGTGCTGCAGGCCCAGGACGACCTGGTCCTCGTCGGCGAGGCGGGGGACGGCGCCCGGGCCGTCGCGCTGACGCGCGAGCTCCGGCCGGACGTCGTCGTGATGGACGTCCGCATGCCCGGCACGGACGGCGTGGAGGCGACCCGGTGCATCGTCGGCGAGGGGCTGCCCAGCCGCGTGCTGGTGCTCACCACCTTCGACCTGGACGAGTACGCGTTCGCGGCGCTGCGCGCGGGGGCGAGCGGGTTCCTCGTGAAGAACGCCGAGCCGGCGGAGCTGCTGCGGGCGGTGCGGGCGGTGGCCCGCGGCGACGCCGTCGTCTCCCCGCGGGTCACCCGCCGGCTGCTGGAGACGCTGGCCCACCGGCTGCCCGCGGACACGCCGGCCGACCCCCGCGTCGCCTCGCTCACCGAGCGCGAGCTCGAGGTGCTGCGTGCGGTCGCCCGCGGGGAGTCCAACGCCGAGATCGCCGCCGTGCTGGTCCTGTCGGAGCTGACGGTGAAGACCCACGTGGCGCGCATCCTGGGCAAGCTCGGCCTGCGGGACCGCACGCAGGCGGCGGTCTTCGCGCACACGCACGGCCTGGTGTGACACGGCCTCGACCGCGTGTCGCTCGACTCGAACACGTGTTCGCCCTACAGTGACGGGCGCGTCCACAGGGAGGTCGTCCCTCCACAGGTCCGGTCGGTCCCCGGAATCGTCAGACCCCCGACCTAGCGTCGCCTCCGACACCGCATCGACTCCACGACACGCGACTTCCCGAAGGTGAGCACCATGGCAACGCTCGACCGCGACAAGGCCCTCGACATGGCCCTCGCCCAGATCGACAAGCAGTTCGGCAAGGGCTCGGTCATGCGCCTGGGCGACAGCGCCGCGCAGGCGATCAAGGTCATCCCGACCGGCTCGATCGCCCTCGACATCGCGCTCGGCATCGGCGGCCTGCCCCGCGGCCGCGTCATCGAGGTCTACGGCCCGGAGGCCTCCGGCAAGACCACGGTCGCCCTGCACGCGGTGGCCAACGCCCAGGCCGCCGGCGGCATCGCGGCCTTCATCGACGCCGAGCACGCGCTCGACCCGGAGTACGCCCGGGCCATCGGCGTCGACACCGACGCGCTGCTGGTCAGCCAGCCCGACACCGGTGAGCAGGCCCTCGAGATCGCCGACATGCTGATCCGCTCCGGCGCGCTCGACATCATCGTCATCGACTCCGTGGCGGCCCTCGTGCCCCGCGCCGAGATCGAGGGCGAGATGGGTGACAGCCACGTCGGTCTGCAGGCCCGCCTCATGAGCCAGGCGCTGCGGAAGATCACCGGTGCGCTGAACAACTCGGGCACCACCGCGATCTTCATCAACCAGCTGCGCGAGAAGGTCGGCATCGTCTACGGCTCGCCCGAGGTGACCACCGGTGGCCGCGCGCTGAAGTTCTACTCGTCGGTCCGCCTGGACGTCCGGCGGATCGAGACCCTCAAGCAGGGCACCGAGGCCGTCGGCAGCCGGGTCCGCGTCAAGGTCGTCAAGAACAAGGTCGCCGCCCCGTTCAAGCAGGCCGAGCTCGACCTGCTGTGGGGTGTCGGGTTCAGCCGCGAGGGCGGCCTCATCGACGCCGGCGTCGAGCAGGGCTTCATCCGCAAGTCCGGCGCCTGGTACACGTACGAGGGCGACCAGCTCGGCCAGGGCAAGGAGAACGTCCGCACGTTCCTCCGCGACAACCCCGACCTCGCCGACGAGATCGAGAAGAAGGTCAAGGAGAAGCTGGGCATCGGCCCGCAGGTCGACGCGCCGGCCGCTGACCCGGTCGACTTCTGAGCGACCCCGTGACCGGCTGGTCCGGCCCGGTCCCCGAGGGAGCCGGGCCCGAGCAGGCCGATCGCCCCGCCGGCCGCCGCGGCCGGGGAACCCGCCAGCCGGGCGCCCCGGGGCGCGGCGGCCGCGGGCGGCGGCGGTCCGGGCCGTCCCCTGACCCGGACGGCCCGGCCGCCGCCGACGCGGGGACGCCCCCCGTCCCCTACGACCGCGACGCCGACGACCCGGGGGACCCGGAGTCGGTGGCCCGGGCCATCTGCCTGCGGGCGCTGACCGGCGCGGCCAGGACCCGCCAGCAGCTGGCCGACCTGCTCGAGCGCCGCGGCGTGCCCGAGGAGGCCGCCGCCGCGGTCCTCGACCGGTTCGGCGAGGTCGGGCTCATCGACGACGCCGCTTTCGCCCGCGCCTGGGTCACCTCCCGGCAGGCCGGCCGCGGACTGGCCCGGCGGGCGCTGCGCGCGGAGCTGCGCGCCAAGGGCGTCGACGGGGAGGACGCCGAGCAGGCCCTCGCCCAGGTCGACGAGGAGGACGAGCGGGCCGCCGCCCGCCACCTGGTGGAACGCCGGCTCCCGGCGCTGCGCCGGGTCGACCGCGTCACCGCCACCCGCCGGCTGATCGGCATGCTCGCGCGCAAGGGCTACAACGGCGGGCTGGCCGCGGGCGTGGTCCGCGAGGTCATGGACGAGACCGGCTTCGGCACCGACACCGACGAGGACGCCGCGAGCCGGGACGACGCCGACCTCTGACGGCGTGGGACCGCGCCCGCGCGGACCACGGAACGACAGCGGCCGGCCGCCCTCGGGGCGACCGGCCGCTGACCGTCGGAGGTGGGCTCAGCCCGCCAGCGGGGTGGCGACGGCGGGCATCGCCTCGGTCGCCAGCGCGTGCGCGGGCCGCTGGACCGCCTGGGCCCGCTGCACGGGCATCGCCTGGGTCGCCGGCCCGGCCGCCGTGGGGCGGCCGGTCCACGCGGTGAGGTCGATCGCGACGCCGTCGGGCGCCTCGTCGTCGGCGACCAGCCACTCGCCCGCGTCGCCCACGCGGGCGGCGAGCCACTGCTGGATCTGCTGCTCGAACGTGCGGTCGGGCAGCACGGCCGGCCGGCTGACCGGGCCGAGGAAGGTCAGGTCGCGCTCGTAGCCGTCGGCGGCGCGCAGCACCACCCGGCAGCGGGCCCGCCGGTGCCGGGCCGGCGGCACGGCCTCGCGGACCACGGCGGTCTGGGCACCGGCGGCGACGGCGAACTGCGCGGCGGCCGCGCGCAGGCGGTTCACGAAGTCCTGGGCGACGTCGACCTGCCCCTCGGGCAGGCGCACCACCGACGGCAGCGGCGGCACGGCGGGGCGGAGAGCGGTGTCCACGGAGGCACTCTCGGCAGTCCCGCCGCGCCGGCTGACCACCCGCGCGCCCCTGGGTGCGCCGCGGGACGCGCGGGACGCCGCGTGACCGTTCCGTGTCCCCGCGGCGCAGCGGGGTCAGACCGGCCCGCCGCCCCCGTCCATCTCCGCGCTGGTGAGCGACTCGACCGGCTCGGCCGCGGCCGCCTTCGCGCTGCGGCGGGTGCGCTTCTCCACGTACCGCGCCAGCCAGGACAGGAGCACGTTGACCACGATGTAGATCACCGCGGCGGCCACGTACAGCTGGAACGTGTAGGTGTTGCCGAAGGAGAAGGCGAAGAACTCCACCAGGCTCCGGGCGGTCCGCAGCAGCTCGACGTAGCCGACGATGAAGCCCAGCGACGAGTCCTTGAGCAGCACGACCAGCTGGGCCACCAGCACCGGCAGCATCCGGCGCACCGCCTGCGGGAGCAGCACCAGCGTCATGACCTGCGTCTTGCGCATGCCGAGGGCGAAGGCCGCCTCCCGCTGGCCGCGGTCCACCGACAGGATGCCGGCGCGGAAGATCTCGGCCAGCACGGCCATGTTGTAGAGCGTCAGGCCGAGGACCAGCGCGCGGAACGCGGTCATCGGGACGCCGACGGTCGGCAGGAACAGCAGGCAGAACAGGATCAGGATCAGCAGCGGCACGGCGCGGAAGAACTCGATCACCACGCCGACCGGGGCCCGCACCCAGGCGTGGTCGGACAGCCGCCCCACGGCCAGCAGCGCGCCGAGCACGGTGGCCAGCACCATGCCGACGGCGGCCGCGGCGAGGGTGTTGAGCAGGCCCTCCCAGAGCGCCTGCGGCACCCCGGACGCCGGGTCGAACAGGATCGCCCACCGGTCGGGCTCGAGCTGGCCGTTGACGCCCAGGCGCCACAGCGCCCACCCGACGAGGCCCGCGATGAGCAGTGCGCCGACGACGGTGCCGATCCGCTGGCGCCGGCGGGCCTGCGGGCCGGGCAGGTCGAACAGGACGGTGCTGCTCATCGGACGATCGCCACCCGGTTCTCGACCACCCGGATGAGCCAGGCGGAGGGCAGTGTGATGACCAGGTAGCCGGCGACGACCGCGATGAAGACGGCGAGCAGCTGGTCGGCGTTGGTGTTGGCCAGCCGCTGCAGCGCGGCGGTCAGGTCGGTGACGGCGAAGCCGGCGGCGATCGAGGTGTTCTTCGCCAGCGCGATCCACACGTTGCCCAGCGGCGGCACCACGGTGCGGAAGGCCTGGGGGAGCACCACCTGCCGCAGCGACTGGCCGAAGGTCAGGCCCAGCGCGCGGGCGGCCTCGGCCTGGCCCGGCGGGACGGCGTTGATGCCCGAGCGCAGCGCCTCGCAGACGAACGCGGCGGTGTACAGCGACAGCGCGGCGACGGCGGTGATGAACCGGCTCGGGAACTGCAGGTCGATCTGCACGATGCCGAACGCGAAGAAGAAGAACACCACCGTCAGCGGGGTGTTGCGGAAGACCTCGACGTAGAAGGTCGCCAGCCCGCGCAGCGGGGGCACGGGGCTCACCCGCATGCCGGCGAGCACGGTGCCGAGCACCAGGGCGCACACGCCGCTGACGACGGCGAGGGAGAGCGTCGTCAGGAACGCGCTCCACAACAGGTCGGAGTTGTCGCTGAGGAACTGCACCGCGCCCTCGAGAGGTCGGGGACGGGGCGACGCCGCCGGGCGGGAGCCCGCCCGGCGGCGTCGCGGACGTCCGGGTCGAGTGGGATCAGTACCGGTCGACCGTCGGCGGCTCGGGGGCCTCCTCGCCGGTGATCGAGCCGGCGGTGCGGTCCCAGGCGTCGGCCCAGCGCCCGTCCTCGAAGGCCTCCTCGAGGACGTCGTTGACGAAGTTGCGGAACTCCGTGTCACCGAGCGCCAGCCCGATGCCGTAGGGCTCCTCGGTGAACGGGTTGCCCACCAGCTCGAAGGCGCCGTCGCTGCCGGCGACCAGGCCGGTGAGGATGACGTTGTCCGTCGTCACCGCCTGGACGTTGCCGTTGCGCAGGTCGTCGGCGCACTTGGAGTAGACGTCGTAGGTGACCAGCTGGGCCTGCGGGTAGTTGTCCCGGATGTTCTGCGCGGGCGTCGAGCCCTCGACCGAGCACACCGTCTTCCCGGCCAGGTCGTCGGGGCCCTCGATGCCCTCGGGGTTGCCCTCGGCGACCATGATGTCCTGGCCCGCGATGTAGTACGGGCCGGCGAAGTCGACGACCTGCTTGCGGGCGTCGTTGATCGTGTAGGTGGCCACGACCATGTCGACCTGGCCGTTCTGGATGAACGGCTCGCGGTTGGCCGACACCGTCTCGGTCCAGGTGATGCCGTCCTCGGGGATGCCGAGCTCGGCCGCGACGATCTTGGCGATCTCGACGTCGAAGCCCTCGGGGGTGTTGGACTGCGGGTTGAGCAGGCCGAACCCGGGCTGGTCGTACTTGGTGCCGATGGTGATGGCGCCGGCCTCGTTGAGCTCGGCCATCGTCGTGCCGGCCTCGAACTCGACGTCCTCCTGGACCTCGGCGGTGTTCTCGGCCGAGTCCTCGGCCTGGCTGCCCGCCTCGCTGGAGCAGGCGGCCAGGGCCAGGCCGAGGGCGGCGAACGCCGCGAGTCGTCGGGTGCTGCGCATGGGGTGTCCTCCCGGGTGGGTCAGTGGTTCAGGATCTTGGAGAGGAAGTCACGGGCCCGCTCCGAGCGCGGGGCGGTGAAGAAGGTCTCGGGGTCGGCGGACTCGACGATCCGGCCGCCGTCCATGAACACGACCCGGTTGGCCGCCCGGCGGGCGAAGCCCATCTCGTGCGTGACGACGACCATCGTCATGCCCTCGCGGGCCAGCGCGGTCATGACGTCGAGGACCTCGTTGATCATCTCGGGGTCCAGCGCCGACGTCGGCTCGTCGAAGAGGATGACCTTGGGGTCCATGGCCAGCGCGCGGGCGATGGCCACGCGCTGCTGCTGACCGCCCGACAGCTGGGCGGGGTACTTGTCGGCCTGGTGCCCCACGCCGACCCGGTCCAGCAGCTCGCGCGCCCGCCGCTCGGCGTCGGACTTCGACATCCGGCGCACGCGCGTCGGGGCGAGGGTGACGTTCTCGAGGATCGTCTTGTGGGCGAAGAGGTTGAAGCTCTGGAAGACCATCCCGACGTCGCTGCGCAGCCGGGCGAGCGCCTTCCCCTCCTCGGGCAGCTTCTCGCCGTCGATGCGGATCTCGCCCTGCTGGATGGCCTCCAGCCGGTTGATCGCGCGGCACAGCGTCGACTTGCCCGACCCGGACGGCCCGATGACCACGACGACCTCGCCGCGGTCGATCGAGAGGTCGATGTCCTGCAGGACGTGCAGCTCACCGAACCACTTGTTGACGCCGGTCAGCTGGACGAGAGGTCCTCCGGCTAGCTGGCTGGTCACGTCCGGAACCCTAGGGCCGCGGGCGCGCGCCGACTCCCCGGGGGCGTCACGGTGTAGTAACGAAGGCGGTGACGCCGTGTGACCGGTGTCGCGCCGTACCCTCGCAGGCGTCATGGGAACCGAGGTCGACAGCCCGCCGCGCACCTACCGGGTGCGCACCTACGGGTGCCAGATGAACGTGCACGACTCCGAGCGGCTGTCCGGGCTGCTCGAGGCCGCCGGCTACGCCGCCGCGCCCGAGGGCGAGGACGCCGACGTCGTCGTGCTCAACACGTGCGCCGTGCGGGAGAACGCGGACAACCGCCTCTACGGCAACCTCGGCCACCTGCGCCCGGTGAAGGACGCGCACCCGGGGATGCAGATCGCCGTCGGCGGGTGCCTGGCGCAGAAGGACCGCGGCGAGATCGTGCGGCGGGCGCCGTGGGTCGACGTCGTCTTCGGGACGCACAACGTCGGGTCGCTGCCGGCGCTGCTGGAGCGCGCCCGGCACAACGCCGAGGCGCAGGTGGAGATCGCCGAGGCGCTCGAGGTGTTCCCCTCGACGCTGCCGGCCAAGCGGGACTCCGCCTACTCCGGCTGGGTGTCGATCAGCGTCGGCTGCAACAACACCTGCACGTTCTGCATCGTCCCGGCGCTGCGCGGCAAGGAGAAGGACCGCCGGCCGGGCGAGATCCTGGCCGAGGTGCAGGCGCTGGTCGACCAGGGCGTGCTCGAGGTGACCCTGCTCGGCCAGAACGTCAACGCCTACGGCGTGGAGTTCCGCGACCGGGGGGCGTTCGCCGACCTGCTGCGCGCCGCCGGCCGGATCGAGGGCCTGGAGCGGCTGCGGTTCACCAGCCCGCACCCGCGGGAGTTCACCGACGACGTCATCGAGGCGATGGCCGAGACGCCCGCCGTCTGCCACCAGCTGCACATGCCGCTGCAGTCGGGCTCCGACGACGTGCTGCGCCGGATGCGCCGCGGCTACCGGCAGGACCGCTACCTCGGGATCATCGACCGGGTCCGCGCCGCCATGCCGGACGCCGCGATCACCACGGACGTCATCGTCGGGTTCCCCGGCGAGACCGAGGCCGACTTCGAGCAGACCCTCGAGGTGGTCCGGCAGGCCCGCTTCGCGAGCGCCTTCACCTTCCAGTACTCCAAGCGCCCTGGGACGCCGGCCGCCACCATGGACGGCCAGCTGCCCAAGGAGGTCGTGCAGGAGCGCTACCTGCGGCTCACCGCGCTGCAGGACGAGATCAGCTGGGCGGAGAACCGCGCGCAGGTCCGCCGCACGGTGGAGCTCCTGGCCGCGGCGGGGGAGGGCAGCAAGGACGCCCGCACCGGCCGGATGAGCGGCCGCGCCCGCGACGGGCGGCTGGTGCACTTCGCCGGCGGCGACGGCGTCCGGCCCGGCGACGTCGTCGAGACGGTCGTCACCGCGGCCGCGCCGCACCACCTGGTCGCCGACGGCCCGCTGCTGTCGCACCGCCGCACCCGCGCCGGCGACGCGCACGAGGCCGGCACCCGCCCGACGACCCCCGGCGTGCTGCTCGGCATGCCGCGCATCGGCGCGCCCGCCTGACGAAGGACCCCCCTGCCCCCCACCGCTCGCAGGCTCGCGGCGGGCCCCTGCAGGGGGGCCGTCCCCGATCGGGTCCTCAGCGGCGCCCGGCGGTCTTCTCGGCCTCGGCCAGCCACTCGCGGCGGGTCTCCAGGTCGGCCCGCGCCCGGGAGATCCGCTTCGCGTCCCCCGAGGCCTCGGCCTTGGCCAGCTGCTCCTCGGCCTTGGTGACCGCGGCCCGCATGGAGGCGACCATCGGGTTCTCCGGCGCGGTGCGCACCCGGCCGGCGGGGGGGGGGGGGGGGGGGGGGGGGGGGGCGGGGGGCGGGGGGGGGGGGGGGGGGGGGGGGGGGGCGCGGGGGCGCCGGGGCCGCGCCCCGCCG
>NZ_JBJGZF010000034.1:0-22064 GCF_054050375.1 Geodermatophilus sp. SYSU D00879
GGTTGCCCACGTGTTACTCACCCGTTCGCCACTCATCCCCCCGCAAGCGGGGTTCAGCGTTCGACTTGCATGTGTTAAGCACGCCGCCAGCGTTCGTCCTGAGCCAGGATCAAACTCTCCGTAGATGATTTGAAACCGGCTGAGAACCGCGACCTGACAGATCGCGATATCCATCAACCAAAGGAATCCCTGCGCTCCACCACACGGTGCAGCGCCGGGGGTTTGTTACTTGGCACTGACTTTCGGCACGCTGTTGAGTTCTCAAGGAGCGGACGCGCTCGTACTCCGGCCCTTTGCAGGCCCTCGTCCGAGGCGGTGACCCCACTCTAGCACCGGCTCCGCAACAGTCCGACCCCCAGGCCGGCCCGGCGGTTTCCCGCGCCTTCCGGCCCGGTCCGTTCTCGCTCGGTGCAGAAAGAACCATACACGCCCCCAGACGGGCTCTGCACGGGGGTCCGCCGAGGTCTGAGCCACACCTCCTCACCGGGTGGGTCAGGAGGGCGGGGCGTCCTCCGCGTCGTCGTCGGACAGGTCCTGCGGCACGCCCTCGGACGGCGCGCGGTGCCGCTCCGGATCGGTCTCGCTCGCCAGCCGCTGCTCGACGTCGGGGGTCTGCTCCGGTTCCGTCACACGAGGGACTGTCCTCCCCCACTCCTGGCCCCGCAGACCGTCCGGTGCGCGCGGCGCAGGAGTCGGCGCCGGTCACGGCGGGCGAGAGGCCGGTCACGAGGGCGAGGCCCACGCCCGGTAGGGCCGCCCGGTGCGATCACCGGGGACCAATGTCGCTGACGGGCCACCGGGCCCGTCGCTAGCGTCCGGCCCGACAGTCCCCGTCCGGGTCCGCCGGCCCGGTGTCCCGGAGGGCCCGGTCATGGGCAGGTCGTACGCGTCCCGTGTCAGTTCCCCACGGCTGAAGTGGGTCATCCTCGTCGTCTGGCTGGCGCTCGCCGCGGCGGCCGCTCCCCTGGCCGGCGGGCTCACCGGCGAGCAGGAGAACGACATCGCCGCCTGGCTGCCGCAGGAGGCGGAGTCCACCCGCGTGCTGGAGCTGCAGCGCGGGCTCGGCGCGAACCCCGACCTCATCCCCGCCGTGGTCGTCTACGAACGGACGTCCGGCCTGACCGAGGAGGACCTCGCCGCCGTCCAGGAGGACGTGGGCGCCTTCGGGGAGCTCGACGCGCTCTCCGGCAGCGTGGTGGGCCCGATCCCGGCCGAGGACGGGCAGGCCGTGCAACTCGTCGTCCCCCTGGACGTCGGGCCGGACGGGTGGGAGGCCATCGCCCCGATCGTCGACGACATCCGCGCCGAGGCGTCGCAGGCCCCCGACGGGCTCGGGACGTGGGTGACCGGTCCCGCGGGCAACGCGGCCGACTCCTCGGAGGCCTTCGCCGGGATCGACGGCACGCTGCTGTTCGCCGCCCTCGGCGTCGTCATCGTGATCCTGCTGCTGACCTACCGCAGCCCGGTCCTGTGGGTCCTGCCGATCTTCTCGGCGGTCATCGCGCTGGTCTGCGCCCAGGCGGTCGTCTACCTGCTGGCCCGGTACGCGGACCTCACGGTCAACGCGCAGAGCGCGAGCATCCTCACCGTCCTGGTCGTCGGGGCGGGGACCGACTACGCCCTCCTGCTGGTCGCCCGGTACCGGGAGGAGCTGCGGCTGCACACCGACCGGCACGAGGCGATGACCGAGGCAGTGCACCGGGCCGGCCCGGCGGTGGTGGCCAGCGCCGGCACGGTGGTCCTCGGCATGCTGTGCCTGGTCGCCGCGGAGATGAACTCCACCGCGGGCCTCGGGCCGGTCGCCGCGATCGGTGTCGCCGTCACCCTCGTCGTGCTGATGACGCTGCTGCCGGCGCTGCTGGTGATCTGCGGCCGGTGGGTCTTCTGGCCGGTGCGGCCCGCCTTCGGCAGCGCCGAGCCGAGCGCCACCGGGTGGTGGGCGCGCGTCGGGGCCTGGATCCGGCCGCGCCCCCGGGCCACCTGGATGGTCACCAGCGCGCTGCTGCTGATCGCCTGCCTCGGCGTCCTCCGGCTGGACCCGAGCGGCCTGACCCAGGCCGAGGGCTTCCGCGGGACGCCGGAGTCGATCTCCGGCGAGGAGGTCGCCGCGGAGCACTTCCCCGCCGTCGCCGGGAACCCGGTGGTCGTGGTGACGACGGCCGGCGACGCCGAGGCGGTCGCCGCCGCCGTGGCCGGGGACGACGGCATCGCCGCCGTCGCTCCCCCGCAGGTCGTCGGGGACGGCGCGCTGCTCGAGGCCTCGCTCGCCGACCCGTTCGACAGCGCGGCCGCCGCCGCCACCGTCGAGCAGCTGCGCACCTCGCTCGACGACGTCGGTGACGGGCAGGCGCTGGTCGGCGGGACGACGGCGCTCAACCTCGACGTCCAGACCGCCTCGCAGCGGGACAACCGCGTCGTGATCCCGCTGATCATGCTGGTGGTGCTCGTCGTCCTGAGCCTGCTGCTGCGGGCGCTGGTCGCGCCGCTGATCCTCATCGCGACGGTGGTGCTGTCCTTCGGCGCCGCGCTCGGCCTGAGCGCCCTGGTCTTCGACTGGGTGCTCGGGGTGACCGCGACCGACAGCTCGTTCCCGCTGTTCGTCTTCGTGTTCCTCGTCGCCCTCGGGATCGACTACAACATCTTCCTGATGACCCGGGTGCGGGAGGAGTCCGCCGACCACGGCACCCGGCGGGCCGCGCTCGTCGGCCTGGCCGCCACCGGCGGCGTGATCACCTCGGCGGGCCTGGTGCTCGCGGCCACGTTCGCGGTGCTCGGCACCCTGCCGCTGACCTTCCTGACCCAGCTGGGCATCGCGGTGGCGCTCGGGGTGCTGCTCGACACGATCGTCGTGCGGTCGGTGCTGGTGACCGCGCTGACCCTCGACGTCGGCCGGTGGATGTGGTGGCCCGGCCGGCTGGCGCACCGCCTCGACGAGCCGGAGGTGCCGCCCGCGCCCGCGGCGTCGCCGTCCGAGGCGCCGGCCCGGACCTGACGCCGGCGGACGTCGCGGCACGGCGGCGTCCCGCTCGACGGCACGGGCCTGGGGTCCGGCGGGCCCGCGGGGCAGGGTGGAGCGGCCCGCGGGACCCGCCGCGGCGGACCGGAGGACCCCGGGTGGAGCACGGAGGACGGCTGCGCCTCGCCGGGCAGTGCCGGGTCGTCGTCGACGACGACCGGGCCGGGGACCCCGACGGCCTCGTCGCCCTGGCCCGCCACCTGCTGTCCCCGACCAACCGGGTGGTCGCCGTCACCAGCCCCTTCCTCGACCCGCTGTTCGGCCCGCCGGGGTCGACCGCGGAGCGGGGTTCGGCGCTGGCCCGGGAGCCGGTCGACCTGGTCGGCGGAGGCGCCCGACATCGCGACCCGGCCGACCCTGGTCCGGGTCGGCGGCGCACGGGCGGCCGGGGCCGCCGAGTACGACCGGGACACCGACCCCGCCGCCGCCGAGCTCGTCCTCGCCCGGCCGGAGCTGGTGATCCGGCAGTTCCCCTGGAGACCTACCGGAGCTGCGCCTACTCGGTCGCCGAGCTCGAGCCGGGATCCAACCGGCCCGGGCCGCGGCCCGCAGCGCGGCGGCCTCACCGCGGGGCCTGCGCGCGGACCGGGGTCGTCAGCCTCCCGGGGTCCGCGCCGGGTCCGGGGAGCCCGCGAGCGGCGGGCGGGTGCCGTCCAGGGCCGCTCGCTCCTCGTCGCGGCGGGTCACCGCACGGGCCAGCGCGACGACCAGGGCCAGCTCCAGCACCAGGCCCAGCACGGTGAGCACCACCCAGCCCACGGCGGCCTCCCCGGGTCCCGTCGCCCGGCCGGCTCAGGACGCGGACCGCTCGACGCGGCCGTGCAGGGGTGGTCCGGGGCGCTGACCGGTGGGCATGCGCCCATGGTCGGGACGCGGCGGCGTCCCGCCTCACCCCTGACGGGGGATCCCGGCGGCCCGGGCCGCACCCCGCTGTGTGCTCGGCCACACCCGGCGCGGAACGGACCCGGCCGATGCGTGAACCGGGCCGCGGCCCGGGTAAGCGCGGGGCCCGCGGTGCGACCGCCCCGGGTCGGAACTGCGATGGGTGACGGTGTGACCGACCACGGCGGAGCGGACGCCGACGCGACCGGCAGGGCGCCCGCGGACGGCGTCCCCGGGCCGGACGCGGAGGAACGGCTGGCGCGCACGGTCGGGGACGCCGGCGTCGTCCGCGCCGCGTTCGACCAGGTGCCGCTGATCCTCGCCGTCTACGCCGGACCCGAGCACACCGTGGTGGCGGCCAACGCGGCGATGCGGTCGTTCTTCGGCCGGGACGAGCTGGTCGGGGCGCCGATCCGGTCGGCGCTGCCGGAGCTGGCGGGGCAGCACGTCTTCGAGCTGGTCGACGAGGTGTACGCCACCGGCCGCAGCCGGGTGGCGCGGGAGTGGCGGCTGCAGGTCGACCTCGGCGGCACCGGCGAGCTGCAGGAGGTCTACCTCGACTTCCACATGGCGCCGACGCGCGCCGTCGACGGTCGGGTGAGCGGCGTGGCCACCTACGCCTACGACGTCACCGAGTCCGTGCGGGCCCGGCAGGCCGCCCAGGAGCAGGCCGCCGACGCCGAGCGGCGGGCCCGCGACGCCCGCGACGTGGTCACCGCGCTGCAGGAGGCCCTGCTGCCCACCGACCTGCCGGTGCTGCCCGGCGCCCGGATCGCCGCCCGGTACCTGGTCGCCGACCGCGACCAGGTGGCCGGCGGGGACTGGTTCGACGCGGTCCCGCTGCCCGGCGGCGGCGTCGCGCTCGTCGTCGGCGACGTCGTCGGGCACGGGGTCGCGGCGTCGGCGGCGATGGGGCAGCTGCGGGCGGTGCTCTCCGACGCGCTGGTCACCGGCGCCGGGCCGGCCCAGGCGCTGGCCCGCGCGGACGCGTTCGCCGCGCGCAGCCCGCGGCTGCGGGCCACGACCGTGGCGCTGGTCGTGCTCGACCCGGCCACCGGCGACCTCACCTACGCCTGCTGCGGGCAGCCCCCGCCGGTGGTCGTCGCCCCCGACGGGTCCACCCGCTTCCTCGCCGACCTCGGCGGCGAGCCGCTGGGCACCGGCGTCCCCGGCACCGCGCCGGCGCTGTCGCGCGGCACGCTGGCGCCCGGGGAGCTGGTGCTGCTCTACAGCGACGGGCTGGTCGAGCGGCCGCACCGCAGCATCGCCGACGGCATGGCGGAGCTGGCGAAGGTCGCCGCCGACGCCGCGACCGGGCAGGCGCCTCTCGACGCCCGCGGCGGCCCCGCCGAGCGGGTCTGCCGGCTGACCGTCGAGCTGCTCACCCGCACCGGCTACGACGACGACGTCACCACCCTCGCCGCCCACCGCCTGCCCGAGCCGGTGCCCCCGCTGCACACCGGGACGACCACCGCCCACGGCGGCATCCGCGGGCTGCGGCGCACCGTCGACGCGTGGCTGGACGGGCTGGACCCGGCCGACGACGACCGCGACGCCGTCGAGCTGGCGATGTGGGAGGCGATCGCCAACGCCGTCGACCACGCCTACCCACCGGGGCTGCCCGGGCCGGTCCGGGTGGACGCCGCCCTGCTGCCCGACGGCGTGCTGGAGTGCCGCGTGACCGACGAGGGCAGCTGGCGCGACCCGGACCCCGGGGCCACCCACCGCGGCCGGGGACTGCTCATGGCCCAGCAGCTCACCGACTTCCTGCACGTGCAGCGCGGCGCCGGCCCGGCCGACGCCGGCACGGTGGTGACGCTGCGGCACCGGCTGCACCGGCCGGCGATGCTCGGCTCCGACATCGGCCGCGACGCCGCACCCGTCGCCCGCCCGCCGTTCGCCGTCGACGTCGCCTCGGGCGGTGGGAACGGCGGGCCGGCCTCCCGCGACGTGCGGCTGCGGGTGTCCGGGCCGGTGGACGTCACCTCGGTCGAGGCGCTGGCCCGGCAGCTGGCCGCGGCCTCCCGCGGCGGGGTGCTGCCGCTGACCGTCGACCTCAGCGAGGTGACGCTGCTCGCCAGCGCCGGCGTGCAGGTGCTGCACCGGATGCGCGACCAGCTCGCCGGGCACGGCCACGCGCTGACCCTCGTCGCGCCGCCCGGCAGCACCGCCCGCGCCGTCCTCGACCTCGTGCACCTGCCCGCCACCGGCTGACCCGGGGACCGGGCCGGGGAGCCCGCCGCGGCCTCGGTGGCCCCGTGGCGGGGGCGGGCACGGCACGATCGCGGGAGGCGGTCGCACCCACGCGAGGCGGTCGCACCCACGCGCGCGGGAGGTGCCGTGGAGCTGGAGCTGGAGGTCCTGCCCGTGGTCAGCGGGCGGCGCGAGCTCGTCGCCTGGCTGGTGCTCGGCTTCCTGGTGACCTTCCTCGTCACCCGGTTCGTCACGCACGCCATCCGCCTCGGCCGCGGGCCGTTCCGGGACGCCAGCGTGGGCGGGGTGCACCTGCACCACGAGGTCTACGGGATCTTCCTGCTGCTGGGCACCGGGACCGTCGAGTTCACCTACCGCCCCGAGGGGGCCGGCGCCGTCCTGGTCGCGGTGCTCTTCGGCGCCGGCGCGGCCCTGACCCTCGACGAGTTCGCCCTGTGGCTGCACCTGGAGGACGTGTACTGGTCCCGGGAGGGCCGCAGCTCGGTGGACGCGGTGCTCATCGCGCTCGTCGTCGGCGTCCTGCTGCTGGCCGGTGCCAACCCGTTCGACGCCGACGACGCCGACAGCGAGGTCGCGCTCGCCCTGACCGTGGCGGTCAACCTGGTGTTCGCGCTGGTCGCCGTCCTCAAGGGCCGCGTCGTGCTCGGCGTGGTGGGGGTGTTCGTGCCGCTGGTCGCGCTCGTCGGCGCGGTGCGGCTGGCCCGGCCGGCGTCCCCGTGGGCCCGGCGCCGCTACGCGCCGGGCAGCCCCCGCGCCGAGCGCGCGCTGCGCCGGTTCCCGCCGGGCCGGCGCAACCGCTGGGACGGCCTGGTCGACCTGTTCGCCGCCGTCCCGCGGTCCACGCCGGCCGCGGCGGCCCCGGGCACCCCTGCCGGCTGACCGCCGGCGTGCCGTCCGCGTCAGTGCGGCGGCTTCCGCAGCCGCCACCGGCGCGGCCGGGGGCGGGGCCCGGCCGGGGGGTCGTCCACGACGAGCTCGTAGCGCCGCCCGTAGGTCTCCACCACCGACTCGACGGCGGCGACGACCGGGATGGCCACCAGCGCGCCCATCGGCCCGAGCAGGCTCACCCCGACGATCACCGAGCCGAGGGCGACCGCCGGGTGCACGTGCACCGTGCGCGCGGTGATCCGCGGCCCGACGAGGTAGTTCTCCACCTGCTGGTAGACGGTGCCGAAGACCACGACCCACAGCGCGTCCGACGGCTGCCCGGCCAGCGCCACGACCGCCGGCAGGCCGATCGCGAGGTAGGTCCCCACGGTGGGGATGAACTGCGACACCAGGCCGGTCCACAGTGCAAGCGGCAGCCAGAACGGCACGCCCAGCACCGCCAGGAACACCGCGGTGACGAACGCGCTGAGCAGGGCCAGCAGGAACCGGGAGAACACGAAGCCGCCGGTCTTCTCCACCGCGATCTCCCAGACGGTGGCGATCACCCGCTGCTGGCGGGGCGGGAAGCGGCGGGAGACGGTGTCCCGCAGCGCGGGGGCCTGCGCGGACATGTAGAAGGCGAACAGCAGGAACGTCAGCGTCTGGAAGATCGCGCCGATCACCGTCGTCACGAACCCGAGGACGCCCGGGGTGAGGTCCTCGACGACCTGCTGGACCCGCTCGGGGGTGAGCTGCAGGGAGTCGACGACGTCGGCGGCCTCCAGCTGCGTGCCGAAGGTCCGGTTGACCGCGTCCACCAGGCTGCGGACGACGTCGGGCAGCGAGGTGACCAGCCCCGCGAGCTGGTCGACCAGCAGGGTGCCGAACGCGGCCACCAGGCCGATCGCGAGGAGCACCACGGCGAGCATCACCAGGCCGGTCGCGGCCCCGCGGCGCAGGCCCCGGCGGGTGAGGGCGTGCACGGCCGGCTCGATGCTGATCGAGAACATCCAGGCGAGGAACACGAGGCCGAGGAAGCTCCGGAGGTGGGTGAACGACCAGGCCGCCACCTGGTAGGCGGCGACGGCGAGGAGCACCAGGAGCAGGACCCGGCGCAGCCAGGGCGGCTCGGCACCCCAGCGGCCGGGTGTCGCGCCGTCGGCCGGGACGGGGGGCGTGGCAGGCGGCGTCACGGGCGGCGTCACCGGGGGCGTCACCGGGGGCGCGGCAGCGGGCGGCGGGGCGGCCGGCACGTCGCGCCCGGCGGTCCCGTCGGGCTCCCCACTCCCCGGCACGGTGGCACGGTAGAGGGGACCGGCACCTCCGGCACAGGCCGGAGGTCCGCGGTCGGCAGGACCTCCGTCGGGGCGCGCCGGGGCATCTGGACCGGACCCGGGCCCGCCGCCAGACTGTCCGGGCACCCGGGGGTCAGGAGGCACCGCGTGGAGCTCGGGATCGATCTCGGCACCGCCACCACCGTCGTGAGCGACGTGCGCCGCGGGATCCTCTACGACGAACCGACCGTCATGCTCGTGCGCCGCGGCAGCGGCCGCCGCGACCGGGTGCTGGCCGTCGGCCGGGAGGCCGCCGACCTGCTCGGCCGCGCGCCGTCCCGGTACGCCGCGGTGCGCCCCCTCGACGACGGCGTGGTCACCGACCTCGAGACCACCCGGACCTACCTGCGCGCGGTGCTGCGGGCGGCGGGCCAGCGGCTGTGGCGGATGCCCGTCCGCGCGGTGGTCACGGTGCCGGTCGGGTCCAGCGCGCTGGAGCACCGGGCGCTGCTGGAGGCCGCCGAGGAGGCGGGCATCCGGCCGGTGACCGCGCTGGACGAGGCGGTCGCCGGCGCCGTCGGCTGCGGCCTCGACCCGCTGGAGCGGCGGGTGCACATGGTCGTCGACGTCGGCGGCGGGCGGGCCGAGGCGGTCGCGTTCTGCTACGGCGGCGTGCTCGCCTCCCGGACCAGCAAGACCGGCGGCGAGGAGATGACGCTGGCCGTCGCCCGGTTCCTGCGCGAGCAGCACCAGCTGCTGGTCGGCGACCTGGAGGCGGAGGCGCTCAAGGTCCGGCTCTCCTCGGCCGGGGACGAGCCGCTCGTCGTCCAGGGCCGGGACGGCGTCACCGGCCGGCCGCGGCTGGCCACCGTCCCGGCGGCGGAGGTGACCGAGGCGCTGCGCCCGGTCGTCGACGACATCGTGCGGACCCTGGCGCCCTGCCTGGACGACCTCCCGCCGCAGGCGATCGCCGACGTGATGGGCGAGGGCGTGCTCGTCTTCGGCGGGTCCTCCCTGCTGCCCGGCCTCCCGCAGGAGCTGGAGCGGGTGCTCGGCCTGCCGGTCAAGCCGGCCGAGGAGCCGCTGACCTGCGTGGCCGACGGCGCCGCGCGGGCGCTGCGCAACCGGGCGCTGCTGTCGGCCTACGGCCGCCGCTGAGGGTCAGGGAGCCTGCACCGGGCCGGTGGCCAGCACGCCGTCCCGGTTGTCGAAGTAGTACCGGAGCCCGTCCTCGGCGACGTTCCCCGCGCTGCTCGGCGCGGAGGACGGCGCCTGCACCAGGGTGGTGACCACGATCTCGGGAGCGTCCATCGGGGCCGCGGCGGTCATCCAGTAGTCGTACTCGTCGTCGGCCAGGCCGCCGTCCTGCGCGGTGCCGGTCTTCCCGCCGACCGGCGCGGGCAGGTCGGCGTACCGGGCGCCCGTGCCGGAGGTCACCACCGCACGCATGCCCTCCCGCACCGGCCCGAGCGCCGCGGCGAAGGGCAGCGGCGTGGCGGCCGGCGTCGGCAGCGCGCTCCACCCCGAGTCCGCCGTCCCGATCGCCATCCCCAGCCGGGGGGTGACCAGCTGGCCGGTGGCCGCGGCGGCGGTCCACCGGGCGTTCTGCAGCGGGGTGACCTGGATCTCGCCCTGGCCGATCCCGAGGATGACGGTCGACCCGCCGTACCAGGTGCCGCCGTCGGCCTCCACCGACTCCGGGGTGCCGAGGTAGCCCGCGGACTCGCCGGGCAGGTCGATCCCGGTCCGCTCCCCCACCCCCAGCGCCTGGGCGGTCTCGGCGATCGCCTCGGGCCCGAGCGCGAGGGCCAGCTTGTAGAAGTAGACGTCGTTGGACATGGCGATCGCACCGACCAGGTCCATCGGCCCCATCGGCTTCCAGTTGCCGAACGTGTGACCGCCGTAGGTGAAGCTGCCGCCGGTCGGGACGACCTGGCGGGGGTCCCAGGTGGCGTGCGCCTGGTTGGCCGCGGCCACCACCAGCTTGAACGTGGACCCGGGGGGCAGGGCCGCCTGGGTCACGTGCTCGAGCGTCGGTGACCCGGGTGCCTCGCTCACCGCCGCGAGCGCGGCGGTGTCGGCCGGCGGTCCCCAGACGCTGTTGTCGAAGGAGGGGGCGCTGGCCATGGCCAGCACCTGTCCCGAGCGGGGGTCCATCGCGACGGCGGCCGCGACGGCCCCCACCGGCCGTCGCTGGCCGGCCAGCGTGGTCACCAGCCCGTCGTAGAGCCGCCGCTGCAGGCCGACGTCCAGCGACAGCCGCAGGTCGGCACCCGGCACCGGCTCCACCCGCTGGCCGAGCGCGACGGGCACGCCCGCCGGGTCGACGTACACGCACTGGCGGCCGTTGGTGCCGCGCAGCACGGCGTCGTACTGCAGCTCCAGGCCGGCCCGGCCGACGATCTCGCCGTTGGGCAGCCCGGGCCAACGCGCCTCGGACTCGGGGGTGGCCACACCGACGAACCCGAGGACCGGCCCCAGCGCGGCACCCTCGGGGTACGCCCGCCGCGGCTCGGGGACGACGACCACGCCCGCGATGCCGGCGGCGGTGACGGCGTCGCCGACGGGGCGGGGCACCTCGGCCACCGGCAGGGACAGCGTGGTGGCCTCCGCCGCGTCCAGCTGGGCCTGCAGCTCGGCGGGCGGGCGGGCGGTCAGGCCGGCGAGCCGCTCGACGGCCGTGGCGTCGTCGCGCACCAGGGCGGGCACCACGAGCACCCGGTCCACCCCGGTGCCGGCGGCCGCGGCGTCGACGGCCAGCGGGGCGTCGTGCCGGTCGGTGATGGCGCCGCGGGGCGCGGGCAGCCGGATGCAGCGGGTCATCTGCTCCTCGCCGGCGAGCGTGAGCTCCTCGCCCCGGGTGACCTGCATCCGCCAGCCGTAGAGCCCGAAGGCGACGAGCAGCACCGAGAGGGCGGCCGCGGCCAGCCGGAGCAGCCGCGGGCGCGGGTTGCGCCGGCCCGGCGTCGCCCACAGCCGGCGGCGGGCGCTGTCCCGGCGGACGCCCAGCACGACGCCGATCGCGGCCAGGTGCACGACCAGCGCCGTCCCGCCGTAGCTGAGCAGCGGGAACGGCACGCCGGCCAGGGGCAGCAGCCCGAGGTTGGCCCCGATCGAGACGACGGTCTCGACGCCCATGAGGATCGCCAGCCCGCCGCCGACCAGCGCGGCCTGCGGCGAGCGCGCCCGGCGACTGGCCAGCGCGAGCCGCCAGACGAGGACGACGACGGCGAGCACCACCGCGGCGCCCGCGACCAGGCCCCACTGCCCGACCAGGCTGGCCGGCGCGAGGTCGGTCTGCCCCTCGGGCAGGTACTCGGCGCGCAGCTCGCGCAGCGGGTCGTCGGCCCGCCCGGTCAGCCCGCCGGAGGCGACGGCGATGTGCGCCTGCCGCAGCGCCCAGCCCGAGCCGGTCGGCGACTCGTGCGCGCCGACCAGGAAGGTGCCCAGGCGCTGCAGCTGGTAGGGCTGCAGCAGGCTGATCATCAGCGGGGCGGAGACCACGGCCGCGGCGCCCAGCGGGAGCAGGAAGCGCGCGGGCACCCGGCCGAGGACGAGCATCGACGCGGTGAGGACGACCAGCAGCATGGTGGTGCTCAGGTCCGGCTGGAGCAGGGTGAGCCCGATGGGCACGACCGCCAGCAGCACGGCGAGGCCGAAGCGCCGCCACGCCGGCCGGGCGGAGCCGAGGACGGCGGCGAGGACCAGCAGCAGCCCGAGCTTGGCCAGCTCCGAGGGCTGGAAGGTGACGGCGCCCAGGACGAACCAGCGGGTGGCGCCCTTGACCGTCACCCCGACCGTGAGGACGCCGACGAGGAAGACGACGGCCGCGACGTAGGACACCCAGCCCAGCACGCCGAGGTACCGGACGCGGACCCGCCAGAAGGCCGCGAGGGCGAGGATGCCCCCGGCGGCGATCAGGCCCTGGCGCAGCGCGAGGTCGTGCGCGCCGATCAGGTACAGGTTGGCCAGCCCCAGCCCGACCAGGGCGAGGGCGGCGACCACGGCGAGCAGGTCGAACAGCGCGCTGCGGCGCTCCCGGCGCTCCTCCCGGGTCCGGCCCCGTCCGCCCTCGGCGGCGGGCAGCCCGCCCGGCTCCAGCGGGGAGTCCTCCGGGACGGCCCACAGCACGCGGCGCTGGCGGCGGCTCCACCGCCGGCCCGCCCGACGGTCCCCCGCGTCGTCGTCCGGCCGGCCGGGGGGCACCGAGTACGGCATGCGGTTCTCCCGTCGGGTCAGCGGGTGCGGAGCTCGGGTGGGCAGGAGCCCACGGACAGCGGCGCGGAGGCCGCGGTCGCGGGCTGGTCCGTGACGGCCAGGACCGCGACGGCCGGCAGGGGCGGCAGCGCGACGACGCCGACGGCCTCGGCCCGCTCCCCTCCCGGCGGGACCGCGACCGTGCCGCCCGGCGCGGTGGAGGTGTCGCCGGTGCAGCGGTCGACGAGCAGGTAGGACCAGGTCACCCGCTGCTCCGCGGCGCCGGGGACGAGCCGCACCTGCACCCGCACGGTGCACGGCTGCCCCGGCTCGCACGCGTCGAGGCCGCGCAGGTCGACCGCGGCCACGCTGCCGGCCGACGCCGGGGCCGGCGGGGTGACCGGCACGCCGTCGGGTCGGGGTTCCGCGGTCGGCTCGACGCCGCTGCGCCCGGCGTCCAGGAGCACGTCGACGTCGGCGGCGATCTCGTCCCGCAGCAGGACCACCTCCGTCGTGACCGCCGCGGCGAGCACCACGACCGAGACCAGCCACGCCCCGACCCGCCGCGCGGTGCGGGAGGCCTCGCGCCGGACCGGGCGCGAGACGGCGCCGCGGACGGCGGCCGACGCGGCGGCGCCGACCGGCCCGCCCGACGCGATCGACCGCACCAGCGCGCCCAGCTCGGCACGGACGGCGCCGCGGTCGATCGCCGCGGCGGCCTCGGCGACCCGCCGCGCGACGGGAGGGACGCCGGCGTCCGGCAGGGCCGCCACCGCGGCGTCGACCGCGTCCAGCAGCGGGTCCTCCGCCCCCGCCGCCCCGGGACGGGACCGGGCGGTGGCCGCGACCTCGGCGAGGACCGCGGCGACGGCGGTACCGGCCGGCGTGGCGGAGGGGTGGAGGAGCACCCGCCCGTCGGTCCCCACCGCGAGCCGCTCCAGGAGCCCGCGGGCGGCGCTCCCGGTGTCCGGCACCGGCAGCTGCGCCGCCTGCTCCAGCACGCCGGCGGACAGCTCGAGGGCCTGCGGCGCGGTGAGCCGGGCGAGGGCGAGCAGGCGGGTGAGCGCGACGCCGCCGGGGGGTGCCGGGGGTGGGGCGGACGGCCGCTGCTGGGCCGGAGGGGGAGGCGTGGAGCCGTCGTCGAGGCCCCCGGACGCCCGTTCGATCGTCAGGTCTGCCACTGACTGTCACCCGCCCATCCGCGCGCTCAGGATGTCCCCCGGGTCCGGCCCGCCCAGGCTGGTGCACGGAGCCCCCGGATGTCACCGGGTCGCCGCACGGCGTCGCACCGGAACCGGCGCGTCGCGCTGGAGGACCGGCGCGTCGGAGCCGCGTCGCCCGGTCCCGGGGCGGTGCGCCGGTCTCAGCCCGGGGTCCGCGGGGCGGAGCTCGAACCGCGCAGCGCCGCCAGCCGGCTGCGGTACTCGTCCTCGCCGATCTCCCCGCGCGCGAGACGCTCGGCCAGCAGCTCCTCGGCCGTCGGCCGCGGCGGGGCGGGCGGTGGCTCCCCGCCCGTCCGCACCAGCGCCCGGAACAGGCCCACCACCACGGCGAGGAGCAGCACGGCGCTGGCGGTCAGGGTGAACCAGCCCCAGCCGCTCATGTGGTCCCAGCCGTACCAGCCCATGGCCGTCCGCCTCCTCGCCGGCGCGTCCTGCTCCCGCCCCGCGACGTCACCGTGCCGGTCCGGGTGCGGTCCGCTCCAGGGGCGGTGGCCCCTCCCGGCCGCGGGCGGAGTGCCCTGTCCACCGCGGGCCGCGGGCCGCACGGCGACGCCGGCCGGCAGCACGTCCCGGAGGCCACCGCTCCCGCCGGGGGCGCCCGGCCGGCCGGAGGGTCTTCCGCCCCTGCCCGCGGCCTCCCGTCCGGGGTCACCGTGACCCTGCAGGGCGAGGCCGTCGGAGCGGGAGGAGACCGCGATGGAGGACGGGAGCACGTCGCGACTGCGGGACGAGCTGCGCCAGGTGGAGGCGGAGATCGAGCGGACCCGGCGGGCGGCGCAGGAGAGCCGCGCCTGGGTCGGGCAGCGGGCCGAGGGGGCCACCGATCCCGAGGACAGGAGCGCCGCGATCGCGGAGGCGGAGCTGCAGGAGGCGCTGCTCGGCGTCCTGACCCGCCGCCGCGACCGGCTGCTCGACCGCGTGCGCGCCCTCGACGCAGCGGCGGGCTGAGCCCGGTCCGCCCCTGCTGCCCCGGGCTCAGCCTCCCCGGTGCCGCGGCCACGACCGGCCGACGGCGAGCGCCGCCCCGGCGGCCGCGGCGGCCCCGAGCCACCGGCGCGGGTCCTGCCGGTCCGGCCGCCTCGCGAACGACATCAGGTCGAAGACCAGCCGCGGCGGGTCCTCCTCGGTGAACACCACCCGGGCGGTCCGTCCGTACTCCGGGGTCTCGACCCGGTACACGCGCGGGTCGCCGGGGTCGTCGGGGTGGAGCACCATCGCGCGGGGCAGGACGCGGGCCGGCGTCAGCGGGACCAGCACCAGGCGGCCGCGGCGGACGGACACCCCGAACCCCGCGCCGGTGAGCAGGTGCGGGAAGACGTCCGTCACCGGGCCGGCGTCGGGCGCGTACCAGCCGCACAGGTCCGGCCACACCTCCGGGTGGGGGACGACGTCGTCCCGCGCCCGGTCCTCCGGCAGCGCGAGCAGGAGGCGGAGCAGCGCGCCGGCCAGCGGCTCCGCGGCGCCGCGGCCGTCGAGCGCGCCGGTGTTCGTGAGCACGACGACGCCGGTGCCCGCGTCCGGTGCCGTGTCGATGGCGGACAGGAACCCCGCGACGATGCCGCCCTTGCCGACGAGCGCGCGGCCGGCCTCCTCGTGCGGCTCGAAGCCCAGGCCCATGCCCGCCGCCCGCGGGTCGGGCCGGAAGTGCGGCCGGACCATCGACGCGACCGACTCCGCGCTCAGCACGCGGCCGTGCTCGTTCGCCCCGCCGTGCAGCACCGCCGCGACGTAGCGGGCCAGGTCCCTCGCGGTGGAGTACGCCCCGCCGCCCCCGGGTGTCGGCACC
Source organism: Geodermatophilus sp. SYSU D00879 (assembly GCF_054050375.1). Lineage (NCBI taxonomy): Bacteria > Bacillati > Actinomycetota > Actinomycetes > Geodermatophilales > Geodermatophilaceae > Geodermatophilus > Geodermatophilus sp. SYSU D00879. The sequence continues at coordinate 15,460 of NZ_JBJGZF010000034.1, forward strand.
TCCCGGTGCCGGACCGCCTCCGGCCCGCGCCGGCGCAGCGCGTACCCGGTGGCCAGGGCCGAGCGCAGCCGGCCGTCGAGGACGAGGGCGGTGTCGGTCATGCCCAGCGGCCGGAAGACGTGCTCGCGCAGGTACCGGTCGAGCGCCTCCCCGGAGACGTCCTCCACCAGTTGGCCCAGGACGGCGAAGCCGTGGTTGCTGTAGGCCCACCGCGTACCCGGCTGCACGTCGACGGGCAGCCCGCCGCGGTAGTAGTCGGCGAGCGGGACGACGCCCCGGGTGACGAGGCCGGATCCGGCCCCGGGGTGCAGCAGCAGGTCCGAGCCCCGCCGCCAGTAGCCGATCCCGCCGGTGTGGGTCAGCAGGTGGCGGACCGTGGGCTGGGCGATGCCGGCCCGGGCGGGGACGAGGCGGACGGCCCGGAGGTGGTCCGCGGCCGGTGCGTCCAGGTCGACCAGGCCCCGCTCGGCCAGCTGGACCACCGCGACCGCCGTCATCGTCTTGGTCAGCGAGCCGATCCGGAACACGGTGTCCTCCCCGACCGGCCGGCCGGAGGCGACGTCGGCGACGCCGGAGCAGAGGAACCGCGGGGCGGCGTCCCCGCGCACGAGCGCGACCGCGAGCCCGGCCGAGGGCCAGCGGCCGAGCGTCCGCGCCACGGTGCGGCGGAGGTCGGGCTCCGCCACGGCCGTCGTGCCGGGGTCCACGTGGAGGGTGGTCATCGGGCTGCTCCCGTCGGGAGACGAGCAGGTCGGCGTCCTCCAGCGTCGGCGGCGCCGGCGCCCCGGGCGAGGACCGGACGTCCCGCGGGGGCACCGCCGTCGGTCCCGGGCGGGCACCGGCCGGCCCCCGGACCCGCCGGCGGGACCGAGGTCCCCGGCGGTGGGGCCCGAGGTCGGTGGTCCCGCGACACCCGGACGGTCACCCTGGCCGCGCGGGCATCCGGCGGGCCGAGCGCCGCCGGGTGTCCTGCCCTACCGGGGGACGGCCGCCGGCCACCTCCGCCGGCCACCGGGGACCTCCGGCACCACCGTCCGCCGACCCAGGTCCCGCCCCTCGGTGACCTGCTGCCCTGGCGCGCTCCCGCGCACGGCGGCGCACTGGGGCACGCACCGCGGACGTTCCCGAGGAGGCACCCCATGTCCGCACGAGACCGCACCGTCGGCACTCCCGGGGCCTGGACGTGGCCGCAGGTCGCCGCCCTGGTCGTCGGTGCCGTCTACACGATCGCCGGCATCGCCGGCTACTTCGTGACCGGCTTCGAGGACTTCGCCGCCCACACCGGCGACGAGCTGCTCGGCTTCGAGGTCAACCCGCTGCACAACCTGGTCCACCTGGCCATCGGCGTCGCCGGACTCGCCCTGGCCCGCTCCCTCGCCCTCGCGCGCACCTACGGCTGGCTGCTCGCCGTCGGCTACGGCGCGGCCCTGGTGTACGGCCTGTTCGCCATCGGGGAGACGTGGGACTTCCTGGCGGTCAACGCGGCGGACAACTGGCTGCACGCGATCAGCGCCGCGATCGGCCTGGCCATCGCCCTCGGCCCGGTGCAGGCCGCCGTCGGCCGCCGGACGACGCGGGTCTGAGCAGCCGGGAGCACCGGCGCCGGCCGGGCCGGCGGCTCCCCGGACACGGGCGGTCCCGCGCTACCGGAGCGGGACCGCCCAGGTCAGCCGGGTGCCACCGGCAGGTCCCGGCTCGACGACGCAGGACCCCCCTCGCGCGCTCGCCCGCCGGTGCAGCTCGGCCAGGCTGCCGTCGTCGGGGAGCGCCGGCCCGCTGCCGTCGTCGACCACCCGCAGGGTGACGCCGCCGTCGGCGACGGTCACCGCGACCTCGACGGCGCCGGCACCGGCGTGTCCGCCGAGGTGGGTCAGGACCGCGCGGACGACGTCGAGCAGCTCGCCGACGACGGGCTCGGGCAGGTCGCCGAGGGGCCCCGCGACGCTGGTGGTCGGCGCGGCGGCCGGCCCGGGGGTGGCCGCGGTGATCGTGTCGAACAGCCGGGACGCGTACCTGCCGGTGTCGGTCGTCGGCCGGTCGGCGAGCGCGAGGACCGCCAGCCGGATCCGCTTGATGGCGTCGTCCAGCTCGGCGGTGGCTGCCCGCAGGCGCTCGGCGAACGGTCCGGGCCCCAGGCCGGCGGCGACGCCGTAGACGGTCAGCCCGGCTGAGTACAGGTCGCGGACGATCTCGTCGTAGAGGCCCGCCGCGGCGTCGTCGTACTCGGACGGCCACATGTCCACTCGCCTCGGCTCAGCCCCTCCGCGGGCGCCCCGGCACCGTGGGGGCCCGCAACCCGTCAGTCCGCAGGCGACGGTAACCCCCCGGGCGATCCGCGCCGACGGAGGACGGCGCGGCCGGACCCGCCGCGGACGGTCGGGTGCCGCTCCCGGCGGCTCGGGGAAGCCGGCCGGCCCGCGTAACGAACGGCGCCGGCGCGGGACGACGGGTGCATGACCCGCACCTCGCCGCCGGCGCTGGCCACGACCCGGCACAGCTGGCACCTGCTCGCCGAGCACGTCCTCGCCGCCGGGCAGTTCGCCGCCTCCGGGACCATCCGGCTGCGCCCGTTCCCGGGCGGCTACGCCACCACCCGCGGCGTCGGCGACCGGCAGCTCGCCGTCGTCGCCGACCGGCTGGTGGTCGTCGACGGCGACGCCCGGCACCAGCACCCGCTCACCACGCTCGGGGCCGCGGCGGACGCCGCCGGCGTCGAACTCGGCCTGCGCGGCAGCTACTCCCCCGCCACCGTCCCCGACCCGGACGCGACGCTGCCGGTCGACGCTGCCGCCGCGCACCGGCTGGCCGCGTGGTGGGCCCTCGGCGACGCCGCGCTGCGCCGCCTCGCCGCCGGGCTCGGCACGCCGGCCGAGCCGGTGCTGTGGCCCGAGCACCTGGACCTGGCGATCACCCTCGACGCCGTCAACTACGGGGTCTCCCCCGGCGACGACGCGGCGCCGGAGCCCTACCTCTACGTCGGCCCGCACGAGGGGCCGCCGTCGGACGACCCGTTCTGGAACGCCCCCTTCGGCGCGCTGGTCGGCGCCGACCGCATCCGCACGCCCGACGACGCCGTCGCCTCCTTCTCGGAGGGACGGGCACGGGCACTGACCGACAGGAGCAGGACGTGAAGGGTCTGCAGGGCAAGAAGGCGCTGGTCACCGGCGGCAGCTCCGGCATCGGGCAGGCGATCGCCATCCGCCTCGGGCAGGAGGGCGTCGACGTCGCCATCAACTACGTCGGCGCGCCCGAGGGCGCCGAGGAGACCCGGGAGGCGATCGAGCACGGCGTGGAGATCTGCATGAAGGAGATGTCCGCGGCCGGCACGCACCCGATCCTGGTGGCCGCCGACGTGTCCTCCGAGGGCCAGGTCGGCGCCATGTTCGAGCAGGCGCTCGGCGAGTACGGCCGGATCGACCTGCTGGTCAACAACGCCGGCATCCAGGTCGCCGCCGACAGCGACGCGCTCGACGCCGCCGCCTTCGACCGGGTCCTCGCGGTCAACCTGCGCGGCGCGTTCCTGTGCAGCCGGCAGGCCGTCCGCACGTGGCTGGGCACCGGCTCGCCGGGCTGCATCGTCAACGTCTCCAGCGTCCACCAGGTGATCCCCAAGCCCCGCTTCCTCGGCTACTCGGTCTCCAAGGGCGGCATGCAGAACCTCACCCGCACCCTCGCCCTCGAGTACGCCGCCCGCGGCATCCGGGTCAACGGCATCGGCCCGGGCGCGACGGTCACCCCGATCAACCGGTCCTGGATCGACGACCCCGTCAAGCGGCAGATGGTGGAGAGCCACATCCCGATGCGCCGCGCCGGGGACGCCGAGGAGATGGCCGCGATCACCGCGTTCCTCTGCTCGGACGAGGCCGCCTACGTCACCGGCCAGACCCTGTTCGTCGACGGCGGGCTCACCCTCTACCCGTCGTTCGAGACCACCTGGTCCTCGGAGTGACGGCGCTGGACCGCCCGCCCTCCGCCGACGAGCGGACGGCGGGCTGGTTCCCCTCCCGCTGGGGCCCGGACGACGCCGCGGGCGCGCTCAACGAGATCACGCCCGAGGTCGTCCTCGCGGCGGTCGCCCTGGTGCGCACCGGACGGGTGCTGGACCTGGCGCACGTGCTGCACGCCGACGTCCCGGCCTTCCCCGGGCGGACGTTCCGCTCCTACCTGACGACCAACGCCCACTTCGTCAACCGCCGCCGGCCCGACGGCGGCGGCCCCGAGGGCTGGGGCCGCAACGGGGTGAACTGGGTGGTCGAGCAGATCACCGCCACCCAGCAGATGGGCACCCACCTGGACGCGCTCAACCACCTGCAGGTCGGCGACCGCACCTACAACGGCCACCGGCTGGCCGACATCGCCGAGGAGTGGGGCACCGCCCGGCTCGGCGTGGAGACGCTGCCGCAGGTGGTCACCCGCGGCCTGCTGCTCGACGTCGCGGCCGTCCGCGGGGTCGACGCCCTGGGCCCCGGCGACGTCGTCACGGTCGACGACGCCCGGGCCGCGCTCGGCGGGCGGACGCCGCGCCCGGGGGACGCCGTCCTGTTCCACACCGGCTGGGGGCGGTTCTGGAGCGAGGACCCCGGGCGGTACTCCTCCGGCGAGCCCGGCCCGGGACTGGAGCTGGCCGGGTGGCTGGCGGAGCGGCGGATCGCGCTGACCGGCTGCGACACCTGGAGCCACGGCCCGGTGCCGCCCGAGGACCCCGGCGAGCCGTTCGTCGTCCCGCAGACGCTCAACGTCCGGCACGGCGTCGTCGTGCTGGAGAACCTGCGGTTGGCCGAGGCGGCCGCGGCCGGGCTGCGCGAGTTCTGCCTCGTCGTCAGCCACGCCAAGCTGCGCGGCGCCACCGGCGCCTGGGTCACCCCGCTCGCCATCACCTGAGGAGGACCCCATGGCCGAGCACGCCGACGTCGTCGTCATCGGGTCGGGAGCCGGCGGCGGCGCCGTCGCCTGGGCGCTGGCACCCACCGGGAAACGGGTGCTGGTCCTCGAGCGCGGCGACTGGCTGCCGCGGGAGGTCGAGAACTGGGACCCGCGGGCGCTGTGGGCCGACAAGCGCTACGCCAACAGCGGCCAGTGGACCGACGGCGCCGACGGGCGGCGGTTCACACCCAAGCAGCACTACTACGTCGGCGGGAACACCAAGTTCTACGGCGCGGTCCTCTACCGCTTCCGGGAACGGGACTTCGGGCCCGTGCAGCACGTGGACGGCGTCTCGCCGGCGTGGCCGGTCACCTACGCCGACCTCGCGCCGTGGTACGACCGGGCCGAGCAGCTCTACCAGGTGCACGGCACCCGCGGCGAGGACCCCGACGACCCGCCGGCGTCCGGCCCGTACCCGTGGCCGGCGATCAGCGACGAGCCGCGGATCGCCCAGTTGCGCGCCGACCTGACCGCCGCGGGCCTGCACCCGTTCTCCCTGCCGAACGGCATCCTGCGCGACGAGGCGCAGCCGTACCTGTCGGCGTGCATCCGCTGCGCGACCTGCGACGGCTTCCCCTGCCTGGTCAACGGCAAGGCCGACGCCCAGGTGATGACGGTGGAACCGGCGCTGCGCCACCCGAACGTCGAGCTGCGGACCCGGGCGCGGGTGGTGCGGCTGGAGACCGACGCCTCGGGCCGCCGGGTCTCGCGGATCGTCGTCGACCGCGACGGCGAGCGGGAGGAGTACACCGCCGACGTCGTCGTCCTGGCCGCCGGCGCGATCAACTCGGCCGCGCTGCTGCTGGCCTCGGCGTCCGACCGGCACCCGGCCGGGCTGGGCAACGGCTCCGGGCACGTGGGCCGGCACCTGATGCTGCACAACAACTCCGGCCTGGTGGCGTTCTCGAAGACGCCGAACCCGACGCGCTTCCAGAAGACGATCGGCGTGAACGACCTCTACTGGTCCGACCCGTTCGACCCGGACTGGGAGTACCCGGTCGGCTCGATCCAGATGAACGGCAAGAGCGACGCGGTGCTCATCGGCTTCGACGTCCCCGACGCGCGGGACCCCGCCGACCTCGCCCGCCACTCGATCGACTTCTGGCTCACCACCGAGGACCTGCCGCTCGACGAGAACCGGGTGACCGTGGACGCCGACGGCGGGATCCGGCTGTTCTACCGCCGCACCAACGCCGCCGAGGTCGCCCGGCTGCGGATGCGCCTCATGGGCCTGCTGGACTCCATCCGCTGCGAGCAGGACGTGTACGAGAACCGCCAGTACGCCGGCGGGCAGCTGGGCATCGGCGGGGTCGCGCACCAGAACGGGACGATCCGCTTCGGGCCGGACCCGGCGACCGCGCCGCTGGACCTGGACTGCCGCATGCACGAGGTCGAGGACCTGTACGTGGCCGACGCGTCGTTCTTCGTGTCGAGCACCGCGGTGAACCCGACGCTGACCATCGTCGCCAACGCGCTGCGGGTCGCCGACCGGATCGCCGAGCGCCTCGGTGTGCCCGGTACGGCCGCCGCCGTGCCGCGGCCGCGGGCCGAGGAGGCCGGGGCCGAGATGGCCTGACGCCGGCCCGCGGCGGGCGGGCCCCGGCCCCGGGGGGGGGGGGGGGGGGGGGGGGGGGGGGGCCCGGGCGGCGCGGGCCGCGCGCGGGGGCCGCGGCCGGCTGCGC
>NZ_JBJGZF010000035.1:0-14409 GCF_054050375.1 Geodermatophilus sp. SYSU D00879
CCCAGGACCGGTGCGGTCCTGGGCCACCGCGGTACAGCGGTCCCGGAAGTCAATCCGCGGGGGCGGCGAGGACGACGTCGACGGTCAGCGGGCCCTCGCCGGCGACGACGGTCAGCGAGGCGATCCGCCCGGCCGACACGAGGTCGTCCCGCGCGGCCTCCACCTGCGGCACCTGCGCCTCCGGCGCGGTCACCGTCGCGGACTCGACGTCGGCCCGCATCGACTGCTTGGCCTCGGACTTGGCCTTGCGCACCGCGGCCAGCGCCTCGGCGGCCACCTCGACGACCGCCGGGTCACCGCCGGTCGGCAGCTCGTCGGCGGCGGGCCACGCCGCGCGGTGCACCGAGCCGGCCTGCCACCAGGACCAGACCTCCTCGGTGACGAACGGCAGCACCGGCGCGAACAGCCGCAGCTGCACCGACAGCGCGAGGGCCAGCGCGGCCTGGGCGGAGCGGGCGGCGTCGTCCGAGCCGTAGGCGCGGGACTTCACCAGCTCCACGTAGTCGTCGCAGAACGACCAGAAGAACGCCTCGGACACCTCGAGCGCCCGGGTGTAGTTGTAGGCCTCCATCGCCGCGGTGGCCTCGTCGACGACGTCGGCCAGCCGGCGCAGCAGCCCGAGGTCGATCGGCTCGGTGACCTGCCCGGCGGAGAGGTCCGCGGTGACGCCGAGGCCCAGCACGAACTTGCCGACGTTGAGGATCTTCATGGCCAGCCGGCGGCCGACCTTCATCTGCGCCTCGTCGAACGGCGAGTCCGCGCCCGGCCGGGCGCCGGCGGCGCGCCAGCGGACCGCGTCGGTGCCGTAGCGCTCGAGGACGTCGATCGGGGTGACGACGTTGCCCTTGGACTTCGACATCTTCTTGCGGTCGGGGTCGACGACGAAGCCGGAGATGGTGGCGTGCGTCCACGGCACCGTGCCGAACTCGAAGTGCGAGCGCACGACGGTGGAGAACAGCCAGGTGCGGATGATGTCGTGCGCCTGCGGCCGCTGGTCCATCGGGAAGACGTGCGCGAACAGCTCCGGGTCGGTGTCCCAGCCCGAGGCCACCTGCGGCGACAGCGACGACGTCGCCCAGGTGTCCATGACGTCGGGGTCGGCCATGAACCCGCCGGGGACGCCGCGCTGCGACTCGTCGAAGCCCGGCGGCACGTCGGACGACGGGTCGACCGGCAGCGACGCCTCGTCGGCCAGGATCGGCTCGTCGTACACGGGGTCGCCGGCGGAGTCGAGCCGGTACCAGACCGGGAACGGGACGCCGAAGAACCGCTGCCGGCTGATCAGCCAGTCGCCGTTGAGGCCCTCGACCCAGTTCTCGTAGCGGTGCCGCATGTGGTCGGGCACCCAGGTGATCTCCCGGCCGCGGACGATCAGCGCGTCGCGCAGGTCGGGAGAGCGCCCGCCGTTGCGGATGTACCACTGCCGCGTGGTGACGATCTCCAGCGGCCGGTCGCCCTTCTCGAAGAACTTGACCGGGTGGGTGATCGCCTTCGGCTCGCCCTGCAGGTCGCCGGACTCGCGCAGCATCTCCACGATCCGCTGCTGGGCGCTGAACGGCGTCTTGCCGGCCAGCTCGGCGTACACCTCGGCGGGCACGCCGTCCGGGGCGTCGGCGACGAAGCGGCCGTCCCAGCCGACCACCGCGCGGGTGGGCAGCTGCAGCTCGCGCCACCAGGTGACGTCGTTGAGGTCGCCGAAGGTGCAGATCATCGCGATGCCCGAGCCCTTGTCCGGCTCGGCCAGGCGGTGGGCGACGACCGGCACCTCGACGTCGAACAGCGGCGTGCGCACCGTCTGTCCGATCAGCGACCGGTACCGCTCGTCGTCGGGGTGGGCGACCAGGGCGACGCACGCGGGCAGCAGCTCCGGCCGGGTGGTCTCGATGAACACCGGGCCGTCGGCGGAGTGGAACGAGATCCGGTGGTAGGCGCCGGGGCGCTCGCGGTCCTCGAGCTCGGCCTGGGCGACGGCGGTGCGGAAGCTGACGTCCCAGAGGGTCGGGGCCTCCTGCGCGTAGGCCTCACCGCGGGCCAGGTTGTGCAGGAACATCCGCTGCGCCGTGGCCCGCGAGGTCTCCGAGATGGTCCGGTACACGTTCGACCAGTCCACCGACAGCCCGACCCGGCGCCACAGCTGCTCGTAGGCGTGCTCGTCCTCCTCCGTCAGCTGCATGCACAGCTCGACGAAGTTGCGCCGGCTGATCGGCACCTGCTCCTTGCCCGGCTTGGCGGGCGGCTCGAAACCGGGCTCGTAGTGCAGCGAGGGGTCGCAGCGGACGCCGTAGTAGTTCTGCACCCGCCGCTCGGTCGGCAGCCCGTTGTCGTCCCAGCCCATCGGGTAGAAGACGTGCTTGCCGCGCATGCGCTGGTAGCGGGCGACGATGTCGGTGTGGGTGTAGCTGAACACGTGCCCCACGTGCAGCGACCCGCTGGCGGTCGGCGGCGGGGTGTCGATCGAGTAGACCTGCTCGCGCGGCGCGGCGAGCGCGGCGGCGCGGTCGAAGGCGTAGGTGTCCTGCTCGGCCCAGCGGGCGACCCAGGTGTCCTCGAGTCCGTCGAGGCTCGGCTTCTCGGGTACCCCGGCCCCGGCTCCCGGGGTGGTGCTGACCGGGGGGAGGGGATCGGCGACCATGCCCCCATCCTAGGAAGTGCGCGGCTGGCATCCTGGGGAGGATGAGCAGCAGTCCCGAGGCCGAGCTCGCCCGCGTCGAGAAGGAGCTGCTGGCGCGCTGGCCGGAGACCCGGCTGGAGCCCTCGCTGGGCCGCATCGCCGCCCTGGTCGACCTGCTGGGCAGCCCGCACCGGGCCTACCCGGTCGTGCAGGTCGCCGGCACCAACGGCAAGACGACGACGTCGCGGATGGTCGACGAGCTGCTGCGCGGCTTCGGACTGCGGGTGGGCCGGTTCACCAGCCCGCACCTGCAGTCGGTGCGCGAGCGGATCGTGCTCGACGGCGAGCCGGTCAGCGCCGAGCGGTTCGTCGAGACCTACGACGACATCGCGCCCTACGTGCAGATGGTCGACGCCGCCGGCGAGCACCCGATGAGCTTCTTCGAGGTCGTGGTCGGCATGGCGTACGCGCTGTTCGCCGAGGCGCCGGTCGACGTCGCGGTCATCGAGGTCGGCATGGGCGGCACGTGGGACGCCACGAACGTCGCCGACGCGCGGGTCGCCGTCGTCACGCCGGTGGCGCTGGACCACGCCGAGTACCTCGGTCCCGACGTCGCCACGATCGCCGGCGAGAAGGCCGGGATCATCAAGGCCGACGCGATCGCCGTCCTCGCCCACCAGCAGCCCGGCGCGCTGGACGCGCTGGTCCGCCGCGCGGTCGAGGTCGAGGCCGTGGTGGCGCGCGAGGGCACCGAGTTCGGCGTGCTGGACCGGCGGGTCGCCGTCGGCGGGCAGCAGCTGCGGCTGCAGGGCCTGGGCGGGGAGTACGACGACGTCTACCTGCCCCTGTTCGGCGCGCACCAGGCCCAGAACGCGGCCACCGCGCTGGCCGCCGTCGAGGCGTTCCTCGGTGCCGGCGCGGCCACCGGGACCGTCGACGTCGAGACGGTGCGCGCCGCCTTCGCCGCCGTCCGCTCGCCCGGCCGGCTCGAGCGGGTGCGCACCAGCCCGACGGTGCTGGTCGACGCCGCGCACAACCCGGCCGGGATGGCCGCGACCGTGGAGGCCATCCGGGAGTCCTTCGACTTCACCCGGCTGGTCGGGGTGGTCGGCGCGGTGCACGGCAAGGACGTCGAGGGGATGCTGCGCGAGCTGGAGACCGTCTGCGCCGAGCTGGTGGTGACGCAGAACAGCTCCCCGCGGGCTGTCCCCGCCGACGAGCTCGGCGCGCTCGCCGTGGACGTGTTCGGCGCCGACCGGGTGAGCGTCTCGCCGCGGCTGCCGGAGGCGCTCACCGAGGCGATCGAGCTGGCCGAGGCCGGTCCCGACGACGCCCTCGGCGGCGCGGGCGTGCTGGTCACCGGCAGCGTGATCACCGCCGGCGAGGCGCGGACCGTCCTGGGCGGCCGGTCGTGACCGCGCTCGCGAGGTCACGCACGGGCAGAGCACCGGGCGGCACGGTGCCGACGAGCGCCGGCGAGGAGACACCGTGACCGCGCCGGACCCGGTCCGGGCCGCGAGGGCGCTGCGCGGGGCGGCCGCCGCCGTGCTGCTGCTCGAGGGCATCGCGGTGCTGTTCGTCCCGCGGGCGATCGCGCAGACCGAGGCCGGCCTCGGCGCCACCCGGCTGACGATCCTGCTCGTGCTCGCCGTCGTCCTGGTGCTGGCCAGCGGCGTCCAGCGGCGCCCGCGCGGCCTGGAGATCGGTACCGCGCTGCAGGTCCCGCTGCTGCTCACCGGGCTCATCGACTCGTCGATGTGGTTCGTCGGCGGCGTGTTCCTGCTGATCTGGCTGTACCTGCTGCAGATCCGCAAGGAGCTGCTGGGCGCGCCGTTCCGCGAGCCGGCCGCTCCCTCCGGGGACGACGCCCCGCCCGCCTGATCAGGCCGCGTCGGCCCGCCCGTCCAGCCGCCGCCGCAGGGCGGCGACGTCGGTGCCGGCGCGGGCCAGCGCCGCGGACACCGCGGGGTCGCCGACCTCGAGCACCCCCGCGAGCAGGTGCCGGCCGTCGATGACCCGGTCGCCCCGCACCAGCGCCGCGCGCAGCGCCTCCTTCAGCGCCTCCTTGCTGCCGGGGCCGAAGCGGGCGTACCCCGCCCGGCGCGGCCGGCCCGCGCGGTCCAGTGCGCCCGGGCCGAACGCCGCCTCCGCGGCGGCCCGCACCCGGTCCAGGTCGATGCCGAGCGCGGCCAGCGCCTCCGCGTCGAGCGCGCCGCCCCCGGAGGGGGACAGGCCCGCGCGGAGATCGGTCACGTGCACGCCCGCGGCGGCCAGCAGCGGGCCGGCCGGGCCGGGTGCGGCAGCCAGGGCCACGAGCAGGTGCACCGGGTCGACGCTGTCGGCGCCGGCCGCCCGTGCCTCCTCCCGGGCCAGCAGCACGACCGAGCGGGCCTCGGCGGCGAAGCGTTCGAACACCTCAGGACTCCTTCCACGTCGTCCCGGACGACCGGGCGTGCTTCTTGTGCACCGCCTGCCGCGTGACGCCGAGCGCGTCGGCGACCTGCTGCCACGACCAGCCGCGCCGGCGGGCGGCGGCGACCTGCAGGGCCTCCAGCCGGTCGGCCAGGTCCCGCAGCGCGCGGACCCCCCGCAGGCCGACGGCGGGGTCGTCGCTGGTGGCGGCGGTAAGCGTCTCGTCCGCGGTCCGGGCGGTCATGGTGTCAACCATGGTTGACGATCGCCGGGATGTCAACCCCGGTTGACATTTCGGCGCCCCGTAGGCTGCCGTCCCGTGACTGATCGCACCCTGGTCCTCGTCAAGCCCGACGGCGTCGCCCGCGGCCTGGTCGGAGAGGTCGTCTCGCGGCTGGAGGCCAAGGGCCTGCGCCTGGTCGCCGCCGAGCTGCGCACCCTTCCCCGCGAGGTCGCCGAGGAGCACTACGGCGAGCACCGCGAGAAGCCGTTCTTCGGCTCGCTGGTCGAGTTCATCACCGGCGGCCCGCTGCTCGCCCTCGTCGTCGAGGGGCCGCGCGCGGTCGAGGCGTTCCGCGCGCTGGCCGGCGCCACCGACCCGGTCAAGGCCGCCCCCGGCACCATCCGCGGCGACTTCGCCCTCGAGGTGCAGTCGAACATCGTGCACGGCTCGGACTCCGACGAGTCCGCCGCCCGCGAGATCGGGCTGTTCTTCCCGGACCTCAAGGCGTAATCGGCTCGACCCGGCCCCGGGGGCCGGGGGCAGCATGGGGGACGTGGTGGAGTCGCTGGTCCGGGCCCGGGGCCTGGTGAAGCGCTTCGGGGAGCACACCGCCGTCGACGGCATCGACGTCGACATCGCGCCCGGGGAGGCCTTCGGCTTCCTCGGGCCCAACGGCGCCGGCAAGAGCACGACCATGCGGATGGTCGGGGCGGTGTCGCCGCCGACGGCGGGGGAGCTGCGGATCCTCGGCATGGACCCCGCCGTCGACGGCCCGGCGATCCGCGCCCGCCTCGGCGTCGTCCCGCAGACCGACAACCTCGACCTCGAGCTGACGGTCGAGGAGAACCTGCTGGTCTACGGCCGGTACTTCGGGCTGCCGCGGGCCGTGGTCCGCGAGCGCGCGGGCGAGCTGCTGGACTTCGTGCAGCTCACCGACCGGGCGCGGGACCGGGTCGAGCCGCTGTCGGGCGGGATGAAGCGGCGGGTCACCATCGCCCGCGCGCTGGTCAACGACCCCGACGTGGTGCTGCTCGACGAGCCCACCACCGGGCTGGACCCGCAGGCCCGGCACGTGCTGTGGGAGCGGCTGTACCGGCTCAAGCAGCGCGGGGTCACCCTCGTGCTCACCACGCACTACATGGACGAGGCCGAGCAGCTGTGCGACCGGCTGGTGGTCATGGACCGCGGCCGGATCGCGGCCGAGGGCTCCCCGGCGCAGCTGATCGCCACCTGGTCCACCCGCGAGGTGTGCGAGCTCCGCTTCCCGCTGACCGAGGGCGGCGGCGGGCCGGCCGCGCACGCCGACGCGCTGGCGCCGCTGGTCTCCCGCAGCGCCGTCGAGCGGGTGGAGGTGCTGCCCGACCGGCTGCTGCTCTACACCGCCGACGGCGACGCCGCGCTGACCGAGGTGCTCGCGCTCGGGCTGCGGCCGCTGTCGTCGCTGGTCCGGCGCAGCTCGCTGGAGGACGTGTTCCTGCGGCTCACCGGCCGGACGCTGGTCGACTGACGTGGTCCCGTCCCCGGCCGCCCGCTCCTTCCTGGCCCAGCGGCTGACCGCGCACCGGCACTTCTGGCGCAGCAGCGCGATCGGCAGCGTGCTGGAGCCGGTGCTGTTCCTCGCCGCGATGGGCCTGACGCTCGGCACCCTCGTCGACCGCGGGCCCGGCGTCCCCGGCGGGGTGGGCTACCTGGCCTTCCTCGCGCCGGGCCTGCTGGTGGCCGCGGCCATGCAGACGGCGACCGGCGAGTCGACCTACCCGGTGCTCGGGGCGCTCAAGTGGGACCGGCTCTACGAGGCGGTGCTCGCCACGCCCGCCCGCCCGGCCGACGTCCTCACCGGTCACCTGCTCTACGTCGCCTTCCGCGTGACGACGTCGGCGGCGGCGTTCCTGGTCGTGCTCGTGCTGTTCGGCGCCGCGGAGAGCCCGCTGGTGGTGCTCGCGCTGCCGGTCGCGCTGCTCACCGGCCTGGCCTTCGCCGCGCCGGTGACGGCCATGGCCGCCCGGCTGGAGGAGGACGCCGCGTTCGCCGCGCTGCAGCGGTTCCTCATCGTGCCGATGTTCCTGTTCAGCGGGACGTTCTTCCCGGTGACGCAGCTGCCGGCGGCGCTGGAGTGGTTCGCGTACGCCACCCCGCTGTGGCACGGCGTCGCCCTGGCCCGCGACCTCGCCCTCGGGACGGCGGAGGCGGGGTCCGCGCTGCTGCACGTCGGCTACCTGGCGCTGTGGGTCGCCGTCGGCGCGTGGCTGGCCGCCCGGGCGCTGCAGCGGCGGCTGGTCCGGTGACCGGGGTCCCCGCGCCGGCGCGCCCGGCGTCGCTGCTGCTGCGGGTCGTGCCGCTGTACCCGCTGTCCGCGCGGCGGGCCGGGCAGCTGGTGTACCGGAACCTGCTGGTGGCCCGGCGCAGCTGGCTGGTGTTCGTCTCCGGGTTCGCCGAGCCGTTCTTCTACCTGTTCTCGATCGGCGTCGGCATCGGCGGGCTGGTCGGCGACGTCGTCACCGACACCGGCACCGCGCTCACCTACCAGGAGTTCGTCGCCCCGGCGCTGCTCGCCTCGGCCGCGATGAACGGCGCGGTCTACGACGCCGTGTTCAACCTGTTCTTCAAGCTGCGCTACGCCAAGCTCTACGACGCCGTCCTCGCCACGCCGGTCTCGGCCGCCGACGCCGCGGTGGGGGAGACGGTGTGGGCGCTGCTGCGCGGCGCCGTGTACTCCACGGCGTTCCTGCTGGTCATGCTCGCCATGGGCCTGGTCGGCTCGTGGTGGGCGGTGCTCGCGCTGCCCGCGGCGGTGCTCATCGGGTTCGCCTTCGCCGCCGTCGGGCTGGCCGCGAGCACGTTCCTGCGCGGCTGGCAGGACTTCGAGTTCGTGCAGGTCGTGATCCTGCCGCTGTTTCTGTTCTCCACGACCTTCTACCCGCTGTCGACCTACCCGCGGCCGCTGCAGGTCGTCGTCGAGTGCACGCCGCTCTACCACGGCATCGAGCTGGTCCGCGGGCTGGTGACCGGCGACGTTCGGTGGGGGCTGCTGGTCTCGGTCGCCTACCTCGCGGTGCTGGGCGTGGCGGGCCTCGCGGTGGGCGCCCGCCGGCTGCAGGGCCTGCTCCTGCGTTAGGCGGCACCCAGCAGCGGGCGGCCGGCGCGGACCAGCCGCTCGACGGTGTCGGCCGGCACGGGGGCGCCGAACAGGTGGCCCTGCGCGGCGTCGCAGCCCAGCGACCGCAGCGCGGCCAGCTGCGCGGGCTGCTCGACGCCCTCGGCCACCACCTGCAGGCCCAGGCTGTTGCCCAGCGCGATGACCGCGTCGGCGACCGACCCGGCCGCGGCGCCGGCGGCCAGCAGCGCCACCGACGAGGGGTCGATCTTCAGCCGGTCCAGCGGCAGGTCCTGCAGCCGGGCCAGCGACGACGCGCCGGTGCCGAAGTCGTCGATGGCCACGTGCACACCCAGCGCCCGCACCTCGCGGATGCCGGCCGCGGCGTCGGGACCGGCGGCGACGGCCTCGGGCACCTCGATCTCCAGCCGGCCGGGGTCCACGCCGGCGTCCCGGGCGGCCGCGGCGATGCTGACGGCGAGGTCGCCGGTGGCCAGCCGGCGCGGGGAGACGTTGACCGCCACCCGCAGCGGGGGCAGCCCGGCGTCGTCCCACGCGCGCAGCTGGGCGCACGCCTGGCCGATCACCCAGTCGTCGATCGCGTCGATGACGCCGCTGGCCTCGGCGACCGGGATGAAGCCGGCCGGCTCCACCAGCCCGCGGCTGTGCGACTGCCAGCGGGCCAGCGCCTCCACGCCGGTGACCGCGCCGCTGCGCAGGTCCACCTGCGGCTGGTAGAGCACCCGCAGCTCGCCGGAGCCGACGGCGGCGCGCAGGTCGCGGACCAGCTCGTCCTGCGCGGCGACCTCCTCGCGCATGCCGCGCTCGAACACCCGCACCCGGTTCTTGCCGCCGGACTTGGCCACGTACATCGCCAGGTCGGCGTCGCGGAGCAGGTCGTCCATGCCGCGCCGGTCGGCGGCGTCGGTGAACGTGACGCCGACGCTGCCGCCGACGGTGAACTCCTCGCCGTTCCAGCCGACCGGCCGGCGCAGCGCGCCCAGCAGCCGCTCGGCCACGGTGACGACGTCGCGGCGGCCCTCGACGTCCTCCATGAGCACCACGAACTCGTCGCCGCCGAGGCGGGCCACGGTGTCGGCCGGCCGCACGGACGCCTCCAGCCGGCGGGCGACGGCGACGAGCACGGCGTCCCCGGCCTCGTGCCCGGCGACGTCGTTGACCGCCTTGAAGTCGTCGAGGTCCAGCAGCAGGACCGCGTGCCGGCGGGCGCGGCGGTCGGCGAGGGCGTGCTCGAGCCGGTCCTGCATGAGCACCCGGTTCGCCAGGCCCGTGAGCGGGTCGTGCAGCGCCATCCGGGCCAGCTCCCCGGCCTGCTGCTCCAGCTGGCGGGCGGCGGCGCGGGCCTCCGCCTCGTCGCGCTTGCGGCCGGTGATGTCCCGGGTGATCCCGGCGATGCCGGTGGGGGTGCCGTCCTCGTCGCGGATGAGGGAGAAGGTGACCAGGGCGTCGAAGGCCGAGCCGTCCTTCCGGCGGTGCCGCCGCTCGTGGCTGCCGGGCGGCAGCCGGGTCAGGTCCGCGGGGAGCGGGGCGCCGGCGGACAGCATCGACGCGGGCCGGCCGAGCGCCTCGGCGGCGGTCCAGCCGTAGAGCCGCTCCGCGCCGGGGTTCCAGCTGGTGATCCGGCCGTCGGGGGTCGTCGTCACGACGGCGTCGTCGGTGGTCTGCACGACGGCGGCCAGCCGGGCCAGCTCGTCGCGCTGGGCGCGCAGCTCGGCGGTGCGCTCGGCGACCAGCTGCTCGACGCGCTCGCGCCGGTCGTCGAAGCGCCGCCAGGCCACCAGGCACGCCCAGCTCTCCAGCAGCACCAGCCCCGCGTGCAGGGCGGCCATCGGCAGCGCCGCGACCGAGTGCCCGAACACCGCGTGCGGCCACAGCGTGCCCAGCACGAGGTGGTGGGCGGCGACGAACCCGACCGCGAGCAGGAACGGCGCCCGCGCGGCGTAGAGCGCGGCGAGCGGGAGCAGCGCGAAGAACAGGAAGTGCGCCTCGGTGGCGCCGCCGGACAGCCACACGCCCAGGGCCGCGGCGGTCATCAGCCCGAGGGCGGCGGCCGCGGCGCGGGTGTTGCGGCCCAGCCCCGGCGCCCAGGCCAGCGCGGTCAGCAGGGCCAGGGGCGCGGCGTGCAGGACGGCGGAGACGACGCCGCCCCCGCGGACCAGCGCGTAGACCGGGACCGCGGCGAGGAGGACCAGCAGCGTCCGGAGGACGAGGAGGTGGTGGGCGGCCCACTGCTCGGCAGGCATCGCGCGGCCCCTCGGCAGCGGCAGCGCGAGCCGGCCGGAGGGTCGGGTCGGGGAGACGCCGTCGGCGTCGCGCAGTGCACCGGTGCTCCCGGCCGGCGGGACCATGCTCCTCCTCGGAGGCCGTCCTGCTGGTCACCGTCAGTTTAGTCGTGATCACGCTGCGGCGCTGGTCGAGAACCGGGCCGGGGGCGCCGGGGGAGCCGTCTACCCTGGACGGGTCATGAGCGGAGAGAGCCTGTACCCCCGTCTCGAGCCCCTGCTGGCCCAGGTGCAGAAGCCCATCCAGTACGTGGGCGGTGAGTTGAACGCCCAGGTCAAGGCCTGGGACGACGTCGCCGTGCACTGGGCGCTGATGTACCCGGACGCCTACGAGGTGGGGCTGCCCAACCAGGGCCTCATGATCCTGTACGAGGTGCTCAACGAGCGCCCCGACGCCCTCGCCGAGCGCACCTACGCCGTCTGGCCCGACCTCGCCGCGCTCATGCGCGAGCACGGCGTCGGCCAGTTCACCGTCGACGCCCACCGCCCGGTGCGCGACTTCGACGTCCTCGGGGTCAGCTTCGCCACCGAGCTCGGCTACACGAACCTGCTCGAGGCCCTCGACCTCGCCGGGATCCCGCTGCACGCGGCCGACCGCGACGAGACGCACCCGGTCGTCGTCGCCGGCGGGCACGCCGCGTTCAACCCCGAGCCGATCGCCGACTTCGTCGACTGCGCCGTCCTCGGCGACGGCGAGCAGGTCGTCGGCGACGTCACCGACGTGGTGAAGGCGTGGAAGGAGCAGGGCCGCCCCGGCGGCCGCGAGGAGCTGCTGGCCCGGCTGGCCCGCGTCGACGGCGTCTACGTGCCGCGCTTCTACGCCGTCTCCTACGGCCCCGACGGCGCGATCGCCGCGGTGACCCGGACCCGCGACGACGTCCCGGCCCGGGTCGGCAAGCGCACCGTCATGGACCTCGACGAGTGGCCCTACCCGAAGACGCCGCTGGTGCCGCTGGCCGAGAGCGTGCACGAGCGGATGAGCGTCGAGATCTTCCGCGGCTGCACCCGCGGCTGCCGGTTCTGCCAGGCCGGGATGATCACCCGCCCGGTGCGCGAGCGGACGATCACCGGCATCGGCTCGATGGTCGACCAGGGCCTGCGCGCGACCGGCTACGAGGAGGTCGGGCTGCTGTCGCTGTCCAGCGCCGACCACTCCGAGATCGGCCAGGTCGCCAAGGAGCTCGCCGACCGCTACGAGGGCACCAACACCGGGCTGTCCCTGCCGAGCACCCGCGTCGACGCCTTCAACGTCACCCTCGCCAACGAGCTGTCCCGCAACGGCCGCCGGTCGGGGCTGACCTTCGCGCCCGAGGGCGGCAGCGAGCGGATCCGCCGGGTGATCAACAAGACCGTGTCCAAGGAGGACCTGGTCGCCACCGTCACCACCGCCTACGCCAACGGCTGGCAGCAGGTGAAGCTCTACTTCATGTGCGGGCTCCCCACGGAGACCGACGAGGACGTCCTGGAGATCGCCGAGCTGGCCGTGGAGGTCATCCGCGCCGGCCGCGAGGCCAGCGGCCGCAAGGACATCCGCTGCACCGTGTCCATCGGCGGGTTCGTGCCCAAGCCGCACACCCCGTTCCAGTGGGCCGGGCAGGCCAGCGCCGAGACCATCGACCACCGCCTGCGGGTCCTGCGGCAGGCCATCAACGCCGACCGCCGGATCGGCCGCTCCATCGGCCTGCGCTACCACGACGGCAAGCCCGGCGTGATCGAGGGCCTGCTGTCCCGCGGCGACCGCCGGGTGGGCCGGGTGATCGAGCGGGTGTGGCGCGAGGGCGGCCGGTTCGACGGCTGGAGCGAGCACTTCTCCTTCGAGCGCTGGACCGCCGCGGCCGCCGCGGAGCTCACCCCGCTCGGCGTGGACCTGGACTGGTTCACCACCCGCGAGCGCACCCAGGACGAGGTCCTGCCCTGGGACCACCTGGACTCCGGGCTGGACAAGGAGTGGCTCTGGGACGACTGGCAGGACGCGCTGTCGGAGGAGGAGGTCGCCGACTGCCGGTGGACGCCCTGCTACGACTGCGGCGTCTGCCCGACCAACGGCACCGAGATCCAGATCGGTCCCACCGGGCGCAGCCTGCTGCCGCTCACCGTCGTCGGCCGCTGAGCGTGGCGCGCACCCCGGAGGGCCCGCCCCCGCCGCCGACCGTCCAGCGCCTGCGGCTGCGCTACGCCAAGCGCGGCCCGCTGCGCTTCGCCTCCCACCGCGACCTCGCCCGCGCGCTGGAGCGGGCGCTGCGCCGCGCGCGGGTGCCGATGGCCTACTCCGCCGGCTTCACCCCGCACCCGAAGATCAGCTACGTGGGCGCGGCGCCGACCGGGGCGGCCAGCGAGGCCGAGTACCTGGAGATCGGCCTGGCCGAGCGGCGCGACCCCGAGGAGGTCCGGGCCGTGCTGGACGCGTCGCTGCCCCCGGGCATCGACGTCCTCGAGTGCGTGGAGGCCGCCGAGGGCGGCGGCTCGCTGGCCGACCGGATCGACGCCGCGCGGTGGCGGATCGAGCTCTCCGGCGTCGAGCCCGCCACCCTCGCCGCGGCGGTCGACGCCTTCCTCGCCCGGGCGGAGGTGCTCGTCGCCAAGCGCACCAAGAACGGCCTCCGCGACGTCGATGCGCGCGGCCCCGTGGCCTCCGCGTCCGCGGGCGGGGAGGCAGGTTGTGCCATACTGCACCTGGTTGTCCGGCAGGTGACGCCCGCCGTTCGACCCGACGACGTGGTGGCCGCTCTCGCCGCCGTCGCCGACCTGCGCCCGCCGTCGCCCCCCCGGGCCGTGCGTGAGGCGCAGGGCCGGCTCGACGACAGCGGGACCGTGGCCGATCCGCTCGGTCCCGACCGAGCGGCGCGCACCCGCTGCCAGGGGGAGCACGCCGCCGTCTGACCGGGCGACCCGGGAGCCACCGCGACGTCGAGCGACACGGCTGCCAGACGTGCCGCCCCGGACCGGCACCACCCGAGACCATCGGTACCACCGCTCC
Organism: Geodermatophilus sp. SYSU D00879; assembly: GCF_054050375.1. Classification (NCBI taxonomy): domain Bacteria; kingdom Bacillati; phylum Actinomycetota; class Actinomycetes; order Geodermatophilales; family Geodermatophilaceae; genus Geodermatophilus; species Geodermatophilus sp. SYSU D00879. Next base: position 13,621 of record NZ_JBJGZF010000035.1, read on the forward strand.
ACCAGCAGTGCGGCCCCGGCCGCGGCGACCGCCGCGCGGGACCGACCACAGACTTCGCGAGCCGGGCTCGCCGCCGCACCCGAGCGGCCACCCGGCCCGCCCAACCCGTGCTCCTGCGCGGCCGCCCGTCCCCCGGTGGGGACCGGCGCCCGGGAGCACCACACAGGAGGCGAGCCCTCGTGGCCGACCAGGACAGCGACACCCCGACCACCGACACCAGCAGCGGGTCGGCGCCCGCCCTCCCGCCCGGCGACGCGCCGGTCGCGGAGGTGCTGAGCGGGGAGGCGGCGACCGGGGAGACCCCCGACGAGGAGCCGGCGGAGACCGCCGCGGCCGAGCCACCCGTGGAGGCCGGACCCACCCCGGAGCCCGAGGAGGACCCGGAGGACGAGCCGGACCGGTCGCCGTTCGGCGCCCAGTTCAGCTCGCCCGAGCCGACCGCGGTCATCGCGCGGCCCCGCCGCCGCGCCACCCGCCCCGCGGCCGCCCCCGAGCCCGCCGCGTGGACGCCGCCCCCGCCGGCCGCCGCCCCGGTGGCGCCGGCCTTCGTGAGCTTCGTGGCCCCCGAGGCCGAGGCGGCGCCGGCCCCGCGCCGGCGCAGCCGCCGGCCGCTGCCCGAGTCGCCCGACGTCGAGGACGTCGCGGCGCCGGCCGAGGACGACGAGGAGACCCCGGCGCCGCGCTCGCGCCGCAGCCGCTCCCGCCGCCGCGGCGGCGCCCCCCCCGCCCCGCCCCCCGACCCCCGAGGCGGCGGCGAGACCGCCCCCCGCACCGCCCCAGCAGCCGGCC
>NZ_JBJGZF010000036.1:0-14105 GCF_054050375.1 Geodermatophilus sp. SYSU D00879
ACCTCGTTTTCATCCCCTTCTCGGCGGTGTGCGTCGCGGTCACCGGGGCGGCCCACCGGCGGCCGCCCGCCCGCGCGGCGGGCGTGGGAGCGCGGCCCCCGGGCACGGCCGCGGCCGGGCACGGGGACTCACACCGCCAGGCGGTAGCCGCGCTTGACGACGGTCTCGACGACGCCCGGCCCGAGCGCGGCGCGCAACCGGGTCACCGCCATCTCCACGGCGTGCCCGTCCCCGCTGCCGGGCAGCCCGCGCACCAGGTCGGGCTTGGCGACGACGGCGCCGGGACGGGCGGCCAGCGCCCGCAGCACCGCCATCGGCCCCGGCGGCAGCTCGACCAGGCGGCCGTCGAGGACGGCGGCGTGCCCGCGTACCTGCAGCGCGGCGTCCCCGACCCGCAGCACCGGGTCCCGCTCGGGCAGCCGGGCGACGACCTCGCGGGCCAGCGCGCCCAGCCGGGAGCGCTCGGGCTGCAGCGTCGGGATCCCGGCGGCGGTCAGCGGGCCGGCGGTGACCGGCCCGACGGCGACCGGCAGCACCCCGCCGGTCAGCGCGGCGACCAGCTCGTCCCGCCGGCCGAGCTCGGTGGCCACCGACAGCAGGCTGGCCGCGGCCGGCGCGCTGGTGAAGGTCACGGCGTCGACCCCGCGGGCCACCACCGTCGTCACCAGCCGGCGCAGCGGCCCGACGTCCTCCGGCAGCACCCATCGGTAGACCGGCACGGTCAGCACCTCGGCGCCGGTGGCGCGCAGCGCGTCGACGAAGTCCGGCAGCGGGTCGCCGTGCAGCTGGACGGCGACCCGCCGCCCCCGCAGCGGGCCCTCCGCGCCGGACAGCAGGTGCTCGAGCACCTCGGCCGAGGACTCCGACGCCGGTGACCACGCGTCGACCAGCCCGCCGCCGCGGATGGCGCCGCGCGCCTTGGGGCCACGGGCGAGCACCCGGGCGCCGCGCAGGTGGTCGACCAGCGGTAGGTCCCACGCGTCGGCGGCCTCCAGCCACCCGCGGAACCCCACACCCGTCGTCGCGACCACCAGGTCCACCGGCGCGGCGAGCACCGCCTCCGTGGCGGCGACCAGCTCGGCGTCGTCGGCCAGCGGCACGATCCGGATCGCCGGGGCGTAGACCACGCGGGCGCCGCGGCGGTCGAGCAGGGCGCCGAGCTCCTCCCGCCGCCGCGCGGCCGTGACCGCCACGGTGTACCCGGCCAGCGGCGCGGGGCCCGCGTCCTGCTCCGTGCCGGTCGCGAGGCCGGTGGTGAGCGCCGGGGCGTCGGGGGAGGAGGTCACCGGACCATGGTGGCCGCTGGGCGTTGCGGTCGTGTGACGGCCCCTGCACCGCGGGCCGGCCGCGGGGGTGCGACCGGTCAGCGGGTGGTCCACGAGGCGATGAGGATGCTGGCGTCGTCCTGCAGCACCCCGCCCTGGTGGTCGAGGACCGCGCGCACCAGCCGGCGCACCGTCTCCGGCGGCGGGTGCCCGGCCGCCGCCGCCCGGGTCAGGAACTCCACCAGCCGCTGCTCGCCGAACCACCGCCCGGCGGCGTCGCGCGCCTCGGTGACGCCGTCGGTGTAGAGCACCAGCGAGTCCCCGGGCTCGAGCACCTCCTCGGCCACCTCGAACGCCGGCGTCCCGAGGCCGAAGGGCACCCGCCCGCCCGCGCTGAGCTCCTTGACCACCCGCCCGTGCCGCAGCAGCAGCGGCGGCGGGTGCCCGGCGCGGACGTAGCGCAGCCTGCCCGAGGCCACGTCCAGCTGGGCGAGGACCCCGGTGACGAAGGCGCTGCCCGTGAACGTCGTGGCGACCACCTCGTCCACCGCGCGGACCTGGTCGTGCAGGCCGCGCCCGTCCCGCCGCGCGCTGCGGGCGGTGGCGAGCGTCGCGGCGCTCATCAGCCCCGCCCCGAGGCCGTGCCCCATGGCGTCGAGCACGGTCAGCCACACCTCGTCCTCGGCGAGCGCGTAGTCGAAGGCGTCCCCGCCGACGGTGGCGCTGGGCTCCAGCAGGCCGGCCACGACGAAGGCGTCGGTCGCGGCGGTCAGTGGGGGCAGCTGCTGCCAGACCAGCTCGGCCGACGGCGACCGCGGCCGGCTGCGCCGGGTGCACTCGAGCCCGTCGCCGTAGACGCCCATCGAGGTGATCAGGTGGCCGACCATCGAGGCCAGCCACCAGCACTGCTCCCGCAGGCCCGGGTCCTCGAGGTCCCGGGCGGCCTCCACCCGCACCTCCAGGACGCCGACCCGGTCGGCGCCGTCGAGCAGCGGCACCCACAGGCGCGGCAGGCCCCCGGCCTCCGACGGCAGCGACTGCCCGGACTGGAAGACGCGGCCGGGCAGGGTGCCGTCCACGGCGATCGGCTCACCCGCCGGCCGGCGCTCGCCGGACAGCGGCACCAGCCGGCGCTGCTCGTGGTCGACGACGTGCACGGTCACCTCGACGCCGAGGACGCGGCCGGCCCCCGCGGCGAGCAGCGCCAGCCGGTCCGGCGGGGCACTGCGGGCGGCCTCGAGCAGCTGCAGCAGCGCCGCCAGCGGCCCGGTGGTGGGCCGCGGCGGCCGCAGCGGCCGGGAGTAGGGCACCCGGCGGGCCGCGGACAGCTCGTCGAGCCGCTCGTTGACCGCGACCGCCAGCAGGTCGCCGTCCAGGTCGGGCAGCTGCGCCAGCCCGTCCAGGTGGGCCTCGACGTCGAACAGGTCGGCGTTGCCCCCCAGCTCGAAGTACCGCAGCCAGAGCTGCTCGAGGGTCAGCTCGGCGTGCCGGAGCGCGGCCACCAGCACGGCGCGCCGGCCCTCGTCGGGGACGCCCTCCGCCAGCATCAACGGAGCCTGCGGACGGCCGAGTCGACCACCGCCCGGGCCGCCTGCCGCAGCGTGCCGGCGTCCCCTCCCGAGCGGGACAGCAGCATGGCCAGCGCGGTCTCCTCGCCGACCCCGTGCCGGGCCATGAGCACCCCCTTGGCGGTGCTGACGACGTCGCGCGTCGACACGGCCCTCCTCAGGTCGTCGCTGGCCCGGCGGGCCCGCTCCCGGGCCGTGACGTGGCTGACCAGCAGGGCGGCCTGCGCGGCGGACAGGGTGAGCACCTGCGCGTCGTGGTCGGTGAAGGCGCCGGGCCCGGCGCTGTAGACCTTGAGGGCCCCCAGCGTCCGGTCCCCGGCGACCAGCGGCACGCTCACCGTGGACAGCAGGCCGAGACCGACCGCCGCGGGGGCCCAGTGCGGCCACCGGGGATCGGCGCGCAGGTCGTCGGCCCGCACGAGCACCCGCCCGGCGGCCGCGGCCAGGCACGGACCCTCGTCGAGCTCGTACTGCAGCGCGTCGGCGCGCTCGACCAGCGGGTCGGTGGAGCCCGACGAGCGCCGCCCGGTGCGGTCGACGATCGAGACGCCCGCGCCGGTGGCCGCCGGGACCGTCTGCAGGATCAGGGAGCCGACCAGGCCCAGCGCGGTGGCGACGGTCTCCTCGGACAGCAGCAGGCCGGCCACGCGGGCGGAGACGACCGACAGCTCGTCGGCCAGGGGGAGCGAACGGGTGGCGTCCTGGGACACGGGCACCTCGCGGGAACCGGCCGCGGCCACCCGGGTCTTCGAGGTGCCGCGACCTGCGGACACCCAGGCTAGTGCCGGATCACCGCAGGGACGCCGCCGCATAGCGCGGCACCCGCCCGCCGTCGCCGACGACCAGGCCGCGGCTGACCAGCAGCCGCAGGTGGGCGTCGGTCTCGGTGACGGCGAAGATCCGCATCCGCCGCTCGTACTGCGACCACGGCCGCGACCACGTCAGGTGCGCGGCCAGGTCCCACGGGGTGCTCCCCGGGTGCGCCCGGACCGCGGCCAGCAGCTCGGCCAGCCGGCGCTCGTGGTGCGCGCGCAGCTCGCGGGCCCGCCCGGCCAGGCCGCGGAAGCGCCACTCGTGGCCAGGCAGCACCTCGTCGGCCTCCTCCCCGGCGACCCGCTCCAGCGAGGACAGGTAGTCGCGCAGCGGGTCGGCGGCGCCGCCGGCGTGCGTCGAGACGTTCGGGCTGATGCGGGGGAGGACGTGGTCGCCGGCGAAGAACAGCCCGGTGGCCTCGTCGGCGAAGCACAGGTGCCCGGCGGTGTGCCCGGGCGTGTGGACGGCGCGCAGCGACCAGCCGGGCAGGTCCGCGCGGTCGCCGTCCTCGAGCAGCCGGTCGGGCAGCGCCAGCCGCCGCCACCGCGCGCTCCTCCGGCGTCCCGGCGTCCGCGCGCGCGTCCGGCTCGGGAGCGCCGAGCCCGACGAGGAAGGCGACCTCGACCTCGGTGGACTCCTCGGGGGAGCGGGCGGTGAAGGCGGTCAGGTCGTGGGCGTCGGCCGGGTGCATCGCCACCCACGCGCCCGAGGCCTCCCGCACCCGGCCGGCCAGGCCCACGTGGTCCATGTGCATGTGGGTGACCAGCACGCCGCGCACGTCGGCGACGCCGGCGCCGATCCCGGCCAGCCCGGCGCACAGCGCCGCCCAGCTGTCGTCGGCGTCCCAGCCGGTGTCGACCAGGCCCAGCCCGCCGCCGGCCAGCTCGAGCACGTACGCGTTGACCCAGCGCAGCGGGCCGCCCATCGGCACCGGCACCGACCACAGGCCCGGCCGCACCCGCTCGACGGCGGGCACCGACCGCTCGCGCCACGCGGCGCGCTGCGCCCGTCCGGTCACCTCCACGCCGCTCGCGTCCACGTGCCGGCACTCTGCCAGCCCGGCCGCGCGCTCCGGGCTGGGACCATGGGGGCGTGCCGACGCCGCCCACCACCCCCACCCGGATCTCCGCCGTCCCCCTGGTCGTGCGGGTGGTCTGCACGCTGCTCGCCGTCACGGTCGTCGTCGTCATGGTCGTCACCGCGCTCGTCACCCACCCGTCGGACGAGCTCAACCCCTTCGACGCCGCCGACCGCGTGGCCATCGCCGGGATCGGCCTGTTCGTCGGCGCGGGGATCCTGCTGCTGGGCCGGCCGCGGGTCGACGCCGACGCCTCCGGCATCCGGGTGCGCAACCTGCTCGGGCAGCGGACGCTGCCCTGGGCGGCGGTGCGCGGCGTCCGGTTCGACCGCCGGGCCTGGGTGGCCACGCTGGAGCTCGCCAACGGCGACGCGATGGCGATGACGGCGCTGCAGGCGGTCGACGGCGAGCGCGCGGCCACCGCCGTCGAGGGGCTGCGGGCGCTGCTGGCCGCCGACGTGGCCGCCCGCCCCGCGCCGGCGCACGGCCCGCTGCTGCACGAGTGAGCGCCGTCCCGGCCACCGGAATACCCGGCCCGACCGCGACGCTGTAGCATGGGCGTGCCTCCCCGCTACACGAGGCGCGTGAACCACCCCAGCGGCCCCGCCCCGGGCCGCTGACCAAGAGGAGCCCGCTCCCACCTGGCGCCGTCGAGGCGCCCAGGTCCCCGGTTCGCGGGAGCCCGACCTGCCCCGGCCGGGAACCCGCGACGTGCCCGGCCCGGCGACGGGCCGGTGCCGCACCGGCGAGACGGGCCCTGTGAGCACCGCTCACGGGGCCCTCGCCGTCTCCGGTGCCCGGGTGGGCGCGACCTCCTCCCGTGTGACAGAGCAGAGGAGAGGCCATCACCGAGCCCCGTATCAACGACCGTATCCGCGTCCCCGAGGTCCGCCTGGTGGGCCCGGAGGGCGAGCAGGTCGGCATCGTGCCGATCGGCGAGGCGCTGCGCCTGGCGCAGGACTCCGAGCTCGACCTCGTCGAGGTCGCGCCGATGGCCCGGCCGCCGGTCGTCAAGCTGATGGACTACGGGAAGTTCAAGTACGAGTCCGCGCAGAAGGCCCGCGAGGCCCGGCGGAACCAGGCGCTCACCGTCATCAAGGAGATGCGGCTGCGCCTGAAGATCGACCCGCACGACTACGAGACCAAGAAGGGCCACGTCGAGCGCTTCCTCAAGGCGGGCGACAAGGTCAAGATCACCGTGATGTTCCGCGGGCGCGAGCAGTCGCGGCCCGAGATGGGCTACCGCCTGCTGCAGCGGCTGGCCGGCGACGTCTCCGAACTGGGCGTCATCGAGTCCAACCCGAAGCAGGACGGCCGGAACATGGTCATGGTGATCGCCCCGCACCGGAACCAGGCCGCGACCGACGGCGCCCGCCGTCAGGCCAAGGCCGACCGGGCCGCCGAGGGGCAGACCCCGACGGCCTGACCCGGTCGCACAGCAGGACCGCACCACCGAGACGGCCGGCGTCGTCTCGGCAGCCCCGTGCTGCCGGGCGGCGCCGACACCCACGAACAGGACGACGAGGACATGCCGAAGCAGAAGACCCACAAGGGCACCGCGAAGCGGGTGCGCGTCACGGGCACCGGCAAGATCATGCGCGAGCAGGCCAACAACCAGCACAAGTTCGAGCACAAGAGCTCGCGGCGCAAGCGCCGGCTGGAGAAGGACCAGGTCATGTCCCCGGCCGACACGAAGACCATCAAGAAGCTGCTGGGCATCTGAGCCCCCGCCTCCCGTAACCAGCAAGGAGTTCTCACGTGGCACGCGTGAAGCGGGCGGTCAACGCCCAGAAGAAGCGCCGGACGACCCTCGAGGCCGCCAGCGGGTACCGCGGTCAGCGTTCGCGCCTGTACCGCAAGGCCAAGGAGCAGATCCTCCACTCGGCCACCTACAACTACCGCGACCGCAAGGTGCGCAAGGGTGACTTCCGCAAGCTGTGGATCACCCGCATCAACGCCGCCGCGCGGCAGAACGACATGACCTACAACCGGTTCATGCAGGGCCTGAAGCTGGCCGGCATCGAGCTCGACCGCCGCGTGCTCGCCGAGCTCGCGGTCAACGAGCCGGCCGCCTTCGCCGCCCTGGTGGAGACCGCCCGGGCCGCCGTCGCCGCGGCCCCGGCCGGCGGCGAGCAGGCCGCCTGAACCACCCCCTCCCGACGCCGTCGGTGTCCGGCCCAGAAGGGCCGGCGCCGGCGGCGTCGGTGCGTGTGGGGGCGGGTGCTCCCGGCGAGATCGCGCGATCTCGCCGCCGGGAGGCCCCGGGAACGCCGAGATCGCGCGATCTCGACCGAGACGGGAGGACGACGTGAGCGAGCTGCTGACCGAGCGGTCCGGACGGGTCGCCGCCGCGCGGAAGCTGACCCGGCGCGCCGGCCGCGACGCCGCGGGCGCCTTCCTCGCCGAGGGCCGCCAGGCGGTGTCCGAGGCCCTGGCCACCGCGCCGGACGACGTCCGCGAGGTGTTCGCCACCGAGGCCGCGGCCGCCGCGCACCGCGACCTGCTCGCCGGCACGACCGTCCCCGTCCGGCTGGTCACCGAGAAGGCCGCCGCGGGCCTGTCCGAGACCGTGACGCCGCAGGGCCTGGTCGCCGTCTGCGCGCTGCGCGACCTGCCCGCCGAGGCGCTGACCGCCGACCCGCCCGCGCTCGCCGTCGGCCTGGCCGGCCTGGCCGACCCCGGCAACGCCGGCACCGTGCTGCGCACCGCCGACGCGTGCGGCGCCGGCGCGGTGGTCTTCGGCGCCGGGTCCGCCGACCCCTACGGCGGCAAGGCGGTCCGGTCCAGCGCCGGCAGCCTGTTCCACGTCGACGTCGTCCGGGGGGTGCCGCTGGAGCCGCTGGTCGCCGGCCTGCGGGCCGGCGGGGTCACCGTGCTGGCCGCCGACGGCGGGGGCGAGGTGGCGCTCGACGGGCTGGGGGACGCCCTCGCCGGGCCGGTGCTGTGGCTGTTCGGCAACGAGGCGCGCGGCGTGCCGCCGGAGCTGGCCGCGGCCGCCGACGCCCGGGTGCGGATCCCGATGCGCGGCCGCGCGGAGAGCCTCAACCTGGCCGCCGCCGCGGCGATCTGCCTCTACGCGACGCAGCTCGCCCAGGGCTGAGAGGCTGCCCGCGTGGACGACGCGAAGGCCGTGCTCCTGCGCTACCTCACCACCGCCCGCGAGGCGCTGCTGTGGAAGCTCGAGGGGCTGTCCGAGTACGACGTCCGCCGGCCGCTGACGGCCACCGGCACCAACCTGCTCGGGCTGGTCAAGCACCTGGCCTGCGTGGAGGCCGGCTACCTCGGCACCGTGGTCGGCCGGCCGTTCCCCGAGCCGATGGTCTGGGACGACCCGGACGCCGGGGCCGACGACGACCTGTGGGTGCGCCCCGACGAGTCCCGCGAGGACGTCCTGGCGCTGTACGCCCGCGCCACCGCGCACGCCGACGCCTCCGTCGCCGCGCTGCCGCTGGACGCCACCGGCGAGGTGCCGTGGTGGCCCGAGGAGCGGCGGCACCCCACGGTGCACACGCTGCTGGTGCACGTGCTCGCCGAGGTCGCCCGCCACGCCGGGCACGCCGACGTGCTGCGCGAGGGCCTCGACGGCGCGGCCGGCCTGCGGGACGACGACGACCTCACCCGCGACGGCGACGCCGACCGGGCCGCCTACGTCGCGATGGTCGAGGAGGCCGCCACGCCGTTCCGGTGAGGCCGACGCGCCGCGGCCGGTGCCGGAGCGGGTGCCGATGCCTTCCCGCCGCGGGGCCGCGGACGGCAGGGTGCACGGATGCGGCCCTCCCCGGGGCGGCCGAGTCTCTGTGGCGGAGGGCAGCTGTGACCGTGGGACCCAGGCAACGGCTCGGCGACGACCCGCCCGCGGTCGCCGACGGACGGCGCGCCCGCTGGACCGAGCACCGCCGCGCCCGCCGGGAGGAGCTGGTCGCCGCCGCCGTCGAGGCGGTCCGCCGGGCGGGCCCGGGCTTCGCCGTGGACGACGTCGCCCGCGCCGCCGGGGTGTCCAAGACGGTCATCTACCGCTACTTCACCGACAAGGACGAGCTGGTCGACGCCGTCCTCGAGCGGATCTCCTCGGCGATCCTGCTGCCGCGGCTGCTCGGGGAGCTGGCCGCCGGGCGCCGCGACGACGTCGAGCGGCTGCGCGCGGTCATCGCCGCGTTCGTGCTGCTGGTCGAGGACGAGCCGGAGCTCTACCGGTTCGCCTACGCCTCGGCCGGCCGCGCCGGGCGCCCGGATCTCGTCGCCGCCACCGAGCGCGAGGTCGCCGGCGCGCTGGCGGCGCTGCTCGGCGAGCGGCTGGCCGCCGCGGGCCGGCCCACCGCCGCCGTGACGACGTGGGCCTACGGCGTCGTCGGCATGGTGCAGCTGGCCGCGCACTGGTGGTCGGGCACCCGCGAGGTGCCCGCCGCCGAGCTGGTCGAGCAGCTGACCGCGCTGGCCGCCGGGGGACTGGCCGGCCTGCTGCCGCCGGCCTGAGCCCGACGCCGGCCGGCGCTCAGGCGGCCGCGGTCTCCCGCTCCTCGAGCCGGTCGAAGGGCGTGACCGTGCCGTCGCGGGCCAGGTCGCGGGCCCGCCGGGCGCGCGCCGCGAACCGGGCCAGCGCCAGCGCGACGTAGACGCCGGAGAGGACGAGCACGAGCACCCGGTCGGTGTCGGCGGGCAGCACGATGCTGCCGGCGAACTGCACCGCGAACAGCACGAACAGGGTGGCCGCGCCGGTCGTCGTCAGCCGCAGGCCGACCAGCAGCGAGACGGCGAACAGCGACTGCGCGGCGGTGAGCAGCAGCTCGGTGCGCTGCTGGGTGTCCAGCGGCAGGCCGTGCAGGCCCGTCGAGGACAGCGCGAACACCACCGGGATCGTGCCGACCAGCAGCGTCCACTGGTTGACCTTGCTCGACAGCAGGGTGCCCAGGGAGTCCGAGGCGCGCAGCCGCCAGGCGTAGAGGCAGGCGACGATGAGCTCCGGCGACTCGCTGGCCAGCGGCGCCACCCACTGCACGAGCAGGAACTCGTCGACGCCCAGCGCGGTGCCGGTCTCCACCAGCGACTCGGCGAAGTGCTCGGCGCAGGCCAGGATGACCAGCGCCGCGACGGCGAACACCGCGGCCACCCAGGTGCGCCGGCGGCGGCGCGGCTGCTCGCCGAGCCAGCGGGAGGTGCCGATCAGGTCGGGGTCCTCGGCCGGGGCCTGGGCCAGCCGGCGGGCGTAGAGCACGAACACGGTCACCAGCACGACGGCGTCGACGATCGTCAGGCTCGAGCGCAGCGGCAGGTGCAGCGAGTAGAGGGTGGCGACGCCGAGGAAGACGACCTCCGGCGACATCGTGGCCGCCAGCCGCACCTCCCGGCGGGGCGCCCGCCGCGCGGCGTCGTCCCCGGCGCGGCGGCGGCGCGCGACCGCCAGCGCCGCCACCACCACGACCAGCGGCCAGCCCACGCCGACCAGCACCCGGTTGGCGCCGGTCATGTTGGCCAGCGCCAGCGAGCAGGCGTCCTCGCCGCCGTCCGGAGGCGTGCAGGAGCCGGTGTCGCCGTAGGTGGTGCCGGCGGTCCAGGTGAAGACGAAGTCGACGGCGTACTCGGGCAGCACCGCCAGCAGCGCGAGCAGGGCCAGCGCGAGCCCGGCGGAGATGTCCACCTGGGCGGCCTCGGCGGCCCACGACAGCAGGAACGCCGCGCCGACGATCGCCGTCCCGAACAGCAGCGCCTGCAGCGGCGCGGGCAGGTCGGGGGCCGGCAGGCCCAGGTAGGCGGCAGCCCCCAGCCAGGTGCCGGGCAGCGTCACGAGCGTCGCCAGGCCCAGGGGCGTGGGCGGCCGGCGGCGGGGATCGGGCACGGGCGGACCTCCGGGACACGGGCGGGGGACGACGCCGGTGCGCCGTCCCCCGCCCCTACCCGCCCCGCGCCGGGGCGCACGCCTACGGCAGGACCGGCTCCCGCCGCGGCACCGGCGCGGCGCCCGCGGCGGCCCGCGCGGTGGCGGCCCGGGCGGTGGCGTCGCGGGTGACCGCCTTGCGGTCGTACACGCGCAGGTCGGCGCGGTGCAGCAGGTCGGCGAACACGACGCCGTCGGCGGGGCAGACGCTGACCCCGATGCTCGCGTCCACGTGCACCTCGGTGCCGTGCAGCGGCACCGGCCGGCGGATCGAGGCGGTGAGCTCGTCGGCGACCCGCCGCGCCTCCGCCGGCGCCGTCTCCGGCCGCAGGTCCGGCAGCGCGACGAGGAACTCGTCGCCGCCCAGGCGGGCCAGCAGGTCGCGGCGGCGGACCCGGTCGCGCAGCCGGCGGGCGACCACCTGCAGCAGCTCGTCGCCGGCGGCGTGGCCGAGCCGGTCGTTGACCGCCTTGAACCCGTCGAGGTCGACGAACAGCAGGCCGAGCGCGTCGCCGCGGGCGCGGGCCTCCCAGATCGCGGCCTCCACCTGCTCCTCCAGCCGGCGCCGGTTGGGCAGCCCCGTCAGCGGGTCGGTGCAGGCCAGCTCCTGGATGCGGGCCAGCGCGGCCGACGTGCGGTCGCGCTCGCGGACCAGCGCCCGCTCGGCCTCCACGCGCGCGGTGACGTCCACCTGCACGCCGATGTACTGGACGACGGTGCCGTCGGCGTCGTGCACCGGCGCGAGGTGCAGCTCGTTCCACCACGGCGTCCGCCCGGGGCCGCGGACGTTGAGCAGCGTCTCCCGGCACGGCCGGCCGGCGTCGACCGCGGCGCGGACGCGGGCGACCGCGCCCGGGTCGGTGTCGGGGTGCTGCAGCAGCCGGCAGTTGCGGCCGAGGATCTCGTCCGAGGACAGGCCGGCCAGCTGCCGGAAGGCCTCGTTGGCGTAGACGATCGGCTGGTCGGGCAGCCGCACGTCGACGACGGTCACGCCGCTCGGCGTGGCCTCCAGGGCACGCCGCAGCAGCACCTCCGCCTGCGTGGTGCCCACGGCCAGGCCGGCGGCCGCCGGGCTCGCCGCGGCGGCAGAACGGGGGGCCGGGGCCGCAGCCGGGACGGCGCCCCCGGCGCGCGGGGCCACCCGGGACAGCAGCGACGACGCCGCGCGGGACACCGTGCTGCGCTCGTAGGTGAGCGCGTACTCGAAGGTGCGCTCCAGGTCCGGGCCGTCGTCGCCGAGGTCGCGGGCCAGCAGCGCGGCGCTGAAGTGCGGGGACAGGACGGCGACGTCCCACTCGCCGCGGACCGGGTCGTCCTCGGCCAGGTGCGCGCCGCGCAGCCCGGGCAGCGGCTCCACCGGCAGGTCCTCGCCCAGGGCGCAGACGAAGCCGGTGCGCTCGACCAGGTCGCGGTAGCGCTGGGTGGTGGAGACGGTGAAGTGGCGGGCCTCCTGGAAGGTCGCGGCCACCACGCAGGTCTCGCCCAGGCGCAGGGCCTCCCGCTCCAGCTGCTTGGACAGCTCGATGAGCAGGGCCTTGGGCGCGCGGCGCAGCGGCACGTCGTGGGGCAGGCAGGCGAAGGGGGAGACCGCGCCGACCGCGCCGGTGGGCCGGCCGGCGCCGGGCAGCACCAGCTCGCCGACCGGCAGCTCCGGGGCGGCGCCCGGGCCGGGGCGGCCGAAGAGCCAGCCCTGGCCGAGGGTGGCGCCCAGGCCCCGGGCGTAGGCCAGGTGCCCGGCGGTCTCGATGCCCTCGGCGAGCACCACGGCGCCGCTGCGCTCGGCGTAGGCGTTGACCGCGTTCATGATCTCGGCGATCGCCGGGCCGGGGCGCTCCTGCACCAGGCGCAGGTCGAGCTTGACGACGTCGGGGCACAGCAGCGGCAGGAACGCCAGCGACATCGACTCGGCGCCGACGTCGTCGACCGCGATCGCCCAGCCCAGCTCCCGCACCCGCTCGACGGTGCGCAGCAGCTCGGCCGGCCGGGCCGCGATCGCCCGCTCGGTGATCTCCATGACCACCCGCAGGTCGCCGGGCGCGCCCTCGGCGATGGCGACGAGGTCGGCCAGCGGCGCGGTGTCGAGCACCTCGGGCTCGACGTTGACGAACACGGTCAGCGGCGCGACCAGCCCGCCGTCGACGGCGCCGCGGAAGGCGGCGGCCCGGCAGGCCTCGTCCAGCTCCGCGAGCCGGCCGGCGCCGCGGGCCGCGGCGAACAGCGCGTCGGGCCGCTCCAGCGGGCCGACCGGGCCGCGCGCCAGCGCCTCGTAGGCCACCACCCGCCCGGTGTCGATCTCGACGATGGGCTGGAAGACGCTGCGCACGCCGCGCAGGGCCTCGGCGAGGACGGGGTCGGATCCGGACGGCACCGGTGCCTCCTGGGGGCGGGTCACCTCCCGGTTCTCGGCACCGGACCCCCGTTCCGCCACCCGGCCGTCCGCCCGGGTCCCCCGGGAGGGTCAGGCGGGCAGCGCGATGAGCACGACGGCGGCCGCCGCGACGGCGAGTCCGGCCTGCTGCGCCCCGGCCAGCCGCTCGCGCAGCACCACCTGCGCCAGCACGACCGTGCTCGCCGGGTACAGCGACGCCAGCACGCCGGTGATCGCCAGCTGCTCGCCGACCTGGGTGGCGACGAGGAACAGTGCGTTGGCCGTCATGTCGGCGACGCCGGCGAGCACCACGACCGGCAGCACCCGGCGGGACACGAGCAGCGACCGGCCCGACGCCAGCGCGAGCCCGCCGATCAGCAGCACCGACACCACGCGGGCGGCCAGCAGCGGGCTCAGTCCCGAGTCCTCGCCGGTGCGGTCCAGCAGCACGAAGAACAGCCCGAACCCGGCGCCGGCGGCCAGCGCCGGCCCCATGCCGGCCGGCCGGGCGGTGCGCAGGGAGGACAGCCCGCCCTCGGCCGCCACGAGCACCACCGCGACCAGCGCGAGCAGGATGCCGAGCGCGGCCAGCGCGCCGATCCGCTCGCCGAGCAGCAGGCCGCCGACCACCGGCAGCGCGGCGGCCGACACCGCCGTCACCGGGGCCACCACGCTCATCACCCCGGTGGCCAGCGAGCGGTAGAACAGCAGCAGCCCGGCCCCGCCGGCGACGCCCGCGCCCGCGCCCCAGCCCAGGTCGGCGGGCGTGGGGCTGCCGCCGAGCCAGGGGAGCAGCAGCACGACGGCGACCAGCCCGGCGGCCTGGGACAGCGCGACGACGGCGGCCGCGGCGGCCCGGCGGCTGGCGATCCCCCCGCAGAAGTCGGCCATCCCGTAGACGACGGCCGAGGCCAGCGCCAGCACCATCGCCATCCGGTGCGCCTCCCGAGTCCTCGTCCCGCCGTCCCGCCGATCCTGGCAGCCGGTGCCGACGCGGCCCCGCACCGGTGGAGATCGCGCGATCTCGCACCGCAGCGGGTGCCGGGGCGTGGGGGGGGGGGCGGGGTGGGCGCGCCCCGGGGGGGGGGCCCCCCCCCCGGGGGGGGGCGCCGCGGGGCGGGGGCGCTATGCGCCCCCGGAT
>NZ_JBJGZF010000037.1:0-11295 GCF_054050375.1 Geodermatophilus sp. SYSU D00879
CCCGCCCCCCCCGCCGCCCCCCCCCGCGCCGCCCGCCCCCCCCCCCCCCCCCCCCGCCCCCCCCCCCCCCCCCCCCCCCCCCCCCCCCCCCCCCCCCCCCCCCCCCCCGGGAGCGCTCAGTGCTGCTGCTGGGCGCGGGCGACCAGCCGCTGGCCGAGCGAGCCGGCCTGGCTGTCGGTGAGCAGCTGGGTCTGCGACTCCACCAGCCGCAGCACCGCCGGGTCCTCCCGGGCGATCTCGGAGGACTGCAGCAGGATCGTGCCCTTGCCGTTGAAGTCGTACTGCCGCTCCTCGCCGGAGGCGCGGCCGAGCGCGCCGGTGAGCGCGCCGAGGAAGCTCTGGGTCATCCACTGGGCGTCGTGGTGCACCGACGGCGCCGGGCAGTCGGCCCAGCCGAGCAGCGCCTCGGGGTCGGCCCGGAACGGCGGCTCGACGAAGATCACCGGCCCGTTGGACGAGGCGATGAACTTCCCCGTCCCGATGAGGGTGACGAAGCCCGGGACGATCGACTGCTTGAGCTCCAGGTCCTTGGAGAACGCGCAGAGGTTGCCGGCCTTGATCGTCAGGTTGCCGTCGTCGAGGTCGTAGGAGTTCAGGTCGAACCCGCGGTCCCCGATGAGCACCTTGCCGTGGCCCTGGGCGACCACCCAGTCCTGCACGTAGACGGGGCTGGAGAACCGGTGGGCCACCCACGCCTGCACCGAGGAGTACTCGCTGACGGCGTCGAACTGGACGTTGCCGTAGTACGCGAGCATCGCGCCCTTGCTCATGAACCACTCGCCGTTCAGCGCGATGCAGAAGACGTAGGGGTTGACGTTGTCGTCGTCGGGCAGCGACTGCGCGTTCAGCGTGCTCGGCACGCCGGCCGGCGGCCCGGCGGGGGGCTGGCCGTATCCGGGCGGCGGGGGCTGCCCGTAGCCGGGCTGGGGCGGCTGCCCGTACGCGGGCTGGCCGTATCCGGGCGGCGGGGGCTGGCCGTACCCGGGCTGCGGCGGCTGCCCGTACCCCGGCTGGCCGTAGCCCGGCGGCGGGGGCTGGCCGTACCCGGGCTGGGGCTGGCCGCCGTAGGGGTTGCCGCCGCCGTAGGGGTTGTTCGGCGGGTAGGTCATCGTCGCCGTCCTCAGAACTTCTGCTCGCTGGCCTGCACGTACACCGTGCCGTGGCCGCTGATCTTCAACTGGAGGGCCTCGCCGGAGCCGCGGCCGACGACGTCGCGGAGGCCGACCCTGGCCGCGAGGTCCACCGACAGCTGGCCGACGTGGCCGACGTAGGCCTGCGGGTCGACGCCGACCTGCTGCCCGTTGAGCTGCAGGGGGAAGGCGCCGCCGTGGGCGAGCAGCGCGACCGACCCGCGGCCGTGGACGTTGGTGGTGAACAGGCCCTGCCCGGTCATGGCGCCGCTGATCGCGGACTTGAGCCCGCCGGAGCCGAGGAACTGGACGCTGGTCTGCAGGTTCGCGTCGTGCACGAGCAGCCGGTCGGCCTCGCAGACCAGCGGGGCGGCGCCGTCGAGCTCGAGGACGGTCACGTGCATGCCCTTGTAGCCGTAGAGCACCTGGCCGGTGCCCTCGGTGGCCATCATCGGGTTGGACTCCCCCGACATCGCCGCGCCGACCATGCCGCCGATGCCGCGGCCCTGGCCGTGCACCGGGCGGAAGGTGACCTGCCCGGAGTACCCGAGCATGGCGCCGCGGCGGGCGAGCACCGGGTTGGCCGGGCCGACGTGCGCGCGCACGACCTTGCTGTTGACGGTCTCGAACGGCACGGCTCAGCGCTCCGAGGACTGGACCAGCACCAGGCCGTGCCCGGTGAAGCGGAGGGAGAAGGGCTCGCCGGAGCCCTCGCCCACGAGGGACTTCCACGAGACGCCGCTGACCAGGTTCATCGACAGCTGGCCGCGGGAGCCGACGTAGGCGTCGGGGTCGACCACCAGGTCCGTGCCGGGCGCGACCTCCAGCGCCATGACCGGGCCCTCGGACACGATCGCGACCTGGCCCTGCCCGGTGACGGTCGTGGTGGCCAGGCCCTGGCCGCTGGTCACCCCGCGCAGGCCGGAGAACTGGACGTCGAGGCGCAGGTGCTCGGTGTGGGCGAGGACGTGCTCGCTCTCCACGGTGAGCGTGTCGCCGGCGAGGTCGACGACGAGCACGTCCATCGCGTCCTTGGCGAGGTACACCCGGCCGTGCCCGGTGCAGTCCATCAGCGAGATGCTCTCGCCGGCGACGGCCCGCTTGAGGGCGGCCCGCATGCCGCCGCCCCCGCCCATCCCGGAGTTCTTGAAGTCGACGTTGCCCTCGAAGGCGACCATCGAGCCGCTGGCGGCCCGGATGCGGTCCCCCTGCAGGTCGGCGTGCAGGACGCGTTTCTGGGCGGTGAGCTGTGCCAACGACGGACCTCTCGGTGCGGGGACGGGAACCGGGCGGACCGTATCCGCCTCCCCCGTCCCGCGGTAGGCCACCCGCCGCGGACGCGCGGCGGCCCCGGGGCGGGCGCCCCGGGGCCGCCGGGTGGGCCCTGCCTCAGCTCTGGCCGGCGGGCACCTCGTCGCGCTCGCCCGGCCGGTCGGCGGTCGCGACCTCGGCGCGCTCCCGCCGCGACACCACGATGCTGCTGATCACCGCGGCGATGATGAACAGCAGGCCGGTGAGGCCGGTGACGTACTCGCTGATGTGGAACCGCAGCTCGAGGATCATGATGGCGGCGAGGACGCCGATGGCCCACATCGCCCCGTGCTCGAGGTAGCGGTACTCCTCGAGGGTGCCCTTGTCGACCATGTAGATGGTCAGCGACCGCACCCAGAAGGCGCCGATGCCCAGGCCCAGCGCGATGATGAAGATGTCGCTGCTGATGGCGAACGCGCCGATGACGCCGTCGAAGGAGAACGACGCGTCCAGCACCTCCAGGTAGAGGAACGCGGCGAACCCGGCGCCCGCGACGGCCTTGGTGGCGGCGCCGCCGGCGCCGTTGCCCGCGGTCTGCCCGGTCGGGGCGACGTCGTCGTCCTCGTCGGCGCCCTCCGGGGCCTCCATGAGCTCGTTGAGGCCGCCGATGAGCAGGTAGGTGAACAGGCCGGCGAGACCGGAGACGAGCACCGTGGCGTACTTGTCGTCGTCGGCGATCTGCGAGCCGACGTAGATGACCGCCAGCGCGATGACGATCGCGACGTAGGGCAGCTTCCCGGCCTTGGCCAGCGGCCGCTCCAGCCACGACAGCCAGTGGATCTCCCGCTCCTCGTCGAAGAGGAAGTTCAGGAAGATCATCAGCAGGAAGATCCCGCCGAAGGTGTAGATCGCCTCGGCCGCGGCCTCGACGTTCTCCGCGTAGGCCTCCTGGTCCGACAGCGCCAGGTCCCACACCTCGGGGATCGACAGCTGCGCCGTCACCGAGACCAGGACGATCGGCAGCAGCAGCCGCATGCCGAACACGGCGATGAAGATGCCGACGTAGAGGAACAGCTTCCGCCACAGCGGGCTCATGCGGCGCAGCACCTTGGCGTTGACCACGGCGTTGTCGAAGGACAGGCAGACCTCGAGCACGCCGAGGACGGCGACGGCCAGCAGGGCCGCCGGCCCGCCGAAGAACACGGCGGTGACGAGCGCGGCCACCGTCAGACCGACGGAGAAGCCGAAGTAGCGGAGCATCAGGGGTTCCTCTCCGCCGCCGGGGGTGCCGGGCGACGACGACGACAGGGACGGGCGGGCCGGATCGGGCGGGAGGCGGGCCGGTGGTCCAACGGACCCCGGCGGGTCCCGGTTCCCGCCGGCCCGCTGCGGGGCGGCGGGAGCGGCGTGTTCAGCGGACCGGGCGGCGCCGGCCGCCCGTGCCCACGTGCGGGGTCCCGGCGTGGTATCCACGGGCCTCCGGACCGCGCGGGTGCCGGACCGCCCCGCCGGACGCGGGGCACGGCGAGGGGAGGCGGTCGTGAGCGCACCCGGCGGCACCTCCTGGTGGCGGCGCGACCGCGACGCCCCCCGGCGGGAGGCCGCGGCGGCGCGGGAGGCCGCGGCCGCGGCGATGCTGGCGCTGGACGCCGCGCTGGCCGACCTGCCGGACGCCGTCGCCGCCGCGGAGGAGGTGGGGGCCCCGGCGGGCGGACGACGGGCTCATCACCGCATCCCCGCCCCTGACTCGTTGGCCCGCGACTGGCGGGACCTCTCCACCCACGCCGACGCCGTCATCGGACACTACCTGCAGGCGCTCTCCGCCCACGACCCCGCGGCGGACGCCGAGCCGGGCGCGGCCCGCGCCGCCACCGCGGAGCTGGGCGCCGCGGCCGCCGCGCTGCGCGAGGTGCACGGCCAGGTCCAGCGCTTCCGCGACCAGTACGGCGAGGTGCTCGCCGCCGCCTCCCGCGCCCGCGCCGCGGCCGCCCGCGCGCTGTCCGCGACCCGCGACGCGGTGGCCACCGCCCGCGCGGCACTGGACGCCGCCGGCGCCGCCGGGCTGGCCGACCCCGGCCTGGACGGCGTCCTCGCCGACGCCGAGCGCCTCGCCGCCGGCGCCGCCGCCGACCTGGCCGCCCGGCACGCCGCGCCCGCGCTGGACGCCGCCGAGAAGGGCCGCCGGGAGGCCGAGGCGGCGGCCGCGCGGGCGCGGGCGCTGCCGGAGCGGGCCGCGGAGGTCCGCCGCGGCGCCGCGTCCGTCCGCACCCGCCGCGAGGCGCTGGGCACCCGGCACGAGCGGCTGACGCCGGTGATGAGCGAGCTGCGCCGCCGCTACCCGCTCACCGCGTGGTCCGACGTCGAGCGCGCGCCGCAGCGGGCCGCCGAGGCGCTGGCCGAGGCCGACGAGGCGCTGACCGCGCTGGAGGGGGCGCTCGGGGCGCCGGTCCTCGACGTGCCCGCGGCCGCCGCGCTGCTGGCCCGGGTGCGGGCGGCCGCCGGCCGGGTCGACGACGAGGTGCGCGCCGCGACGGGGCGGCTGCAGCGGCTCGACGCCGTCGCCGCCGACCCCGGGTCGCTGCTCGGCGAGGTGCAGCGCGCCGTCGTCGACGCCCGGCGGTTCCTCGGCGGGCTGCCCGAGGAGCGCGCCCGCCGCTTCCGCCGCACGTTCGAGGACCTCGCCCGGCGGCTGCCGCCGCTGGAGGAGGCGGCCCGGGGCCGCCGCCCGGACTGGGGCGCGGTGCTGCGCGAGGCGCAGTCGATCGAGGACGGCCTGGACCGGCTGGTGCGGACCGCGCGGTCGGACTAGCCCGCGCGGTCGAGCAGCCAGCGGACGATCTCCTCGCCCGCGGCGGCGCCGCTGGCCGCGGTCACCGCGACCCGCGCGCCGGTCCAGCCCTGCTCGTGCAGCTCGCCGTGCGCGGGGCGGACGGCGGCGTCGGCGGCGAGCAGCATCGGCGCGTCGAGCAGGCTGTCGCCGGCGCACAGCAGCCGCGGCGCGGACCCCTCCCCCGCCAGCAGCCGGCGCAGCCGGAGCAGCCCGGCGGCCTTGGACAGCCCGGCGGGGACGACGTACACCTTGCGACCCTGCACCGACAGCGTCGCACCGGCGGCGGTGACGGCCGCGCCGGTCTCCTCCAGCCAGTCCTGCGGGATCGCCTCGCGGGCGTGCGCGACGAGGTAGCAGAACAGTCCCTCGGCGGCGCGCACGGTGCGCACCCACGGCTCCCCGGCGACCGCCTCGAGCAGGCCGAGCAGCTCGGGCAGCGGCGCGGCCTGCGCGGCGGTCGCCGCGGCCCAGTCGTCCCACCCCGGGTCGCGGACGCCGTCGGCGAGGAGCACCCCGCCGTTGGCGCAAAGCGCGTACCGCGGGACGACGGGCAGCCGCACCCGCCCGTACTGCGCCACGGTGCGGGTGGTGACCGGGACCAGCAGCGCCCGTCCGGCGAGCTCGGCCAGCAGCCGCCACGACGCCGGGGTCGCGTGCGACAGCGGCGCGCCGTCGAGGTGCTCGACGACCTGCAGCCCCTCGGTCGTCCCGGCCGCGGCCGCGGAGTAGATGAGCGTGCGGTCGAGGTCGACGGCGGCCAGCGTCGCCGTCCGCGGGAGGACGGCGGTCACCGGCCCACCGGCCGGATCAGCCCGACGCAGGAGTACGGCAGGTCCGGCACCTCGACCAGCGGCACCCCGCGGGCGCGGGCCAGCGCGGCGACGTGCCGCAGGTCCTCGGCGCGGTCCGGGCGGACCAGCACCTGCCAGGGCACCCGGCGCAGCAGCACCCGCGTCGTCTCCCCCACCCCGGGCTTGACCAGGTTGACGTCGGCGATGCCGAACTCCGCGGCGATCGCCTCCACCGCCGCCCACCCGGCCCAGGTCGGCCGGCGCTCGGCGGGCGGGACGTCGTCGGCCGGCGGCCGCGCCGGGAACGCGGCGGCGACGGTGTCGACGAACAGCGCGGAGACGTCGGCGCCCGCGAGCTCGGCGTAGTACTTCGCGCCGTGGAACATGCCCGGGCCGATGAGGTCGTCGCGCAGCACCGTCCGCGACACCAGCCCGGACACCGTGCTGTTCAGGCAGGCGCTCGGGATGAGGAAGTCGTCGCGGGTGCCGTACAGCTCCGTGCACAGGCCCGGGTCGGCCAGGACGGCGAGCCGGTCGTCGAGCGCGGCGTCCTCCGGGTGCGCGGCGACCCAGCCGGCGACGGCCTCGGTGAGCTGCCGCTGGATCGCGCCCTTGCCGGTCCAGCCGTCGACGAACCGCACCGCCGACGCCGGGTGCCGGGCCAGCACGTGCGCCATCGCGACCTGGTCGATGCCGCGGCCGCGGATGATCGAGACGGTGTAGTGCGGCACCGCGACGCCGCGGGAGGCGAGGAACCAGCGGCGCAGCAGCACGCCGATCGGCGTCCCGGCGCGGGCGAGCGACACCAGCACCGGCGTCTGCCCGTGCGCGGCGGCGGCGTCCCAGACGAGCTCGCCCACCCGGGCGACGGCGTCGGCGAGCCGCCCGGCCGAGGTCTCCAGCGCGGCGGTGAACAGGGCCAGGTAGTCGTCGTCGGGCTGGTACTCGACCGGCAGCATCTCCGAGTAGTGGGTGCCCGACTGGATGGCCTCCTCGCGGTCCTCGGTGCCGCGCTCCAGCGCGACCGACGACAGGTCGGTGAGCAGCCAGGTCACCTCCTCGGGCGCGTAGGAGCCGAACCGGCCGGGGACGGCGGGCGCGAGCCGGGCGGACAGCGCGGTCATCGGGCCGGCTCCGCGACCGGCACGGGCACCAGGTGCACGGCGCGGGCGGCGAACGGGCGCAGCGCCCGCGCCATCGGCGCGCAGTCCTCCGCCGGGGCGTCCACGACCACGACGACGTCGTCGGCGCGCTGGTCGGCCCAGCGGCCGGCCGCGGGGACGGCGGCGGGGTCGGCGAGGTTGTGCACGCGGGAGACGCGGGCGGGCTCGTCGGGCGCGGGGAAGGACAGGCTGCGGCGCAGGGCGTAGCCGGGGTCGTCGGCGGCGTGCACGGGGCTCCGGGTGGTCGACTGGGTGGTGACGGGGGTGCCGGGCAGCCGCCCGGCCAGGCGCGCCGCGATCACGGTGGGCGCGTGCATGAGCTCCTCGGTGCCGAGCACGAGCACCCCGCGGCTGCCGGCCAGCTCCGGCGCGAGCGCGGCCGCGGCGGCGTCGGCGGCGGCGGCCAGCCGGGCGCTGCCGGCGGGGGTCAGGCCGTGCCGGGCGGTGGTCGGGACGCCGGCCGGCCACAGGCCGGGGTGTGTCCGGACCGCGCCGGGCGGGCCGGCCGGGACCGGCGCGGGGCCGGGCAGGGCGGCGCGGGCGGCCGCGGCCCGGTCGAGGACGTCGGCGGGCAGGGCGAGTTCCGTGGTGAGGACGGCGGCGACGTCGACCCGCACACCCAGCGCCTCCGCGCGCTCGGCGAACGCGGCGCGGGCGGCCGGGGTGCGGGCGTCGAGCAGCGTGGCGACGACGTAGCGCTCGCGCGGCCAGCGGGCGTGCAGCTCGGCGACGGTGTTGAGCGCGGTGCGGCCGGAGGTGAGCTCGTCGTCGACGAGCACCAGCGGGCCGGGCGCGTCCAGCGTCACCGGCCCGGCCGGCTGCAGGGCGTGCGCGACCGCGTGCGAGTGCTCCTCCTCGAACGCGGCGGCCACCGGCACGCCCGGGTGCACGCGACGGGTGGTGTGCAGGTAGGCCGCGCCGAGCCGGTCGGCGGCGGCGTGGCCGAGGCCGGTCGCCGTCTCGCAGTAGCCGATGACCAGATCGGGCGCCTCGCCGTCCAGGACCGCGGCGACGGCGTCGCCCACCGCGGCCCCCGCGCCGAGGACGGCGGCCGGCGCGACGGGCACGTGCTTGCCGAGGACCCGGGAGACGACCAGGTGCGCCCGGCGCGGGTTGTCCCGCAGCGCCAGGCCGCACAGCTCGGCGAAGCGGCCGGGGTCGGCGGCGGTGACGTCGAGCAGGCCGGAGACGGTGCCGCCCAGCCAGGCCGCGGCACCGGGGAGGGTGGCGGTCACGCGTGCTGCGCCTCCCCGCCGGCGAACACCTCGGCGAGCCGGCGCTGCCCGGTGGACAGCAGGTCGACCAGCGCGGCCTCGTCGGCGACGACGCCGTAGACCGCGGCGCGGCGGCTGATCAGCTCCGCCCACAGCGCGTGCGGGCCGATCTCGTTCATCCGCCCGTTCCCGGACACCGCGATGCCGCCCCGGCCGCGGGCCGTGAGGATCTCGAGGGCGTCGTCGTACTCCGAGCGGGAGACGGTGAGCAGCGCGTTGACCACCGAGACGTGCGCCGGGTGGATGACGGTCTTGCCGAGCACGCCGTTGGCCTTGTCGAGGGTGACCTCGCGGATCAGCCCGTCGAGGTCGCCGGCGATCATCCGCTGCCGCAGGCCGCCCTCGTGCTGGTCGCTGAACGGCGTCTGGCGCAGCTGTGGCTTGAACAGCCGGGGGCCCGGGATGTGCTCCCACACCGCGCCGGTGACCACGTGCTCGCCGCCGCGGGTGAAGGCGTTGACCACGTCGGCCAGGCAGTCCCGGACGACGGCGACGTCCCAGATCGTGGTGTCGCGGTCGCGGCGCAGGCCGAACAGCCCGGACAGGTCGGTGCCGCCCACCCGCAGGCACAGCACCGACTCCCGGTGCGCCTCGACCACCGCGGCCAGCGCGGCGAGCGCGTCGGCGCGGGTCTCCCGCCAGGCGAGGTCGGGCGTCTCCAGGATCGGCATGCCGTACAGCGGCTGCCCCAGGGCGGCGGCGACCTCCTCGACCGCCGCGAGCATCGGCGCGAGCGTGGCGCCGGTGGCCTTGGGCAGGCTGAACCCGGTCAGCCGCGCCAGCGCCGGCCCGGCGGCCGACGCGATCCGGCGGATCTGCTCGGGTGTGCGCACCCGGACGAACAGCAGCGGCAGCGCCGGCCGGTCGCCGTCGGCGGCGCGCCGGTCGATCCGCTGCAGCGCGGCGACGACGTTGGTCTCGGCGTCGGCGACGGCCGCGTGCGGGATGGCGTCCTCGAGGCACCAGACCATGCTCGTGGCGCCGACCGCGGCCGCGCGGGCGGCGTCGACGTCCAGCGCCGGCCGCGTGCCGGGGCTGTAGAGCGTCGCACCGAGGGCCAGCGCCAGCACGCCGCGCGGCGTCGCCGGTCCGACCTCGCCCGGCGGGACGGCGAACAGCTGCTCGCGCTCGCCGTCGGTGAGGTGGGAGAAGTGGCGCACCGTCGGCGCCTCATGCTGGGGGGTCACCGGAGCAGGCCCTGGGCGCGCGCCCGCCGCAGCCAGTCGGGGTACTCGGTCATGAGCCGGTCGAACAGCGCGTCGTCGCTGATCGGCCGGCGGCCCATGAGGTCGCCCTCGCTGACCGCGAAGAAGTCGGCGTTGTCGGTGTAGCGGCCCTCGAGGTCGTCCAGGCGCTGCAGGTAGCTGAACTGCCGCTCCGGGCCGATGCCCATGAACTGCCAGAACACCGGCTCGAAGGACGCCGCCTTGAGCTGCTTGGTCGCGACCGACTTGTCGCTGGGCGCGCCGTCGGTCAGGAACATGACGTAGACCGGCACCTGCGCCGGCTGCGGCTCCACGCGGTCGCGGCTGTCGCCGAAGTAGGCCTTGCGGACGGCGGCCATCGCGGCGCCGTAGCGGGTGTCGTACTCCAGCCGGTACTGCCGGGTGAGGTCGGCGATGTACTGCTGGTGGCCCTCCAGGCGCAGGCCGGGGGGCTGGTGCACGTCCTTGCCGAACAGGAAGACGTCGACGACGCCGTCATCGTCGAAGCGCAGGCCGAGGGCGAGGACCCGCTCGGCCAGCCGCTGCACGGCGCCGGTGCGGTAGAGCTGGGACATCGAGCCGGAGATGTCGAGGACCAGCGCGACGCGGGCGGTGTGCTCCCCCAGGCCGCGCTTCTCCAGGCTGACCCCGGCGGTCTTGACCAGGGAGAGCATCTGCGGCGCCGAGGACGACAGCTTCTTCTCGAGGTCGACCAGCCGCTTCTTCTCCATGCTCACCGGGGCGGCGGCGGGCGGCGGGGCGGCGGCGGGCGCGGCGGGGGCGGCGGCCGCGGGGGCGGGCTCGTCGTCGACGCTCACGCCGACGTCGGTGGCCATCCCGGCCAGGCCGGTCGTGAAGCCCTGGCCGACGGCGCGCACCTTCCACTCCGTGCCGCGGCGGTAGACCTCGGCGAACACCAGCGCGGTCTCGGGGCCGGCGGCCAGCTCGCAGCGGATCGCGGGCGCCGCGGCGCCGTCGGCGGCCACCTCGACGGCGAGGCCGGACAGCCCGCCGAAGGTGCCGGCGCCGTCGAGGGAGGCGCCGATGACGACCTTCTCGACGTCGGTGGGCAGCGCGGCCGGGTCGATGCGGACCTGGTCGACGGTGGCGCCGCCGCGGGCGGTCTTGCCGAGGTGGCGCACCGCGCCGCCGGCGCCGCTGGGCTGGTTGTAGAAGACGAAGTCGTCGTCGCTGCGGACCCGGCCGGCCGCGGTGGTGAGGAACGCCGACAGGTCGGCGTCGACGCCGGGGGCCGGCGTCCAGGTGAGCGTGACGACGACGGGGCCGGGAAGGCCGGCCTGGGCCAGCCCGACGTTGCCGCCCCGGGTGAGGACGTGGACCACTCCGGTGCCGCTCAGACGGACCGGGTGGCGGTGGCCACGGGGCGGGTGCGGTCGGGCATGACGAGGGGACCTCCGGGTTCTCGGGGGCTGGTGCTTCTCGGGGGCTGGTGCTTCTCGGGGGCTGGTGCTTCTCGGGGGCCGCTGCTTCTCGAGGGCCGGTGCGGGCAGCGCGGGACCCCGGCGGGCGGGGTCGGCGCACCGCCGGGGGGACCGGGGGGGGGGGGGGGGGGGGGGGGGGGGGGGGGGGGGGGGGGGGGGGGTGGGGGGGGGGGGGGGGGGGGGGGGGGGGGGGGGGGGGGGGGGGGGGG
>NZ_JBJGZF010000038.1:0-11204 GCF_054050375.1 Geodermatophilus sp. SYSU D00879
CGACCTGACAGATCGCGATATCCATCAACCAAAGGAATCCCTGCGCTCCACCACACGGTGCAGCGCCGGGGGTTTGTTACTTGGCACTGACTTTCGGCACGCTGTTGAGTTCTCAAGGAGCGGACGCACACCAACTCGACCCTCTCGGGTTCTGCTGGAGGCTTGTTGTCCAACTCTGCGCCCGCCCGGAGTGTTCCGTCGAGGGGTCCTCCGCTCCGGCCCTCCCGGGCCGTGCGGCGCGCAGAGAGAAAGTTACGTGCCTGTCGGGAGCGTGTCAAACCGTCTCGGCCGTGACGCCAGACACCGTTCCGGAACCGGCGTGTCCCATGGCGTTGACCCCGCAGGACGTCCTCAGTTCCCGACGCGCTGCACCCCGGCGACGGACCGCTTGCCACGGCGCAGCACCAGCCAGCCGCCCGGCAGCCAGGCCTCCTCGCCCGGGACGGCGTCGGCGTCGGTCACCCGCTCGTTGTTGAGGTAGGCACCGCCCTCCTTCACCGTCCGGCGGGCCTCCGACAGGCTGGAGACGAGACCGGTCTGCTGGAGCAGCTGGGCGACGGTCGGCGTCGTGCCGTCGACGGTGACGCTGCCGGCCTCCCGCAGGGCCGCGCCGAGGGTGTCGGCGCCGAGCGCCGTCAGGTCGTCCCGGCCGAACAGCGCGCGCCCGGCCGCCTCGGCCTGACGGAGCTCCTCGGGCCCGTGGACGAGCGCGGTCAGCTCCTCGGCCAGGGCCCGCTGCGCCGCGCGCGACGCCGGGCGCTCCCGGCTCTCGGCCAGGACCGCCTCGACCTCCTCGGCAGGCCGCTCGGAGAACTGCGGCAGCCAGGTGAGCGCGTCGGCGTCGTCGGCGTTGAGCCAGAACTGGAAGAAGGCGTAGGGCGAGGTGAGCGCGGGGTCGAGCCACACGGTGCCGCCCTCGCTCTTGCCGAACTTCTGCCCGTCGGACTTGGTGACCAGCACGGTGGACAGCGCGTGCACTGACGCCCCCTCCACCCGGCGGACCAGGTCGATGCCGGCGGTGAGGTTGCCCCACTGGTCCGAGCCGCCGGTCTGCAGCGTGACCCCGTGGCGGCGGAACAGCTGAAGGAAGTCGTGCGCCTGGAGGATCTGGTAGCTGAACTCGGTGTAGCTGATGCCGGCCTCGGAGTTCAGCCGCGCGGACACCGCCTCCTTGGCCAGCATCCGGCCGACCCGGAAGTGCTTGCCGAGGTCGCGGAGGAAGTCGATGGCCGACAGCGGCTCGGTCCAGGTGAGGTTGTCGACGTACACCGGCGCGGGCAGGTTCTCGTGCTCGGCGGGCCGGTCGAGGAAGGGCGCCAGCTGGCGGCGGATGCTGTCCACCCAGCCGGCCACGGTCGAGCGGTCGTTGAGCTGCCGCTCGGCGGTCGGGCGCGGGTCGCCGATGAGACCGGTGGCGCCGCCGACGAGGACCACCGGGTGGTGGCCGGCGCGCTGCAGCGCCCGCAGCACCATCACCTGGACCAGGTGCCCGACGTGCAGGCTCGGCGCGGTGGGGTCGAAGCCGCAGTAGTAGGTGACCGGCCCCTCGGCGAGGTGGGCGCGCAGGGCGTCCTCGTCGGTGGTCTGGGCGATGAGCCCGCGGCGCTGCAGTTCGTCGAGGACGGAGGAGGTCACGAGGTACCAGTCTGCCCGGCGGCGCGGCGGCGGCGCTGGCCACCCGGCCGGAAGGCGCTCACCGACGGCGCTCCGGTCTCCCAGAACCGCCACGGCAGCTCGGTGGCCCGGCTGATCCCGACCCGGGGCCCGGCCGAGACGGCGTCCGGCCGCTTCCCCGCGTGCAGCCGCACCGGCGAGGCCGGGTCGAGGACGTCGGCGCCGCCGTCCTCCGGCCCGATCGCCAGTGCCGCGGTCAGCCGGGCCGGGCCGCGGGCCAGGTCCCGGGGCACGCGGGCGGAGGGACGGCGCAGCGCCGCGACCTCCTCCCCCACCACCACCTCGCCGGCGCGCAGCAGCACCGCGGAGCCGCGGCCGGCGGGCCCGACGACGACGTTGGCGCACCAGTGCACGCCGTAGCTGAAGTACACGTACAGCCGCCCGGGCGGGCCGAACATGATCGCCGCGCGCGGGGTCGGGCCGCGGTGCGCGTGCGACGCGGGGTCCTGCCCCTCCCCCGAGTACGCCTCGACCTCGGTGAGCCGGACGGCGACGGTCCCCTCCGGCCGGTCGGTGACCACCCAGCAGCCCAGCAGCGCCGGGGCGACGTCGTCGACCGGCCCGAGCAGCTCCTCCGCCGTCAGCAGGCGGCCCGGCGGGCTCAGAGCGCGGCCGCCACGGGCGAGTCGACCGACCAGCGGCCGTGCTCGGCGACGACGTCCTTGAGCGCAGCGAGCTGGCCGGCAACCCGCGCGGGCGCCGTCCCGCCGCGGGTGTCCCGGGCGGCGAGGGCGCCCTGCACCGACAGCACCTCGCGGACGGCGGGGGTGAGCCGCTCGTCGATGCCGGCGAGCTGGTCGTCGTCGAGCTGGTCGAGCTCCAGGCCCGCGGCCTCGCAGACGGCGACCATCTCGCCGGAGATCTCGTGCGCCGACCGGAACGGCACGCCGTTCCTGACCAGCCACTCGGCGACGTCGGTGGCCAGCGCGAAGCCCTGCGGCGCGGCGGCCTCGAGCACCTCCGGGCGCAGCGTGAGCGTGGCGACCATGCCGGTGACCGCGGGCAGCAGGAGCAGCAGCTGCTCGAGGGAGTCGAAGACCGGCTCCTTGTCCTCCTGCAGGTCGCGGTCGTAGGCCAGCGGCAGGCCCTTGAGCATGGTGAGCAGGCCGGTGAGGTTGCCGACGAACCGGCCGGACTTGCCGCGCGCCAGCTCGGCGATGTCGGGGTTCTTCTTCTGCGGCATGATCGACGACCCGGTCGCCCAGGCGTCGTCGAGGCGGGCCCAGCCGAACTCGGTCGAGGTCCAGAGCACGACCTCCTCCCCCAGCCGGGACAGGTGGACGCCGACCATCGCGGCGGCGAAGCAGAACTCCGCGGCGAAGTCGCGGTCGCTGACCGCGTCGATCGAGTTCTCCGCGGCCCGGTCGAAGCCGAGCTCGGCGGCGACGGCATCGGGGTCCAGCGGCAGCGACGAGCCGGCCAGCGCGCCGGAGCCGAGCGGGCTGACGGCGGCGCGGCGGTCCCAGTCGAGCAGCCGGTCGACGTCGCGGGCGAAGGCGTGGGCGTGGGCGAGCAGCTGGTGGCTGACCAGCACCGGCTGGGCGTGCTGCAGGTGGGTCATGCCGGGCGCGGGGACCTCGAGGTACCGCTCGGCCAGCCCCGTGAGCGCGTACTCCAGCGAGGCCAGCTCGCCGACCAGGGCGCGCACGTTGTGCCGCAGGTACAGCCGCAGGTCGGTGGCGACCTGGTCGTTGCGGGACCGGCCGGCGCGCAGCTTGCCGCCGAGGGTGCCGAGCTTGGCGATCAGGCCGCGCTCGAGCGCCTCGTGCACGTCCTCGTCGGCCTCGACCGGCGCGAAGGTCCCGGCGGCGACCTCGGCGGAGAGCTCGGTGAGCGCGCGCAGCATCTGCTCGAGCTCGTCGTCGGCGAGCAGCCCGGCGCGGTGCAGCACCCGGGCGTGGGCGCGGGAGCCGGCCAGGTCGTAGGGGGCCAGCCGCCAGTCGACGTCGGTCGACTTCGACAGCGCCGCCATGGCCGGCGACGGCCCGCCGCCGAAGCGGCCGCCCCAGAGCCGGGTCTGCGAGGCGGGGGCGGTCGGGTCGGTCACGGGGCTGATCCTCCAGCGGGGTCGTCGGTCTCGTCGGTCAGGTGGGGCGGCTCGCCGGGCGCGCGGCCGGCCAGCGACCGCAGGCGCTGCGCCAGCGCCGCGCCGCCGTCGGGGTCGCGCGAGACGACGAGCAGCGTGTCGTCCCCGGCGATGGTGCCCAGGACGTCGGGCAGGCCCACCTTGTCCAGCGCCGAGGCGAGGAACTGCGCGGCGCCGGGCGGGGTGCGCAGCACCGCCAGGTTGGCGCTGCCCTCGGCGCTGGTGAGCAGGTCCCCGAGCAGCCGGGTGAGCCGGGCGGGGGCGGCCTGCGCGGGGCGCAGCGGGGCGTTCTCCGGCGGCAGCACGTAGGACGCCGGGGCGCCGTCGGAGCCGCGCAGCTTGACCGCGCCGAGCTCCTCCAGGTCGCGCGAGAGCGTGGCCTGGGTGACCTCGACGCCCGACTCGGCCAGCAGCGCGGCGAGCTGGGTCTGCGAGGTCACCGGCCGGGCGGCGATGAGCTCGGCGATGCGGGCCTGCCGCGCCGACCGGGTCAGCGCTCCCGTCATCCCGATCGCTCCAGCAGCCAGGTCAGCAGGGCCTTCTGCGCGTGCAGCCGGTTCTCCGCCTCGTCCCAGACGACGCTCTGCGGGCCGTCGATGACCTCGGCGGCGATCTCCTTGCCGCGGTAGGCCGGCAGGCAGTGCAGGACGAGGGCGTCGTCGGCGGCGCGGGCCAGCGCGGCGTCGTCGACGGCGTAGGGCAGGAACGGCGCGACGCGGGTGTCGTACTCGTCCTCCTGGCCCATCGAGACCCAGGTGTCGGTGGCGAGGACGTCGGCGCCGTCGGCGGCGGCCGCGGCGTCGGCGGTCCACTGCACCGAGCCGCCGGTCTCGGCGGCGATCTCCGCCGCCCGCTTCAGGACGTCGGGCGCCGGCTGGTACTCCTCGGGCGAGCCGATCCGCACGTGCATGCCGGCGGTGGCGCCGCCGAGCAGGTATGAGTGCGCCATGTTGTTGGCGCCGTCGCCGAGGTAGGTCAGCGACCGGCCGGCCAGCGAGCCCTTGTGCTCGGCCACCGTCTGGAGGTCGGCGAGGATCTGGCACGGGTGGAAGTCGTCGGTGAGCGCGTTGACCACCGGCACCCGGCTGGTGGCGGCCATCGTCTCCAGCCGGTCCTGGCCGAAGGTGCGCCACACGATCGCGGCGACCTGCCGGTCGAGCACGCGGGTGGTGTCCTCCACCGGCTCGCCGCGGCCGAGCTGGCTGGACCCGGCGTCGATCACCAGCGGGTACCCGCCGAGCTCGGCGACGCCGATCGAGAACGACACCCGGGTGCGGGTGGAGGGCTTGTCGAACAGCACGGCGACCGCCCGGGGCACGCCGTTCGCGGCGCGCAGCGGGGTGGGCGCGGCGTCGGTGTGCCGGGTGCGCTTGAGCTCGGCGGCGAGCGCGAGGACCTCGGCCTGCTCGTCGGGGGTGAGGTCGTCGTCGCGGGTGAGGTGCCGGGTCACTGGTCGGTCTCCTGCAGGGCGGTGTCGAGGGCGGCCGGCAGCGCGGCGACGAAGGCGTCGACCTGGGCGTCGGTGAGGACCAGGGAGGGCGCCAGGCGGAGCACGTCGGGGGCGACGGCGTTGGTGAGGAAGCCGGCGGCGCGCAGTTGCGCCTCCAGCGCCGCGGCGGCCGGGGCGGTGAGGACGACGCCGAGCAGCGCGCCCCTCCCCCGGACCCCGGCGACGCCGGGGTGTCCGAGGCCCTCGATGCCGGCGGTGAACCGGTGCTCGAGCTCCTTGGCGCGCTCCAGCAGGCCCTCGTCGCGCATCGTGTCGAGGACGGCGAGCGCGGCGGCGCAGGCTATCGGGTTGCCGCCGAACGTGGAGCCGTGCGAGCCGGCGGTCATGAGCTCCGCGGCGTCGCCGAAGGCGAGCGTGGCGCCGATCGGCAGGCCGCCGCCGAGCGCCTTGGCCATCGTGACGAGGTCGGGCTGGAGTCCGTCCGCCTGGTGCGCGAACCAGTGGCCGGTGCGGCCGGTGCCGGTCTGCACCTCGTCGACGGCGAACAGCGCGCCGGCGTCGGCGGCGGTGCGGGCGGCGGCGGCGAGGTAGCCCGGCGGCGGGGGCTGCACTCCGCCCTCCCCGAGCAGCGGCTCGAGCAGCACCATCGCCGTCTGCTCACCGACCGCGCCGGCCAGCGCGTCGGCGTCGCCGTAGGGCACGTACCGGACGCCGCCGGGCAGCGGGGCGAACGCGGCGGCCTTGGACGGCTGGCCGGTGAGCGCGAGCGCGCCCATCGTGCGGCCGTGGAAGGCGCCCTCGGCGGTGACCACCTCGGGCCGGCCGGTGAGCCGGCTGATCTTGAACGCGGCCTCGTTGGCCTCGGCGCCGGAGTTGCAGAAGAACACCCGCCCGGGCCGGCCGGCCAGCTCCAGCAGCCGCTCGGCCAGGGTCACGCCGGGCTCGTGCATCGCCAGGTTGGAGACGTGCCCGAGGGTCTGCGCCTGCCGGGTGATCGCCTCGACCACCCTCGGGTGGGCGTGGCCGAGGATCGTCGTCGCGATGCCGCCGAGCAGGTCGGTGTACTCGCGGCCGTCGACGTCCCAGGCGGTGGCGCCCGCGCCGCGCGCGAGCGCGACCGGTGGGGTGCGGTAGTTGCCCATCATCACGGCCGACCAGCGGGTGGCCAGCTCCTCCGTGTGGGTCATGCCGGCTCCTCTCCGCTCAGTGTGTGGGCGGGGACGACCATCGTCCCGGTGCCCTCGGTGGTGAACATCTCCAGCAGCAGGGCGTGCGGCGTCCGGCCGTCGACGACGGTCGCCCGCTTCACCCCGCCCTCGACCGCCCGCAGGCAGGCGGCCATCTTCGGGATCATCCCGGCGTCCAGCGTGGGCAGGATCTCGGCGAGCTCGGCGGCGTCGATCTGCTGCACCAGCGAGTCGCGGTCGGGCCAGTCGGCGTAGAGGCCCTCGACGTCGGTGAGGACGACGAGCTTCACCGCGCCGAGCGCCACGGCGAGCGCGGCGGCGGCGGTGTCGGCGTTGACGTTGTGCACCACGCCGTCGCGGTCGGGCGCGACCGTGGCGACGACCGGGATCTTCCCGGACTCCAGCAGCGCGGTGACCGGCGTCGGGTCGACCGCGACGACGTCCCCGACCCGGCCGACGTCGACCGGCTCCCCGTCGACCAGCGCCCGGGTGCGCTCGGCGGTGAACAGGCCGCCGTCCTCGCCGGACAGGCCGACCGCGAGCGGGCCGTGCTGGTTGACCAGCCCGACCACCTCCGGGGTGACCTGGCCGGTGAGCACCATGCGGACCACCTCGACGGTCTCGTCGGTGGTCACCCGCAGGCCGCCGCGGAACTCGCTCTCGATGCCGAGCCGGCCGAGCATCTCGGTGATCTGCGGGCCGCCGCCGTGGACGACGACGGGCAGGATGCCGCAGGTCCGGAGGAACACCATGTCCTCGGCGAAGGCGCGGCGGCACTCCTCGTCGACCATCGCGTGGCCGCCGTACTTGATCACCACGACGTTGCCGTGGAACTCGCGCAGCCACGGCAGCGCGCCGGTGAGGACGGCGACCTTGCGGGCGTCGCCCTCCGGGTCGTAGGTGCGCATGACCCGGGTGGTGCCGATCCGCCGGCGCGGCGGGGGCGCCTCGTCGACCCGGACGTCGGGCGGGGTGGGGTCCTGGTGACCGGTCACGTGGAGTACGCCGAGTTCTCGTGCACGTAGGCGATGGACAGGTCGTTGGTCCAGATCGTCGCCTGCTCGGTGCCGGCCCGGAGGTCGACGTCGATGGTGATCGCCCGGCCGGTGAGGTCGACGCCCTCGCGCGGGTCGCCGATCGCGCCGCCCCGGCAGACGGTGACGCCGTTGATGGTCACGTCGACGCGGTCGGGCTCGAAGGCGGCGTCGGTGGTGCCGATCGCCGCGAGCACCCGGCCCCAGTTGGGGTCGTTGCCGAACAGCGCCGTCTTGAGCAGGTTGTTGCGCGCGCAGGCCCGGCCGGCGGTGAGCGCGTCCTCCACGCTCGCCGCGTTGCGCACGGTGATCGCGATGTCCTTGGTCGAGCCCTCGGCGTCGGCGAGCAGCTGCATGGCGAGGTCGGTGGCCGCGGCGGTGAGCGCCTCGGCGACCTCCTCCGCGGCCGGGCTGACCCCGCTGGCGCCGTTGGCCATCGCGACGACGGTGTCGTTGGTGGACAGGCAGCCGTCGGAGTCGACCCGCTCGAAGCTGACGCCGGTGGCGGTCTCCAGCGCCTCCTGCAGCACGGCCGGGTCGACGGCGGCGTCGGTGGTGAGGACGACGAGCATCGTGGCCAGGCTCGGCGCGAGCATCCCGGCGCCCTTGGCCATCCCGCCGACCGACCAGCCGTCCCGCTCGACGACCGTCGTCTTGGGCACCGAGTCGGTGGTCATGATCGCCCGGGCGGCGTCGGGACCGCCGTCGGCCGACAGCGCCTTCGCGGCGTCGGTGACCCCGGGCAGCAGCCTGTCCATCGGCAGCCGGACGCCGATCAGCCCGGTGGAGGCGACGGCCACGTCGATCGCGCCGATCTCCAGACCAGCACGGCCCAGCTCGGCGGCGGCGTGCTCGGCGGTGGCGTGGGTGTCCTGGAACCCCTCGGGGCCGGTGCACGCGTTGGCGCCGCCGGAGTTGAGCACCACCGCCCGCAGCCGGCCGGTGGCCAGCACCCGGCGGCTCCACTGCACCGGCGCGGCCGGGAAGCGGTTGGTGGTGAAGACGGCGGCGGCGGCGTCCTGCGGCCCGTCGTTGACGACCAGCGCGACGTCGGCCGCGCCGGTGCTCTTGAGCCCGGCCGCGACGCCGGCGGCCCGGAAGCCCTGCGGTGCGGTGACGCTCACGGGGCCACCCCCACCAGCGGCAGGCCCGCGGTCTCGGGCAGGCCGAGGGCGATGTTGGCGCTCTGGATCGCGCCGCCGGCGGTGCCCTTGGTGAGGTTGTCGACCGCCGCGACGACGACCAACCGGCCGGCGTCCGGGTCGACGGCGACCTGCACCGCGACGGTGTTGGCGCCGAGCACCTGCGCCGTCGTCGGCCACTGGCCCTCGGGCAGCAGGTGCACGAACGGCTCGTCGGCGTAGGCCTTCTGGTAGGCGGCCCGCGCGGCGTCGGCGTCGGTCCCGGGCCGCAGCGGCGCCGAGCAGGTGGCGAGGATGCCCCGGCTCATCGGCACCAGGGTCGGGGTGAAGCTGATCCGCACCGGCTCCCCGGCGGCCGCACCCAGCGTCTGGGCCATCTCGGGGGTGTGCCGGTGGACGCCGCCGACGCCGTAGGCGCTGACCGAGCCCATCACCTCGCTGCCGAGCAGGTGCGGCTTGGCCGCCTTGCCCGCGCCGGAGGTGCCGGAGGCGGCGACCACGACGACGTCCGGCTCGACCAGCCCGGCGGCGAGCGCCGGGGCCATCGCGAGGGTGACCGAGGTGGGGTAGCAGCCGGGGACGGCGATCCGCCGGGCGCCGGCCAGCTTCTCCCGCTGACCGGGCAGCTCGGGCAGGCCGTAGGGCCACGACCCGGCGTGCTCGCCGCCGTACCAGCGGGCCCAGGCGGCCGGGTCCTGCAGCCGGTGGTCGGCGCCGCAGTCGACGACCAGCGTGTCCGGGGACAGCTGCGCGGCGATCGCGGCCGACTCCCCGTGCGGGAGCGCGAGGACGACGACGTCGTAGCCGGTGAGGTCCTCGGGCGCGCTCGGCCGGACCTCGAGGTCGGCGAAGGGCAGCAGGTGCGGCTGCAGCTCACCCAGGCGTCGGCCGGCGCTGCTGTTCGCGTGCACCCCGGCCAGGCGGAGGTGCGGGTGCCCGGCCAGCAGCCGGCACACCTCTCCCCCCGCGTACCCGGTGGCGCCGGTGACCCCGACCGTCCACGTCTGCCCTGTGTTCACGATGCATGACCATACAGGACCGTGCATGACTTTTCATGGCGGGTCCTGAGGCGCCTCCGCGCGCGCTCGTGCTCTGCCCCCGATCGGGGGGCAGAGCACGAGCGCGCACCGACGGGGGAGGTCAGGCCAGCGGGTCGCCGTCGCCGTACGGGAGCAGCCGCAGCCGCCGGGCGTCGTCGGACGGCGTGGTGGCGCGGAGGGTGTCGAGGTCGTCGACGCCGGCGCGGAAGAACCGCCCCGACCACTGGTCCAGCTCCCCGGCGGCGATCGCCACCACCAGGTCGACGACGTCCTCGGGCCGGGTCCACTCGGTGCGGCCCTCGTGCATCGGCATGGCGCGGGTCAT
Source organism: Geodermatophilus sp. SYSU D00879 (assembly GCF_054050375.1). Taxonomy (NCBI): domain Bacteria; kingdom Bacillati; phylum Actinomycetota; class Actinomycetes; order Geodermatophilales; family Geodermatophilaceae; genus Geodermatophilus; species Geodermatophilus sp. SYSU D00879. The sequence continues at coordinate 9,939 of NZ_JBJGZF010000038.1, forward strand.
CGCGGTGTCGACGACGCCCGGCGCCAGGTCGAACGCCCGCACACCGTGCGCGGCGCCGGCCAGGTCGATCGCCTCGGTGATGCGCATCTGCGCGGTCTTGCCCGCCGAGTACGCGCTGTAGTGCGGGTTGACGCGGGTGCCGATCCCGCTGGCCAGGTCGACCACCCGGCCGCCGCCGACGGCGACCATCCCGGGCAGCACGGCGCGGGCGACGAGGAACGGCCCGCGCACCTGGCTCTCCACGACCTGCCACCACTGGTCGGGGTCGGCCTCCCACAGCGGCACCTCGGCGGCGTCGATGAGGCCGGCGTTGTTCACCAGCAGCCCGACCGGCCCGAGCTCGCGGACCACCTCGCCGACGGCGGCGTCGACGGCGGTGCGGTCGGTGACGTCGGCGGGCAGCGCGAGGGTGCGGGCGCCGGTGGCGGCGGCGACCTCGGCCATCGCCGTCCGCAGCCGCTCGGGCCCGCGGGCGATGCCGGCGACCGCGGCCCCGCGGGCGGCCAGCCCCTCGACCAGGTGCCGGCCGATGCCCGCCGACGCCCCGGTGACGAGCGCGACCAGGCCGGTGAGGTCCGCCATCAGTCGCCGCTGCGCAGGCTGATGCCCTGCAGCTCGACCACGGCGACGATGCCCTCGCGCACCCGGGCGACGTCCTCGGCGGTCAGCGTGCGGTCCGGCGCGCGCAGCACCAGGGAGTACGCCAGCGACCGCGACCCGGCCGGGACCGGCGGGCCGGAGTACACGTCGAACAGGCGCACCGCCTCGAACAGCTCGCCCGCGCCCCCGCGGACCAGCGACTCGACGTGCGCGGCGGTGATGTCGTCGGGCACGACGAAGGCCAGGTCGAGGAAGACCGGCGGGAACGTGGAGATGCGCGGCCCGACCGGGACGGGCGCCGGCGGGAACGCGTCGACGTCGAGCTCCATGACCGAGGTGCGGGCCGGCAGGTCCAGCGCGGCGCACACCCGCGGGTGCAGCTCGCCGGCGTACCCGACCACCCGGTCGTCGACCACGAGCTCGGCGCAGCGGCCGGGGTGCCAGGGCGCCTGCTCGCCGGGGCGGACGAACAGCTCGACACCCGCGGCGGCGGCCACCAGCCGGGCGGCCTGCACGGCGTCGGCCCAGCCCGCGGCCCGGCCCGGGCCCCACCAGCCGCGCGGCGGGGGGGGGGGGGGGGGGGGGGGGGGGGGGGGGGGGGGGGGGGGGGGGGGGGGGGGGGGGGCGCGGGGGGGGGGGGGGGGGGGGGGGGGGGGGGGGGGGGGG
>NZ_JBJGZF010000039.1:0-8891 GCF_054050375.1 Geodermatophilus sp. SYSU D00879
CCCCGCCCCCCCCGCCCCCCCCCCGGCCTCCACACCCCCCCCCCCCCCCCCCCCGCCGCCCGCCCCCCCCCGCCCCCCCCCCCCCCCCCGCCGCAGGATCAGCTCACCTGATCGTGCTCGCATCCGGCGGGGTCCAGCCCGGCGGGGGCAGGGCCGGGGGGATCCCCATCCGCCGCCGCAGCCAGGCCGGCGGCCGGGGCCGGGTGGACTGCTCAGGCACCCCGGCCCCGCAGCGCGTACCCGGTGGAGAAGACGTCGTCGGGGTCGACCGCCCGCTTGACGGCCAGCAGCCGCTCGGCCGAGGCCGGGTCCCACGCGGCGAGGACCTCCTCGGGGCCGCTGACGTCGCCGAGGAAGTTGACCATCGCGCCGGGCGCGGCCCACGGCGCCAGCGCGGTGAGCACGCCGCGGCCGACCGCGGGCACCACCTCGGCCAACTCCGGCACCATCGGGCCGATCACGAACACCGACCAGGCGGCACCGCGCCCCGGGACGGCGTCGGGCACCCGCGCCGGGCGGGCCAGCGCCCCGCCCATCTGGCGGATCTCGGCCATGACCAGCGGCACCTGCACGTCGGGGCCGGCGGCGGCGAGGAACGCGTCCACGGTCTCCTCGGTGAGCTCGGCGAGCAACATCCCCTTCTCCCAGCCGGGCATCGGGTCGGTCGGGTCCATGTGCACCGCGTCCAGCGCCGTCGTCGGCATGGGCCCGACGCCGCCGAGCAGCACCTCACCCGCGGCCTCCATCGGCGCGACCAGCGCGGTCCCGAGCGCGGGGTCCTCGCCGGCGTAGACGTAGCGCAGGTGGACGACGGTCTGCCCGCGCAGCGGCGGCGGCAGCTCCTCCAGCGGCGGCAGCCGCAGCACGGCGACCGAGGTGCTGACCTCCTCGGGCAGCGTCGGCGCCCAGGCGCGGTAGGCGTGCAGCACCGCGGCGGCGTCCCGGCCGGCGAAGAACAGCCCGCCGGCGACCAGCGCGGGCACGGGGAACAGCTCGAACTCCAGCGCGGTGACGACGCCGAAGTTGCCCTTGCCGCCGCGCACCGCCCAGAACAGCTCGGGCTCGGTCTCGGCGCGGAGGGTGCGCAGCACGCCGTCGGCGGTGACGATCTCCACGCTCACGACGGCGTCGGCGGCGAACCCGTGCTTGCGGCCCAGCGACCCGTGCCCGCCGCCGAGGGTGTAGCCGACCACCCCGACGTCGGACGACGAGCCGCACAGCCCGACCAGCCCGTGCTCGGCGGCGGCCGCCATGACCTTCTGCCACTTGACGCCCGCCTCGACCCGCGCGGTGCGGCGCGCCGGGTCGACGGCGACGCCCTGCATGCGGCGGGTGGTGATCATCAGCGCGCCGTCGGCGTTGCGGACCGGGCCGTGGCCGGTGGCCTGGACGGCGACCGGCAGGCCGTGCGCGGCGGCGAAGGAGACGGCGGCGGCGACGTCGGCCGCGCAGGTGGCGCCGACCGCGACGGCGGGCGTGTGGGTGACGGCGAGGTTCCACGCCGCGACCTCGGCCGCCATGCCGTCGTCGCCGGCGACGTAGACCGGCCCGTGGACCCGGCCGCGCAGGTCCGCGACGGCGGCGGGGTCGAGGGGGGCGGGCGAGGCGTCGTCGAGCGGCGTGCGGGGTAGCGGGGCGGCGGCGGGGGTCTCGGTCAGGCTCATGTCGGGTCCTCGGGGGCAGGGGGATCGGCCGGGACGACCGTGGCCGCCCCGCCTTGACCGCCACTTGCGCCGCACTTGAGGCGCGCGGACCCCTCCCCAGACGGCCCGCGACCTGTCACGATGCCCGACCGTGCGGTTCCGCGTCCTCGGCCCCCTCGAGGTCACCGGACCCGACGACCGCCCCGTCGACGTCGGCGGCGCCAAGCCCCGCGCACTGCTGACCCTGCTGCTGGCCGAGGCCGGCCGGGTGGTCCCCGTCGACCGCATCGTCACCACGCTGTGGGGCGACGAGCCGCCGCCCACGGTCACCGGCACCCTGCAGGCCTACGTCTCGCACCTGCGCCGGGTGCTCGAGCCCCAGCGCGGGCCGCGCGAGGCGCCGACGGTGCTGCTGACCCGCGCGCCGGGCTACCTGGTGCAGGTCGGCGCGGAGGACCTCGACAGCCTCCGCTTCGCCCGCCTGGTCGAGGAGGGGGACCGCGCCGTCGAGGCCGGCGACCCGGCCGGCGGGGTGGCCGCGCTGGACCGCGCGCTGGAGCTGTGGCGGGGCGAGCCGCTGGCCGAGCTGGGCGACGGGCCGGGAGCGGCCACCGACCGGCTGCGCCTCACCGAGCTGCACGTGCGCGCCCGCGAGCGCCGCTGCGACGCCCTGCTGGCCACCGGCCGCGCCGACGCCGCCGTCGCCGACCTGCAGCGCCTGGTCGCCGAGCACCCGCTGCGGGAGCGGCTGTGGGCCCGGCTGGTCACCGCCCTCTACGCCGCCGACCGGCAGGCCGACGCCCTCGACGCCCTGCGCCGCTGCACCGAGCTGCTGCGCGACGAGCTCGGCATCGACCCCGGCCCGGAGCTGCGCGACCTCGAGCAGGCCGTGCTCCGGCAGGACCCCAAGCTCACCTCGCGGGTGCCCCGGCCCGTGCTGTCGGTGGTCCCGCCGCCGGCGCCCACCCCGCTGGCCGTCCCCGGCGACGAGACGCTGGTCGGCCGCCGCGCCGAGCTGGCCCGGCTGCGGGCGGCCGCCGAGCAGGTCGCCGCCGGGCGGCCCGCCGTCGTCGTGCTGGCCGGCGAGGCCGGCATCGGCAAGACCCGGCTGGCCGAGGCCGTCGCGGACACGATCCGGGCCGCGGGGTGGGCGGTCGCCGAGAGCCGCTGCGCCGACGACGCCGGCGCGCCCGCGCTGTGGCCGTGGACCCAGGCGCTCGAGCAGCTGGGCCAGGAGCCGCCCGCGCCCGCCGGGGACGACGGCGACGACGCCGACGCCGCCCGGTTCCGGCTGTTCCAGGAGCTGCGCGGCCGGCTCGCCGCCGCCGCTCGTCAGCGGCCGGCGATGGTCGTCCTCGACGACCTGCAGGGCGCCGACACGACGTCGGTGCAGCTGCTGACCCTGCTGGTCCGGCACCTGCCGCGGGTGCCGCTGCTGGTCGTCGTCACCGTGCGCAGCGTCGGGGAGGACCTGCCCGAGGCCGTCGCCGACTGCCTGGCCCGGCTGGCCCGCGAGCCGGCCGCCACCACGATCACCCTGCAGGGCCTCGACGCCGAGGACGTCGGCTCGCTGCTGGCCGCGCAGCTGGGCTCGGCCGGCGACCCGGGCCTGGCCGCCACGGTCCACGACCGCACGGCGGGCAACCCGTTCTTCGTCGTCGAGCTGTCCCGCTGGATGCGCGGCGGCCGCGACCTGCACGCGGTGCCGGTGCCGCCGTCGGTGGGCGAGGTGCTCCGGACCCGCCTGGCCCGGCTGCCCGCCGGCGCTCGCCCGGTGCTGGAGCTGGCCGCCGTCGCCGGCCGCGAGGTGACCCTCGACCTGCTCGAGGCGGCCGGGGAGCCGGCCGAGGACGCGCTGGCGGCCCTGGACGCCGCGGTCGCCGCCGGCCTGGTCGTCGAGGGCGGCACCCCGTGGAGCTGGCGGTTCACCCACGCGCTGGTGCAGGAGGTCCTCGCCGACGACCTCCCCGCGCTGCGCCGCGCCCGGCTGCACGCCCGGCTCGGCGAGGCGCTGGAGCGGCAGGTGGCCGGCAGCCGCCCCGACGACGCCCTGGTCGAGCGGCTGGCGCACCACTTCGTCGAGGCCGCGCCGGTGGCCGGCCCCGCGCCCGGGCTGCGGTGGTCGACCGCCGCGGCGGCCAACGCCCGCGCCCGCCTGGCCGACGGCGAGGCCGCGGTGCACACCCGCCGCGCGCTGCGGCTGGTCGACCCGGCGCAGCCCGGCGCGGTCCGCACCCGGCACGACCTGCTCACCGCGCTGGGCAACGACCTGCTGCGCAGCGGCGAGCGCACCGAGGCCCACCAGGTGGTCGGCGAGGCGATCGCGCTGGCCCGCGAGCTCGGCGACCCGCGCTGCCAGCTGGAGTCCGCCGCGGTCTGGGGCGAGGTCACGCTGTGGAACTGGCGGCCGCACGGCGTCGTCGACGTCGACATGGTCGCCCTGCTGGAGGACCTGCTCGAGCACCGCGACGAGATCGCCCCGGACGCGACCGAGGCCGAGCGGGACCGGCTGACCGCGCGGCTGCTGGGCACCCTCGGCGTCGAGCTGGCCTTCAGCGAGGACCTGCAGCGCGGCGTGCGGTACGCCGAGCGGGCGGTGGCGCTGGCCCGCGGCGTCGGCGACCCGGAGCTGCTCGGCCGGACGCTGAACAACTACTCGCTCGCGGTGTGGGGCCGGCCCGGCGCCGCCGAGCTGCGGCTGGCCGCGACCGACGAGGCGCTGGCCCTGGCCGGGCGCGGGCTGCCGCGGCGCACCGAGTTCTACGCCCGGCTGCACCGCGCGGCGATCCGGCTGCACCTCACCGACCGCGCGGGCTTCGACGCCGACCTGGAGGCCGGGCGGCGGCTGGCGTTCTCGCTGTCCGGCCCGGAGGTGCGCCCGCACGTGCTGTGGCAGCAGGCCGGCGCGGCCTGGCTGGCCGGCGACGCCGCCCGCGCCGAGGAGCTGACCACCGAGGCGCACGAGCTCTACCGCCGGGTGACGCCGCACGCGCGGCACGCCTACGCCGCGCACGTGTTCGCGCTGCGCCGCGGCGACCACCGGCTGCCCGAGGCGATCGACCTGCTGGTGGAGACCGGCGACGAGGGCAACCCGCTGCTGCAGCTCATGGCGGTGGTGGCCGCCGCGGAGTCCGGCGACCTCGACGTGGCCCGGCGGCTGCGCGCCCGCTGGGGCCGCACCCAGATCCGCGACTGGGCCAGCGACGCCGCGGTGCTGCTGCAGGCCGAGGCGGCGCTGCACCTGGGCGACGAGCCCGAGCTGACCATGGCCACCGTGCAGCTCATGCCCTTCCGCGGGCGGCAGGCGGTGCTGGGCACGCCGGCGTTCAGCCTGGGCGCCTACGACGAGCTGCTGGGCCGGATCGCCGAGCGCACCGGCGACACGGTGGCCGCCCGCGGCTGGTGGACCGGCGCCCGCGAGCAGGGCCGGAGGGTCGGCTGCCCGCACCAGGTGGCGCTGGCCGAGTCCCACCTCGCGCGGGTGCCCGCCGAGGGGGCGCACCGGCCGCCGCGGCGCCGGCGGTCCGACCGGCCGGCGCCGCGCTCCGCCTGAGTCAGAGGGTGGTCGCCCGGCCGCCGTCGACGGGGATGACGGCGCCGGTCACGTACGCCCCGGCCCGGCTGGCCAGGTAGACGACGACGCCGGCCATGTCGTCGGGGCGGCCGATGCGGCCCAGCGGCGAGCTGGCGGCGATCTCGTCGCCGCGGGCGGCCAGGGTGGCGGCCATCATCTTCGACTCGAACGGCCCCGGCGCGACGGCGTTCACGGTGATCCGCCGCGGCCCGAGCTCCTTGGCCAGGTGCCGGGTGAGCTGGTGCACCGCGGCCTTGCTGGAGGAGTACGAGTAGGTCGGCAGGACCGGCACGTGCAGCCCGTCGATGCTGCCGACGTTGACCACGCGGGCCGGGTCGTCGTCGGTGGCCGCGGCCTCGAGCAGCGGCAGCATCGCCCGGGTCAGGAAGAACGGCGCCTTGACGTTGAGGTCGAGGACCTTGTCCCACGCCGAGGCGGGGAAGGTCTCGAGCGGCTCGCCCCAGGTGGCGCCGGCGTTGTTGACCAGCACGTGCACCCGCTCCTCGCGGCGGCCGACCTCCTCGGCCAGCCGGACGCACTCGGCCTCGGTGCTGATGTCGGCGGGGATCGACTCCACCTTCCCGAACTCCGACAGCTCCACCACCGCCTGCTCACCGGCCTCGGGCTTGCGCGAGCTGACGTAGACCGAGGCCCCGGCCTGCAGCAGGCCGCGCGCCATCATCAGGCCGATGCCGCGGGTGCCGCCGGTGACGACGGCGACCTTCCCGGTGAGGTCGAACAGGTCCACGTGGTGCCTCCTCCTGTGGGGTGCCGTGCGCCGGCCCGGCCACTGTGCCAGCCTCTCCCCCCGTGACCACCGCGGCCCCCAGTCCCCTCGGCGTGACCAGCGAGGTCGGCCCCCTGCGGACGGTGGTCCTGCACCGGCCGGGCGCCGAGCTGCGCCGGCTCACGCCGCGCAACAACGACCAGCTGCTCTTCGACGGCGTGCCGTGGGTGGCCCGCGCGCAGGAGGAGCACGACGCGTTCGCCGCCGCGCTCACCGACCGCGGCGTCGAGGTGCTCTACCTGGACCGGCTGCTGACCGACGTCCTGGACCACCCGACGGCGCGCGAGGAGCTGGTGGCCGCCGCCGTCGACGACCCGCGCCTGGGCGCCACCCTCCAGCGCACCGCCGCCGGCCACCTGTCCGGCCTCGCGGCCGAGGACCTGGCCGGCGCGCTCATGGCCGGGCTGGCGCACCACGAGATGCGCGGCGGGCGGGGGCTGGCCTACGAGCTGATGGACCGGCACGACTTCGTCGTCCCGCCGCTGCCCAACCTGCTGTTCACGCGGGACTCGTCGGTGTGGGTGGGCGACCAGGTCGCCGTCACGTCGCTGGCGATGCCGGCCCGGCACCGGGAGAGCACGATCCTCCGGGCCATCGCCACGTACCACCCGCGCTTCGCCGGCGCCGAGCAGCTCTACGACTCCTCGCTGGAGCACCTCGAGGGCGGCGACGTCCTGCTGCTGGCCGCCGGCGTGGTGGCCGTGGGCGTGGGCGAGCGGACGACGCCCGGCGGCGCCGAGCGGCTCGCCCGCCGGGTGTTCGCGCGGGGGCTGGCGCACACGGTGCTCGTCGTCCCGATCGCCCAGGAGCGGGCGACCATGCACCTGGACACCATCGCCACGATGGTCGACGTCGACGCGATGGTCATGTACCCCGCGGTGGCGGACACCCTGGTCGCCTGGACGGTCACCGCCGACACCCCGCCCGACGACGCCGACACCACCGACCTCGTCGTCCGCGGCCCCGCGCCGTTCGTCGTCGCCGCGGCCGAGGCGATGGGCATCGACCGGCTGCGGGTGATCGACACCGGCCTGGACCCGGTCACCGCCGAGCGCGAGCAGTGGGACGACGGCAACAACACCCTCGCGCTGGCCCCGCGGCTGGCGGTGGCCTACGAGCGCAACACCGTCACCAACGCCGCGCTCGAGGCGGCCGGCATCGAGGTGGTGCGGATCGCGGGCTCGGAGCTCGGCAGCGGCCGCGGCGGCCCGCGGTGCATGTCCTGCCCCGTCCGGCGGGAGCCCCTCCCCTAGCCGCCCGGGGCGTCCGTACGGTGCCCTGGCGGGCCTCCTCCCGGGGCCCGGACGGAGGGAGGCCGGATGAGGACCGCGCCGCTGCTGCTCGCCCCGGCCGCCGCGGGGGTCGCCGCGGTCGCGCGGCGGGTCGCCCGCTTCCGGCCGGCGGACACGCCCGTCCCGCCCGCGGACGCCGCCGGCCTCGACGCCGACGCCGCCGCGGCCCGCCTGGCCGAGCTGATCCGCATTCCCACCGTCTCCACGCGCGACCCCGGCGACGCCGACCGCGCGGTGTTCCAGCGGTTCCGGGACCGCCTGGGCGAGCTGTACCCGCACACGCACCGGGTGCTCGAGCGGGAGATCCTCCCCGGCGGCTCGCTGCTCTACCGCTGGCCGAGCGGCACCGACCGGCCGCCGCTGGTGCTCATGGCCCACCACGACGTCGTCCCGGTCACCGGCCAGGCGTGGACCCGCGACCCGTTCTCCGGCGCTGTCGAGGACGGCGTCGTGCACGGCCGGGGCGCCGTCGACGACAAGGGCGCGCTGGTCGCGGTCCTCGAGGCGGTCGAGTCGCTGGTCGCGGCGGGGCACACGCCGGCGCGGGACGTGTTCGTCTTCTCCGGCAACGACGAGGAGGTCCTCGGGGTCGGCGCCCCGCAGGCGGTGCAGGTGTTCCGCGAGCGGGGCATCACGCCGTGGGCGGTCGTCGACGAGGGCGGCGCGGTGGTGACCGGCGTCTTCCCGGGCGTGCCGGGACAGATCGCCGCCGTCGGGCTGGCCGAGAAGGGGGTGCTGGACTGCGAGCTGGTCACCACCGACCCGGGCGGGCACGCGTCCTCGCCGACGCCGAACGGCGCCCCGGCCCGCCTCGCACGCGCCGTCCTGCGGCTGGACGCCTCGCCCTTCCCGGCCCGGCTGCCCGACGTCGTGCTCGGGATGGTCGACGCCGCCGGCCGGCACGCCCCCGGCCCCTCCCGTGCGCTGTTCGCGCACGCCCGCCCGCTGCGGCCGCTGCTCGCCGCGGCGCTGGCCCGGGCCGGCCGGGAGGCCGCCGCGATGGTGCGGACCACGGTCGCGGTCACCGAGCTCGAGGGCAGCGGCGCGCGCAACGTGCTGGCCACCCGGGCGCGGGCGCACCTGAACATCCGGATCGCCCTGGGCGAGACCGTGCGGTCGACGGTCGAGCGGCTGCGCCGGGTCGTCGCCGACGACAGCGTGGAGATCCGGGTGCTCTCCGGCGACGACCCCTCACCGGTCTCGCGGACCGACAACGAGGCGTACGCGGCGCTCGGGGCGGCGGTGCGGGCGGTGTACCCGCAGGCCGTCGTCGCGCCGTACCTCATGGTGCAGGCCAGCGACGCCCGGCACTTCGCGCAGATCAGCGACAGCGTCTACCGGTTCATGCCCTTCGACCTGTCCCGCGGGGAGCTCGACGCGCTGCACGCCGCCGACGAGCGGATCAGCGTGGCCGCCCTGCACCGGGGCGCGGTGTTCTTCCGGAACCTGATCGCCCACCTCTGAGCGCGGTGGGGGGGGGGGGGGGGGGGGGGGGGGGGGGGGGGGGGGGGGGGGGGGGGGGGGGGGGGGGGGGGGGGGGGGGGGGGGGGGGGGGGGGGGGGGGGGGGGGGGGGGGGGGGGGGGGGGGGGGGGGG
>NZ_JBJGZF010000040.1:0-3197 GCF_054050375.1 Geodermatophilus sp. SYSU D00879
CGCTTATGGTGCCCCCGGCCCCCCCGCCGCCCCCGCCGGGTTGGATAGGGCGCTAACACCCCCCCCCGGGGGTGCCGGGGCGTCCAAGACCGCGCGAACACGCCCCGGAGGGTGCCGGCCGAGAACCCGGGGGCGGGGGACACGGGGCGGCGGGCAGAATGGCCTCCCGTGTCCGGCGCCAACGACCCCTACGACCCCAAGCAGGTCGCGGCCCTGTCCGCCGAGGCCCTCGACGCCGCCGTCGCCGCGGCCCGCGAGGCCTTCGCGGGAGCGGGCGACCTCGAGGCGCTGGCCGCCGTGCGCCCGGCCCACCTCGGTGACCGCGCGCCCGTGCCGCTGGCCCGCCGCGAGCTCGGCGCGTTGCCGCCGGCCGCCCGCGCCGACGCCGGCAAGCGGGTGAACGCCGCGCGGGTCGCCGTCACCGAGGCCTACGAGGCGCGCCGGGCCGAGCTCGAGGCCGAGCGCGACGCCCGGGCGCTGGCCGAGGAGCGGGTCGACGTCACCCTCCCCTGGGACCGCACGCCGCGCGGCGCCCGCCACCCGCTGACCACGCTGCAGGAGCGGATCGCCGACGTGTTCGTCGGCATGGGCTACGAGGTGGCCGAGGGCCCCGAGCTCGAGGCCGAGTGGCTGAACTTCGACGCGCTCAACATCGGCCGCGACCACCCGGCCCGCACGATGATGGACACCCTGTTCGTCGCCCCCGAGGACTCCGGTCTGGTGCTGCGCACGCACACCAGCCCGGTGCAGGCCCGCACGCTGCTGTCCCGGACGCCGCCGGTGTACGTCGTCGCGCCCGGGCGGGTCTACCGCACCGACGAGCTCGACGCGACGCACACCCCGGTCTTCCACCAGGTCGAGGGCCTGGCCGTCGACCGCGGGCTGACGATGGCGCACCTGCGCGGCACCCTCGACCACCTCGCGCGGGCGCTGTTCGGCCCCGAGGCGGTGACCCGCTGGCGGCCGTCGTACTTCCCCTTCACCGAGCCCTCGGCGGAGTTCGACGTCTGGTTCCCCGAGCACCGCGACGGCCCCCGCTGGGTCGAGTGGGGCGGCTGCGGGATGGTCAACCCGCGGGTGCTCGTCGCCTGCGGGGTCGACCCCGAGGAGTACAGCGGCTTCGCCTTCGGCATGGGCATCGAGCGGGCGCTGCAGTTCCGCTCGGGCGTCGGCGACATGCGCGACATCGTCGAGGGCGACGTCCGGTTCACGAGTGCGTTCGGAGTGGAGCTCTAGATGCGGGTCCCCGTCGGCTGGCTGGCCGAGTACGTCGACGTCCCCGCCGGGACCACCGTCGAGGACCTCGACGCCGCCTTCGTCCGGCTGGGCCTCGAGGTGGAGGAGATCCACACCCCGGCCGAGGTCACCGGCCCGCTGGTGGTCGGCCGGGTGCTGGAAATCGAGGAGCTCACCGGCTTCAAGAAGCCGATCCGGTGGTGCCAGGTCGACGTCGGCGAGGGCACCCCGCGCGGGATCGTCTGCGGCGCGAGCAACTTCGCGGTGGGGGACACCGTCGTCGTCGCGCTGCCCGGCGCCGTGCTGCCCGGCGGGTTCGAGATCGCCGCGCGGAAGACCTACGACCACGTCTCCGACGGGATGATCTGCTCGGTCCGCGAGCTCGGCATCGGCGAGGACCACGCCGGGATCCTGGTGCTGGGCGAGGGCTTCGAGCCCGGCGCCGACGCCCGCCCCGTCGTGGGCCTCGACGATGTCGTCGTCGAGCTCAACGTGACCCCCGACCGCGGCTACTGCCTGGCGATGCGCGGCGTCGCGCGGGAGATGGGCACCGGCCTGGGCGTCGCGTGGCGCGACCCGGGCGCGGCGGAGGTCCCCGCCTGGTCCGGGGAGCCGGCATGGGAGGTGACCGTCGCCGACGCCGACCGCTGCGACCGGTTCTCGATGATCGCCCTGGAGGGCCTGGACCCGACCGCGCCCAGCCCGTGGTGGATGCGCCGCCGGCTCGCCCAGTCCGGCATCCGCTCCATCTCGCTGGCCGTCGACGTCACCAACTACGTGATGCTCGAGCTCGGCCAGCCGATGCACGCCTTCGACCGGGACGCGGTGACCGGCCCGATCGTCGTCCGCCGGGCCCGCGAGGGCGAGCGGCTGACCACCCTCGACGGCGCCGACCGGCAGCTGTCCGACGACGACCTGCTCATCACCGACGACACCGGCCCGATCGGGCTGGCCGCGGTCATGGGCGGCGCCTCGACCGAGATCGGCGACGGCACCACGGCCGTGCTGCTCGAGGCGGCGCACTGGGAGCCCACCGGCGTCGCGCGCACCGCCCGCCGGCACCGGCTGCCGAGCGAGGCCGCGCGCCGCTTCGAGCGCGGCGTCGACCCGGAGATGACCGTCGCCGCGCTGGCCCGCGCCGCGCAGCTGCTCGCCGAGCACGGCGGCGCGCGGGTCGTCGGTGCGCTGGTCGACGTCGACACCCGCGCCCCCCGCCCGTCGATCGCGCTGGACGCCGCGAAGCCCGGCCGGGTCTCCGGCGTGCCGTACTCGCCGGCCCAGGTGGTCGAGCTGCTCGGCGCGGTCGGCTGCGCGGTGGAGGCCGACGGCGGCTCGCTGACCGTCACCCCGCCGTCCTGGCGCCCGGACCTCACCGACCCGGCCGACCTCGTCGAGGAGGTCGTCCGCCTGGCCGGCTACGACGACGTCCCCTCGGTGCTGCCCACCGCCCCGCCCGGCCGCGGGCTCACCGAGACCCAGCGCCGCCGCCGCACGGTCGGCCGCGCGCTGGCCGAGGCCGGCTACGTCGAGGCACCGTCCTACCCGTTCGTCGGCGCCCCGGCGCTGGACGCGCTCGGCCTCGCCGAGGACGACCCGCGCCGCCGGGTCGTGCTCGTGCGCAACCCGCTGTCGGAGGAGGAGCCGGCGCTGCGCACCACGCTGCTGCCCGGCCTGCTCGCGACGCTGGCGCGCAACCTCTCCCGCGGCCGGCGCGACGTCGCCCTGTTCGAGCACGGTGCGGTCTTCCCCGGCGACCGGCGCACCCCCGCGCCGCTGCCCGGCGTCGACCGCCGCCCGGACGACGACACCCTCGCCGCCCTGCTCGGCGCGGTGCCCGACCAGCCCTGGCACGTCGCCGTGGGGGGGGGGGGGGGGGGGGGGGGGGGGGGGGGGGGGGGGGGGGGGGGGGGGGGGGGGGGGGGGGGGGGGGGGGGGGGGGGGGGGGGGGGGGGGGGGGGGGG
>NZ_JBJGZF010000042.1:0-761 GCF_054050375.1 Geodermatophilus sp. SYSU D00879
CCCCCCCCCCCCCCCCCCCCCCCCGGTGCCGGGGGACGCGCCGGGCACACCGCCCGCGTCCCCCGGCGGCGCCGGTCCATCCGGTGTCCAGTGCAGCGGCGACCGCCGCTGCGCTCCCCGACGGTGACATGGGAGTCCAACTGATGGGTGTCAGCCTCTCCAAGGGCGGGAACGTCTCGCTGACCAAGGAGGCGCCGGGCCTGACCGCGGTGAACGTCGGCCTCGGCTGGGACGTCAACACGTTCTCCGGGGGCGACTTCGACCTCGACGCGTCGGCGATCATGCTCGACGCCAACGGCAAGGTCACCCCCGACGACTCGGGCTTCGTCTTCTTCAACAACCTGCGCAGCCCCGACGGCTCCGTCGTGCACGTCGGTGACAACCTCACCGGCCAGGGCGAGGGCGACGACGAGGTCATCCAGGTCAACCTGGCCGGCGTGCCGCCGACCTGCGACAAGATCGTCTTCCCGGTGTCGATCTACGACGCCGACAACCGGAAGCAGAACTTCGGCGCGGTGCGCAACGCGTTCATCCGCATCGTCAACCAGGCCAACGGCCAGGAGATCGCCCGCTACGACCTCACCGAGGACGCCTCGGTCGAGACCGCCATGGTGTTCGGCGAGCTCTACCGCAACGGCCCCGACTGGAAGTTCCGTGCGGTCGGCCAGGGCTACGCCTCCGGCCTGCGCGGCATCGCGCAGGACTTCGGCGTCAACGTCTGACCCCCGCCGGGCCCGGACGCGCACCCGCGTCCGGGCCCG
>NZ_JBJGZF010000043.1:0-515 GCF_054050375.1 Geodermatophilus sp. SYSU D00879
ACCTGGTGGTGATGGGTGGCTCCTGCCAGCGCACCTGGGAGCACTGCATCCCCAAGACCAGCAGGCCCGTCGGGCCACGCGTGAGCGTCCAGTTCCGCCCGGCCGGCGTGGCCTGAGCCGGCGACGGCTCGGCGGGAATGGCCGCACCCGCCGAGCCGTTCTCACCTGTGTCCACCGCGGCCCACGACGGCCGAGAGGGACACCGGAGACCCCCCCTGCAGAGTCCCTCTGGGGGCGTGTATGGTTCTTTCTACACCGAGCGAGAACGGACCGGGCCGGAAGGCGCGGGAAACCGCCGGGCCGGCCTGGGGGCCGGACTGTTGCGGAGCCGGTGCTAGAGTGGGGTCACCGCCTCGAACGAGGGCCTGGAAAGGGCCGGAGTACGAGCGCGTCCGCTCCTTGAGAACTCAACAGCGTGCCGAAAGTCAGTGCCAAGTAACAAACCCCCGTCCGCGTCTTCGGGCGCGGGGGGATTCCTTTGGTTGATGACATCGAGAGTGCTAGCTCTCGGTTCT